>JAIYAA010000318.1 GCA_027489295.1 Sphingomonadales bacterium | reverse complement strand
TACGACCCCGTTGCTCTGCGCAGCACGTTGATCAAGGGCGCAACTGATCGATCTGGCCCACCGTCTCGCGCGTGACGATCGGATCGGGCAGCGAAATGGCCGCGTTCCCTGCTGCGGTGGAGACGGTGCTGGCCTGACCATCGATACCGCGTGGGAGTGCGTGGCAACGCACTCCCAAGACGGCCCCGCGCCCCGTCACAAACCCGTGACGACAATCTTTCCCTTGGCCCGCCCGGTTTCGACATAGGCAAGGGCATCCGCCGTCTGCGCGAAGGGGTAGACCTTGTCGACGACCGGCCGGATCACGCCTGCATCTATCAGCGTGGCGATCTCCGCCAATTGTCGGCCATCGGCCCGCATGAACAGAAAGGCATAATCGACGCCCCGGCGCCTAGCCTTTTTCACGATGCCCCGGCTCAGCATCCGCATCACGAAGCGCAGCACCGGGTTCAGCCCCAGGGATTTGGCGAAGCGAACGTCCGGCGGACCGGAAATGGAGATCAGCTTTCCGCCCGGCTTCAGCACGTTGAGGGACTTTGCCAGCGTCTTGGCATCCTGGCTGTTGAGCACGAGGTCGTAGCCGGACAGAAGCTCCTCGAAATCCTGTGTCTTGTAATCGATCACCACGTCCGCGCCGAGGCTCCGGACCAGTTCGGCATTGGCCGCGCTGGTGGTGGTTGCGACGGTGGCGCCGAGATGCTTTGCCAGCTGGATGGCAAAGGTGCCGACACCGCCCGAACCTGCCTGGATGAATACCTTCTGGCCGGGCTTCACCTTGCCCAGCTCGACCAGCGCCTGCCAGGCGGTGAGGCCGACGAGCGGGATCGATGCAGCCTGTTCCATCGAGAGGGTCGCCGGTTTCAGAGCGAGGTCCGACGCGGCGACCGCGATCCTTTCCGCGAAGGTGCCGGCCCTGCCGTCCCGCGGGCGGGCATAGACTTCGTCGCCGGGCTTGAACGTCCGCACCTTTTCGCCGGTGCGGAGCACCGTTCCGGCCAGGTCATGCCCCAGAATGAAGGGCGGGCGATAGGGCAGGAACAGTTTGAATTCGCCGTCGCGCACCTTCGAATCGAGCAGGTTGATCGCGGTGGCGTGAATGCCAACCAGCACGTCGTCGGCGCCGATCACGGGTTCGGGCATGTCGGCCAGACGCAGCGGGCCGTTCTTCTTGTATGCGTCGACGACAAAGGCTTTCACGTGTGGTCTCCAGCGGGGAAGGAGGGCCCGTCAGTCCGCGAGGAAAGCCAGGGCTCTCGAAACGAACGCGTCATGATACTGGAAGATGCCGCCATGGCCGGCATCGGGGTACAGCACCAGTTCGGTATTCGGAATGCGCCGCGCCAGATCGCGGCAAGCTGACGCAGGAAAGCGCGCGGGTGAAGGGCGGATAGGATAGGGACTTCAGGCGATGTTGAACTGCTTGCGCAAGGTACGATCGAACAGCGCGCGCGGCAGGAAGCGGCGGGCAAAGGCCGTTTGTCGCGCCGCCTTGCCGGCGGGGTAGCGCAGCTGCGGTTTCCGGGCCCCTGCAGCGGCGACGATGGTTTCGGCGACGGCCTCCGCGGTATCGCCGCTTGCCATGGCGGCGTTGAACGCGGCCTGGTAGCGGGCGAACGTCTCGCTATAGTCCGCGACGGGCCGGTCGCCGCGCGGCGAATTGGCCTCGATGGATGTCTTCGTCGCCCATGGCTCGATCACGGCGACGCGAATGCCGAACGGCCGCACCTCATGGTCGAGCGATTCGGAATAGCCTTCGAGCGCGTGCTTGGTTGCCGCGTAATGGGCGCCGAAGGGCCCGGGGATCAGCCCCACGACTGAGCCGATATTCAGGATCCGCCCGCTGCCCTGGCGGCGCATGATCGGCAGCACCGCGTTCGTCACCCGGAGGACGCCCAGATAGTTGGTGTCGAACAAGGCGCGGACCTGCTTGATCGAGCTCTCCTCGGCCGCGCCGGAAATGGCATAGCCGGCATTGTTGACCAGCAGGTCGATGTGGCCGAGTTCGGCATGCGCCGATGCCACGGCGGCGGCAACCGAGGCGTCGGACGTCACGTCGCACGCGATCATCCGGATGCCGTCGCGGATCTCGTCGGCCGCTGCCTTGCGGCTCGTGCCGATCACCCGGTAGCCTGCGCGGCGCAGCGCCAGTGCCGCCGCCTGGCCGATGCCGCTGGAGGCGCCGGTCACGAATGCTGTCTTCGATGCTCTGGATGCAGAGGTCGCCATGGCTTTGGTCTCGATTTCGTGTGCGGCATCGGCCGCGCTGCGGTTGATGGTGAGGGGATGCGGATGACGGGCGTATCCGGGGGGCGCGCCCCGCGGCGCTCAGGCGGGCGTGCGATACCGTTCGGCGGGCAGTGCGTTGACGATGTTGCCGAGCATGGCCTTGCGCGCGCCATCAAAGGCTTCCCACTGGCCGGCATCGTGCAGCGGCGGGATCGTCACCGGTTCGCGGCGGTCGAAGCCGACCAGCGCGGCATCCACCAGATCGCCCACTTCCATGACATTGCTCATCGCATTGACGTCGGCGCCGACATGGTCCCAGATCTCGGTCCGGGTCGTGGCCGGCAGCACCGCCTGGACATAGACGCCCTTCGGCCCCAGCTCCTGCGCGAGGCCCTGCGACAGGAACTGCACGAACGCCTTGGTCGCGCCGTACACGGTCATGCCGAATTCGGGCGCGACGCCGACGACCGAGCCGATGTTGACGATCGCGCCCTCGCCGGCTGCGGCTAGACGCGGGGCAATGGCGCGGGACAGCCGAACGAGCGCGGTCGCATTGAGCGCGACGAGCCGGGTCATCGCATCGACGTCCTGGTCGAGGAAGTTCCCGCCGATCGCCGTTCCGGCATTGTTGACCAGGATCCCGATGCGCGCATCGTCGCGCAGCCTGGCCTCAACCGCGGCAAGATCCGTCGACTGGGTGAGATCGGCCGGCAGCAGGTCGATCGTGACGCCGGTTTCGTGGCGCAGACGGCTGGCGAGCGCCTCCATCCGCGCTGCGTCCCGCGCCACCAGCACGATGTCGTGGCCGCGGCGGGCAAAGCGCTCGGCATAGCTGGCGCCGATGCCGGTGGAGGCGCCGGTAATCAGGACTGCAGGAATTTGCGTCATCGGATTGCTCTTTCTGTCGAGGGTCTTATATTCATGACCATCATCATGATTGGTTAAATATGATAGCCATCATCTAAATGTCAACGGCCCGCGCGGAGAATTTTTGTCATGAAGGTCAGCCGAGAGCAGATGGCGGAAAACCGCCGCCGGATTCTGGAGGTCGCCAGCCAGTTGTTTAAGGACAAGGGGTTCGAGGCGGTCAGCGTCGCGGAGGTGATGAAGGCGGCGGGCCTCACCCATGGCGGCTTCTATGGGCACTTCCGTTCGAAGGACGATCTCGTGGCGCAGGCGCTGGCCCATGCGCTCGCGGCGGACGGTTTTGACGAGGGCGGGTTCAGCGACTTCGTCCGGGCCTATCTGACGCCGCGACACCGGGACAATGCGGATAAGGGGTGCCCGACGGCGGGTCTCGCCGCTGCCATTCGCCACCAGACGCCGGCAGCGAAAGCGGCCATGACGGAGGGGCTGCGCACGCAGATCGCGCGCATCGAACAGGCGTTGCCGGGCATGCCCGCAGCCGAGAAGCGCAGCGCCGCGATCGGCAGCTGGGCAGCGATGGTGGGTGCCGTCATTCTTGCCCGGGCGGTCGACGACCCCCAATTGTCGGACGAGGTTCTCGAGCAGACCCGTGCGTGGATCGGCGGCAGCGTCCGGTAAATTGGGGCGCCTTGCCCGCTAGTCTCTGAGCGTTCAGTCGAAAAGCCGCTCCAGGCTTCCGCAGAATCCTGCGTCAGCGAAGATGAAGATCAACGATCACACGCGCTCGACGCAGCGTAACTTATATCAACAGTGTACGTTGCTCGCAAAAGGGTTGGAGTCTCCTGTGATCTCGGGGATAGTGGTGCTCGCCGAAAGGGGAATCGCCATGCCCTCGTCCAGGATTCTGCGAACTGTTACCACCAAGCCCTTCGATCCCAAGGCGATGCGTGTAGATCCACTCCGTCGCGCGGAGCTTCTTCGCACTCGTGCAGTGCGCGCTGCGAAGCTGTTGGGTCGAGCCACGCCTTATGATCTGAAAACACCTTGGCTCACGTTACGGCCAGATCGACCGTTTGTCAGCGACAAGGGTTGGATCAGCTACACGAGCCCAAGCTTTGTCGGCATATGGAATTTCGAAGATGGCGACTATATGTATGCAGGCTTCGATCTGATTTTTGAAAAGGAAGAGAAGAGTAGTTATTCTATCGAGCGCCCGCAGCTCACCATAAATCTGAGAAACCCGCCGGCCCCCTTGATGCTGGTCGAGCTGGATATCCACACCTATGACTGGCCCGCAGGCGACCCCAAGTTCGAGCTTCATGCCAAGGAGCACCAGACGATCACCATCTCGGAAGGGCACCGAGAGACGATCATGTTCCTGATGCAGGATTTCGCGTCGCTTCAATCTGCATGGGCAGACGGTCCGGATTTCAAAGACAAGGACGGCAATTGGGCTTTCTTTGAAACGCGCATAACCCCGATAGACTGAGCGTTCGACCGGTCGAGCGGCGGCACGACCCTGTATCGAATGCCGCCGATGTTTCCGCAACTGGCGCCTGGCGAACCGGCCGTTCTCGACCAGATTAAGCCGATCCGCGGCCGCGCTTGACGGTCTACCGGCGCCAGAGCTGGACTCCGTGTTCGACCCACGGCCGGCGCGACACATCTAGTCTGCCTATCCTGCGCCGCGCCACGACTACTGACGCCGGCCGCTTGCCCGAGGCAAGCGAAGGGCACGCCCAGCGCCGCGCGCCATTCCGTGGCGCCGATGAAATGGAGCTTGTCCACTATCGGGCAGCGCCTTGGGGGTCCGGCCACGCGTAAATGCGGCGGGGCAGGCGGCGAGGTCGGCTTCCGTCGACGCCCTTCGCGTCGCCGACCACATTGTCCGGACCAGCGGCGCCCGTCTTGCACCCGCCGGCGACGCGACATGCGCCGCGCCGCCGGCCTTGGTCAACGCAGCTGCTCGATCAGCGCCTTGGCGACCGCTTCGGAGCTGGCCGGGTTCTGGCCGGTAATCAGCTTGCCGTCGGTGACGAGAAACGGCGCCCAGTCCGGGCCCTTTTCATAGTGCGCGCCGAGCTTCTGAAACTCGTCCTCGATCAGGAACGGCACCACATCGGTCAACTCGACCGCGGCTTCCTCGCCATTGGTGAAGCCGGTGACGCGGCGGCCCTGCACCAGCGGCGCACCGTCCGCCGCCTTCACATGGCGCAGCACGCCGGGGGCGTGGCAGACGAAGCCGATCGGCTTGCCGGCGCGCTCGAAGGTCTCGATCAGCCGGATCGAGGTTTCGGATTCGGCGAGGTCCCACAGCGGGCCATGGCCGCCCGGATAGAAGACGGTGTCGAAATCGGCCGGGTCGATCGTCTCCAGCTTCACCGTGCTCGCAAGCGCCGCCTGCGCCGCCGGGTCTGCCTTGAAGCGGTGGGTAAGCTCGGTCTGGAAATCGGGCAGGTCGCTCTTGGGGTCCAGCGGGGGCTGGCCGCCGGCGGGGGAGGCGAGGACCACCTCGGCACCGGCATCGGTGAACGCATAATAGGGGGCAGCGAATTCCTCGAGCCAGAAGCCGGTCTTCTTGCCGGTGTTACCGAGCTCGTCGTGCGAGGTGAGTACCATCAGGATCTTCATCGGTGGTTCCTTTCAAAGGTGCCGCGCCGCAACCCGCGACGGGCGATATTGGTTCAGGCCTGCAGCATCGCGGTGAGCGCGACGAGCTTGTCGGCATAGGGCATGCGCAGCCGCAGGTTGCTGGCACCGTCCGGGCTCTGCACCACCACCGGCTTGGCGTGGCTGAACCGGCGGAAGCCGTGGATGCCGTGATAGGCGCCCATGCCCGATGGCCCCACACCGCCGAACGGCAGGCTGTCGATTGAGACGTGGCACATGATGTCGTTGATCACGAGCGCGCCCGAGGTCGTGGCGGCGGCGAAGGCCTGCTGGCGGGCAGGATCGTCGCCGAAATAATAAGCCGCCAGCGGTCGCGGATGCGCGTTGACATACGCCGTCGCCTCGGCGGGATCGGCAACGCTGTGCAGCGGCAGGATCGGGCCGAAGATCTCTTCCTGCATCACCGTCATCCCGTCATCGACGTCCAGCAGCAGAATCGGCGCGATCTTGCGCGTCGCGCGATCATAGGCCGGTTCGCCGGCAGGCGCGAGGCTGATCACCCGTGCACCCTTGGCCTCGGCATCGGCGACCAGCGCCACCAGCCGGTCGAAATGGCGGTCGGCAACGATCGAGGTGTAGTCGGCATTGGCCTGGAGTTCGGGATAGCTGGCTGCGACGAACGCCCGCGCGGCGGCGACGAACGCGTCCACCTGCGCCTCCGGCAGCAGCACATAATCGGGCGACAGGCAGATCTGCCCGGCGTTGAACATCTTCACCGTCAGCGTGCGCTCCGCGGCGGTGACGATGTCGGCACCGCTGTCGATCACCACCGGCGACTTGCCGCCCAGCTCGAGCGTGACCGGCACCAGATTCTCCGCTGCGGCGCGCATCACATGGCGGCCGACGGTGGTGCTGCCGGTGAACACCAGATGATCGAACGGCAGGCCGCTGAACGCGGCGCCGACGCCTGCATCGCCCAGCACCACGCCGATCTCCATCGGATCGAAATAATGCGCGATCCGCTCGGCAAGCAGTTCGGAGGTCCGCTCGGTAAGCTCCGAAGGCTTGAGCAGCGCGACATTGCCGGCGGCAAGCACGCCCGCAAGCGGGCCGAAGGCGAGGTTGATGGGGAAGTTCCAGGGGCTGATCACGCCCACCAGGCCCAGTGGCTGCGGCGCGATCCAGGCGCGCATGCCCGGGCTGGGGACCTCTGCCGGCTCGGGTTGCATCCAAGCCTCGACATGGTCGCGGGCGTGGCGCAGCGTCGCGACGGTGGTCGCGATGTCGGCGGCGGTCGACTGGTAGATGCTGCGGTTGCCGAAATCGGCCGACATCGCCTTGGCGAGTTCGGCATGGTTTTCGGTCAGCAAGCGGATTGCACGGTCCAGCCGGTCGCGCCGCAGCGCGGCATCGGGGGCGCCGGCATCGCGATGCGCCTTCTTCATCGCCGCGACGATCGTGTTCAGGTCGGTCATCGTCTGTGGGGTAGCCATGGCTCGTCTCCTCGGGTTGGGAGCGAAATAGGGCGCCGCGCAGACCGCCACCAAATGTGGTTGTGGCATCCTCCCATAAATGATTTTATAGGTGTGCGGCCATGTCCCTGCCACGCCTGCGCACCTTTGTCGAAGTCTATCGCCAGCGCTCGATGAGCGGTGCGGCGCGGACGCTGGGCATGACCCAGCCGGCGGTGTCGCAGCACATTGCGGGGCTGGAGATCGCGGTGGGGCGCAAGCTGTTCGAACGGCAGGTGCGTGGGGTGCTGCCGACGGCAGCGGCGGACGATCTTGCCGCCGATGTCGGCGACCGGCTCGACGAGGCGGAGCGGGCGCTCTCCACGGCGCGGGCGCGCTCGAGCGACATCGAAGGCGCGGTGCAGATCATCGGGCATGCCGACTTCCTGTCCGAAGTGCTCGCCCCGCGGCTGCGGCCGCTACTCGACACCGGGGTGCGCGTGCGCCTGCATGCCGGCCCGCGCGACCTGATCGTGCAGATGCTGGTCGAGGGGCATTGCGACCTCGGCATCTCCGGTTATCCGGTCACCGATCCCCGGCTGCGTGCCGAGACGATCCGCACCGAACCGATCCTGGCGGTGGCAAGCGCCACCGTGGCCGATCGGATCGAGTCGGCGCCCAATCGTCTTGCCGCGCTCGCGGCGGAGCCGGCCGTCGCCTACACCTTCGAACTGCCGCTGTTCGAGCAATGGCTGGCGCATAATCGACTCGATGCCGTCCATCCGCAGCCAGCGGTGCTGAGCCAGGATCTGCGCGCGCTGCGCAGCATCCTGTGCTCGGGCTTCGGCTGGTCGGTGCTGCCGGCCTATATGTGCACCGATGCCATCGCGCAGGGCGCGTTGCGGGCGCTGGCGGCGCCGCAGGGGCCCACCTTCCTGTCCTATTACATGCTGTGGTCGCCGGCGGCGCTGCGGCAGCCTCGCATCGCCCATGCCCGCCAGGCGCTGGTCTGGGCGCTAAAGTCCTGACCCTCTTTGCACCGAAGGAACGATCGCGTGACCCTTATCGTCCATCACCTGAACGACAGCCGCTCGCAGCGGATCCTCTGGCTGCTCGAAGAGCTGGGCGTGCCCTATGCCATCGAGCGCTACGCACGCGATGCCGTCACGCGCTTCGCCCCGCCCGAACTCAAGCAAGTCCATCCGCTCGGCAAGGCGCCGGTGCTGGAGGCCGACGGCGTGGTGCTGCAGGAATCGGGCGCGATCGTGCAGTATCTGTGCGAGGGCTTCGGCGCGGGCCGTTTCCTGCCCCCGGCCGGCAGCGTCGATGCGCTGCGCCACCTGCAGTTCCTCCACTACGCGGAGGGCTCGGCGATGACTCCGCTGCTGCTGCATATCTATGTGGGGCGCTTGGGTGCGGCAGGTGCGCCGCTGCATCCGCGGATCGCGAGCGAGATCGCCAACCATTTCGACTATCTCGAATCCGAGCTGCGCCCCTCCGGCCATTTCGTCGGCGATGACTGGACTGGGGCGGACGTGATGTTGAGCTTCCCCGCCGAACTGGCCGTGCAGATCGGCGGCGGCGGTCGCTGGCCCAAGCTGGAGTCGTTCGTCGCACGCATCCATGCGCGGCCGGCGTGGCAGGCGGCGTTGGCGAAGGGCGGCCCGTACCGGCTCGCCTGAACGCGCAGCAGTTGCGCACCGAAGTCCAGCCGCCGTTGCCCAGGCAGGCTGGGCGCGCAACGCCGTGTATGCCACCTCCCCAAGGCGCAAGGGTGAAGCCGCGTCGATGGTGGGCTTTGATCGGAAGTGGGGTGCCGCTGCGGTTGGCATGATTATCTGGCGAACGGAAATATCGTGCCAAAGCGTGCCGCGTAGGGAGTGCCGATTGGCACACCCGGCGTTTTTTCAGTTTTGGCAGTTTTCTGCGGGGTGATTGGGGTGAAGGGAAACCAACCGATCGAAATACGCTCGTCAAAATAAGTACTTACCGCACTGCAGCAAAAATGGAGCCCCAGGGGTCAGGCCCCACTCCCCTTTTCGTAAATCGGGTTCGAAGCACAAGCGCGATTGGACTGCCCGCGATGACTGGTCCGGTTGCATAGTTAGTTGATACGCGCCTCCGATGCCAGCCTGGACGGGAGGCGGAGCGCAGCGGAGCCGAGCGGGTAGGCTGGCATCTTGATCGTT
>JAIYAA010000047.1 GCA_027489295.1 Sphingomonadales bacterium | reverse complement strand
GTGCGTCCGCACAGCAGCCTTGGCGGCATGGCACCCGCCGAGTTTACGAACCGCCCCCGCCAGGGGCATATGGAAACCGAAGCTAAGTTATCAGCGGCCTGAAAACGGGGAGCACGTCACAGGCGATTGATGATCATCTGTCTAAAGTGGAAAGTCGTGTCCTGGAGCTGGATCGAAGGTTCGACGGCGCTCAACGGGAACTAGCGTCCAAAATGGCTGAATTGCACCAGATCAATGAGGATAACATCGCCCGCATTTCCAGATTTATGACTGACACGCAGGAAGCAATAAAGTCCGACCGCGACAAATGGCAAGATCAATGGGACGAGAAATACAGACATTACACTGAGAACTTAAGACTTGCGACGACTGTCGACCATTGGAAAAAGCGAGGGTTGGAACACGAGTCTAAGTACAAGGTCATTCGCTGGTAGACTATAGGAATTGGTGTAGCAGGAGCCATTGGCTCCCTTCTTGCCGCATGGGGAGGCGTTGATTTCGCGCAGTTCCTTTTCTCGGGGGCGTACTCCAGCGGTCACGCAGAGGCGAATACAGGCGCGCTTCGGCCAACTTGGATTCACGAATTAATATTCACTACTGCAGTATCCATCCTCTACCTGACCATATATCTCTGGCTGATGCGCATTCTTGTTCGAACATTGATGAGCGAGCACCATCTGGGGGTGGATGCCCGTTCGCGCGAAAGCATGGCGCATACGTATCTAGCTTTGTTAGATAATGATGGCGCGACGGACGAGAAGGATCGCGCTATCGTGCTTGCAGCTCTATTCCGACCTGTGACGGACGGGCTGGTGAAAGATGATGCTTTACCGCTGATATCGCCTGCGGCGATACTGTCGAGGCAGCTCGCTATGCCTGCAAAATAGCCTACCCGCGAAACCTACGCTTCATCGCCTGGAACTCGGTTTGCGTCGCGGGGCCGATCGGCGGGCTATTAGGCTCCTCCAGGCTCGCACGCATCGAACACAGCTTGGCCTTGCAAACCGTACAGCGGAAGAAGTGCGAGAGCATGAAGAGATTTAGGGGCAGGACCTTGAGCCTCGCATAGCGCTCCAAAGGGGCCCCTCGATGATCCGGACGCGCTGGCAGTTCTTACAGAGCAGCTCGACGGCCAGCCCCTCCTTCACACAGGCGTCAACGGTCTTGCAGCTCGCACGGCGGCGATAGGCTTCGGACGGATGGTCCATCCCGAAAGGCATATCAGAACGAATCGGGAACATGGAAGAGGCTCGCGCGGGCGTTTGGCCGGCGGCATGGTCGCGCAATGCACGACAGAACCGTCTACGGGCTGCTTGCCGCCATCTTCCTGCAACTCTGCTGGATCGGCAATTTGATTGCCAAGGGCCTCAACGATTGCAGGCGATGATAAAAACCCCCAGGCACCCGAAGGCGCTAGGGGTCTTTGAGGCAAGATTCAAGTCAGCGTAGACGCGAGCGCATGAACCCACCACTGCTTGGCCAAGGTCAAGTACAGGCCGCAGAGGCCAACTGGAGGGTTACGGTGAATTCCGGTCACCTCTTGAGCTTCCGGGTCAAGCAAATGCTATTGAGACTTTCTGGCGCCGACGTCGAATCGCTGCACCGCTAACAGCAAACCCGCCAATTAACATTGCCCACGCTGTCGGTTCTGGTACACCGGAAACCGTGGCCGAAAAGGTTAGACCTGTCGCGTCGGAGATGAATATCTCACCCTGGTCCGTCCAGAACGCCTGTCCAACGGGACCTGTCCAAGAAACCGATGTTTGCGCAACATTGGCGATTCCGTTGTATGCACCAAACCCAACGAAGTCGATGAAATATCCACCGGGAACATTCCCAAAACCTGCATTCTGGGCGCCGCCATCGCCGTAGAAATATGCCGATCTAGAAGAATTGTATGTTATTCCACCCGACACGAGATCGAGGGAATTTAGCTCCCGCAACGGCTCGCCCCACGCGCTCCAAGGCCCCGCGGTATCGGCCACTCCAGTGAAAACGCCATCAAATACAGCATAGTTACCGGCGATGGTCCCCGTGAAATTTCCCGCCAGCTTGTACACGATAGTCGCCGCAAAAGTAGGCGTAGAGATACTTGCTCCCGCGAGTATCCCCGCAATCAAGATGCGCTTCATGAGTAATTCTCCCCTGATTCGACAATCTGCGTAACATAGATGCAAAAAAGACGCGAATCGCATATCGAGTATTTCAGGGAGGCCCAGTCGGTAAAAACCGATCGGTTAAACTAGCATGGCTTGTGCGCACCCTGCTTGGCTTGTTAAGCCGCCGCCGGCTGCGAGGTCTTCGAGGCCCTGGAGCGTGGAAAGCCCTCTTCGGCTTCTAGCTCGTCCTGGAGCATCGCCAGGGCACGCCAGACAAGCCGGGCCGTTTGGCGGACGCCTCGCCCATCGAAGCGCCCACGGTCCACTAGGTGCCGCGTGATCCCGTTCGCGTGGTCGGTGGACTTGTCGCGACGGCTCTGCGTGGAGATGCCATAGGCACGGGTGAGCCGATCGTCCCCAAGGTCGGTGGGGATCGCGTCGTACGGTTGGGTCATGGTGTTCCTGGGGGCGGCCTTTCGGCGCTGCCCGGTCGATTGGTCGTCGTCGGGCCACTCGATCGTCTTTTGACAACCGTGGCAGTAGAGGCGCCCGGAGGCGTCGCGGGCCGCATTTTCGCGGGAGCCGTACTCGGGGCAGGACCCGTGGCCCACGAAGGCGCTGCCGTCGCTTACAGCCATCGAATTTTTTTATTGTTTTTTAAACAGCACTTTAGGGAGAAAATCATGGAGTCGCACTTAGGGGATTCTACGGGATGGGGGGCTTGACGACCAAACCAAAGCATGACCCTATAACCCGAAGGGCCATCCCGAAATCTAGCTAATTCAATCACGTTTCACGTGTTTCTTGAAGCTGGAGATGTGCCTTGGGAAAGTATAAATGGCAGGCGATCGCCAAGATTGTCCTTAGATTCATTGAATCTGGTCGGCCATGGTGTGCTCTATTGGCACTCTTCGTATTGACTGCACCAATCGTAACTTTGGCTTTTGTTATAACCAAAATTGTACTCGCGCATATTGTTAAATAAAAACGGGGACAACCGTGGTGTTCGATTGGCCCCTTGGGGTTGCCGTCAGGCGCGTTCGACGCGGAGGAGCTGCTCGCCCTGGAAGCGAACGCGATAGTTCCCCGCTGCGGGCCGCCGGTCCAATGCGCAAAAGATTTCGTACCAGTACGCTCCCTAGGTGCCTCTCTGCTCGTTAGGAGCGTCAGGCGGCCTTCAGGGTAACTCTCGGCATTGTAATTGGTGTATCTCCAATCACTCCCCCAACGATGTCAGCAAAGCCGCTCTCTATGGCAACCTTTGCCTCGCCCTCGGCGGCAGTGGGCACTATCAAGCTGTCATGGACGGGCAGGCTGGGGATACCTTTGGCTCGTAGGGCGCCCATAGCGTGCCTCAGGATTTCGCTCTCGTGATATTGCAGCTCCAGCACTGGGAGCGCCTCGGGCGTGCCAAGCGTCTGCAAATGTGAATGGGCACTTAGAACGCCGTCCCGGAGAGCGATAAAGTCATGATCTTCTGCCAACTCCCGCCCCTTGGTCTTCCTCGCGTACTCTTGTCGTGCCTGCGCGGGCCATTGCTTCCCGCTCGCGGCTTCCTTCCCGAGAGCCTGAGCAATCCAGAGCTTCACCCCGACCCGGTCCAGGCCCGGCAGGGTATAAGGGTCCTCCTCCAGGCCGGCGGGCAGCTCCAAGCCGCTCAGAGCGTAAAAGAGCCGGAGCTGTGAGGCGTTGATGTCAACTTCACCGACCACTTCGCCACCCAAGCGTAGCGCCCGGCGCCGCTCTTCCCCGCTCCGCTGTTCATAGGCTCGTTCCATTCCGGGAAAGGTAACCGAGTAGAACCGGCCGCCCCATTGCCACCGGAAGCCCGGTACGTTGCCGTTGTTGAAGATGCGCCGGAGCCCCACGAAGTCAGCACCGTCCACACCTGCCTGCGCCAGGAAGGCATTGTGGGCCTCTAGGTCTCGAAGCATCTCAGTGACCTTCGGGTTTCGGATGTCCACGACCATGCTTGCACCAGTGGCCCCCTTGCCGGCTCGGGGCTCCTTGGCCGCCCGCAATTCGATCAAGGGCACTTCCAGCTCTCTGAGCACAGGAAGGGCCAGCGCTGTCACCGATCGTCCCCAATGGTCGCGATGGTCCCCGCTAAGCACTCCCGCCGAGGCGGCTATGGACAGCGCTTCCGGTGAAAGTCGGAACCGAGACCGCCAGCCGCCGGACAGCATCCCTGTAGAGCCATCCGTCATCGTCTTCGGGCTGGCCCGCCGACCCTTTCCGTAACTCAGCCACCCGGCGGCCTCTAGGCCCTCGACAACCTCCATGAAGGCCGGCCGTCCGAACCCGAGCAGCTTCGCGGGGAGGTCAACGGGCCGCGTTCCGTGGGAGCCGGCCTGCCCCTCGACGAAGAGGCGCAACAGGTCCGCTAGGAGCGCCTCCACTGCCCTCCGAATCTTCAAGGCATTGCTTGGCCGGCTCTGTCTGGTCCTAGCGCCGGTGGCCTTCTGGGCCGCCTCCAGGGCCATTGCGCTAAATGCCAAGGCCTCGGGCGACACAGCGAGGCTGCGCAAGTACATTTCCCCAGCGGTCTTCCATTCAGTCGGCGAGAAGCCATCTCGCTTGCTCATGCTCCTGCGCCCTCCGTTACGCCTGAGCTCTTCGCTTCCAGGCGTGCTAGAAGGTTCCGCACGGACGAAGCGTGCCACTTGCCACCCTGTCGCGTTGGAATGGGGATAGCGTTCAACCCTTCCGCAAGGTCCCGGAGCGACGTGCGCCCCTCTTGCCGCAACTTTGCAATCACCCGGTCAAGCCGCTGGGCCGAATGATCCGCCCGCGCCTTCCGCTCTGCGATCGCCGCACTATTACCCTTGCCGGCACGCTGGAGGGCAGCGGCCCCGTTGGGATTGCCCAGACGTGCGCCCCGTGCCTTAGCTGCCGCGAGTGCCTCCCGAGTACGCGTCCCGATCGCCTTGCGCTCCGCCTGGGCGACCGCAGCGAGGATATGGACGGTCATCTCATTCGCTTCTGGCATATCGGCGGCAATGAAGCGGACGCCACTGTCCTGAAGGGTCGCCAGAAACCGTACGCTACGGCTCAACCGGTCCATCTTCGCCACCAGTAGGGTGGAGGCAGTGACGTCGGCCCAGTGCAGCGCCTTCGCCAACTCGGGGCGATCGTCGCGCTTGCCGCTCTCGACCTCCACGAACTCGGCGAGCACCTCACAGCCCCGTTGTCGGCAGAAGGCTTCCACTGCCGCCCGCTGCGCCTCCAAGCCGAGCCCCGAGCGACCCTGGGCCGCCGTGGATACTCGAAGGTAGATGACGACGCGCATGGGTTCAGCTCCGCTGTACATAATTGCGTAATGAGCGTTAGGCGTTTTTGTACACACCCGCAAGCACTACGATCCTCATTCGGGTTTGCAAATTGTCCGCGATTGCAGATCATTTTTCGGAGGGTGTCAGGCTGGCTCCGGCTCTTCTCGCCCGCTAGGCGCGTCTCGGGCAAACAGGGAGGACTGAATGGGGACGAAGGCTGTTGTAGGGGCGCTTGTGGCGCTCGCCGTTGCTGCATGCAGCGCCGATAACGGGCCAACCAAAGAGGAGCTGCAAGACCGCATTGCGGCGCTTGAGGAACAGAAGGCCGCCCTTGAGGAGCAACTAAGAGATGCGCAGGCCAAAGCCGAACAGGCGCAGAGTGCGGCAAGCAGCCTCTCAGCGGCTGTCGGTCGATTAAGGGACGAAGATCCGATATTTGCCGGGCCCGCTGTCCAAGGCGCAGCAACAGACGTCGAGAGCGCAGTGGGCGAAACTAAGAGCGCCCTTGACGGCTATTGACCGGCGATCGGTCCGCGCCCCGTTAAGTAAAATTACACCACGGGATTACACCCTTATTTCATGGCGCCCGCATAGGTTAACGGAAATTAACCAGTGCATGCCGCGGGAAACCCCGAGCCGCGCCCTGAAGGACCACACGATGGGAAAGCCAAAAGAGACCGCACAGCTCCCCGAACCGGAGACGGCGAAGATACTAGCGAGGAACGGCCACCCGTACCTTGCTGCGAGCTTGGCCTTTGCGGCCCTTGCTGCATCTGTATGCCGCCCACCGTCTGGCAAAGGCATGGCGTTGTTTGGTGCGCTCGGGACGATAGGGTACGGCCTGCACAACTTGGGGGTTTTCTGATGCGACTCGCTGCCGCCGCTGCACTTGCTGCCGCCCTTGTGTTGCCGGTGGGCGCTATGGGACAGACAGCGGCCCAAGGGGGCCAGCAGGGGCGCTATGTCGTCGTATTCAGCCCGCACGGCGCCCGCGACACGTTCTTGCTCGACACGGTTACCGGAAAGACCTGGCAGTTGCGGGCGGATGGCTCAAGGGGCGGGGCGCCCGTGTGGTCGCCCATGGCACGCGCCGACAACGCCCAAGAGGTGCAGACGTGGGAGAGGAGAAACCCTAAGGGACAGCAGGCGCAGCCGGTTCAGGAGCGCGACGGCACTTAAGTCCCTCGGCTCATGTGTACGTTGCAAACCTCAGACACAGACCGGCCCACAAATGGGCGGGCCCTAATGTCTCCGATGCCAGCCCGCCGCATCCAAAGACCCAATCCTCCCGCATCCCCCACGAACTCAAAGCCCGCACTGGCTTCTACATCCAGTCGGAAACCCCAGTTTCTCTAGGGGTTCAGATCTCGTGGGGGATTCCTTAGTGGGGCAATAGGCCATCACGGGTCCCTTCCGCCGCCGCCGATGGAACCGCCCGGCCGCGATCGGATGCGGTTCGAAACTGGCGGTTTCGCTGAGCCGGCCACAGCGCCAGTCCGACCCCGAATGACGCGACGGTTTCCCTGAGTTTTCTTAGAGTTACCTCGGGTTTCCTCCTGCCCCTTCACGATCACCCCGCCACTGTAACGACCACCCGAATATTTTTCTCGAATGTCTGCTCGCCCGAGCCGGTCCCGCATTCTCGCAGCCAACGTCCGCCTTGAGGCTATCTGCCGCTGCGAGATTTCTCGCTTCAATTAGAAGGCAAATGGCCCGAATAGTTTGCCTAGAAAACGAAATACATTATAGCGGTACCCAAAATTACGACCCCTATGGCCATAATGCAGCTCATCTTATTTTGACGAACACCTTCCGAAAATATTGAGATGGGTTCTTTATCGCCGCATTTTGGGCAAGGCAGGCTGCGCCAGTGTGTCGAGGTGCTAGTATTGCCATCCACGATGCTGGACGAAGTTGTGCTATAAACATGTGATGGCTTGTGGAGTTCAGTTCCACATGATCGACACGGTCCGTACTCGCTGGCTCGCTGGGCAGCTGTAGCAGGTCCTTTACATGCAGGGCAGCGCTCCGCGTGAACACTTACCGCCGCACCACAAGACGCACATTGGACAAGCATAAATCCCCCCGCCTCCCGCTATCTCCTCAAAGTGCTAACGTGAGATGGGTTATCCGTAAACACCCTGGAAAGCGGTAGCACGGGCCTCTCTGACTTCGCCCGTTAACCGCTGGCCCCTCGGAACTCTCAGCAATTCTTGAAGGCTATCGCAAATCGACGGGCGCGGGGATCATTGGGTCCCCTTTTGGCCACCTGGAGAGACCCGCAGCCACCCCGAGCAACCCGCCGATCGACCCGTTACCTCTTTCAGGACGGGAAGGGCGTGGGGTCCCCTTTGGGGCTCCTGCGGCGGCGCCTTTTGGTCTGCGATACCTGTACCCCCTCCATATCCGTGTACACGCACGCCAAGTCGCTTATTTCAGGACCTGCAAAATTCTATCGTTGCCATCCCTCTCGGCTCTTAATATTTCTGCATGGCAATGGAAGTGAACCGGGCTTGTTCTTCAAGTCCCCCGATGGCGCCTTAGGCCGGTTCTCACACAGTCGAAGCCTGGTCCAACTTGGACTCTGAGGAAAGGCCGCCCCTCAGTACACAGGCGCGGCGACTGGGGACCCTGCGGGCGCGGAGCCACTCGGGGACAATGTCCCCCTCCATTTGCATGCAGCCGGGAAAGGCCGCCATGATCACCGAACGAACCCTCAGCTATCGCAATAAACCCATTCGCGTGCGGGTCTCCCATCACGGAGCCTTCTACGCCGCTCACGACATCTATGGTGCTCATAGGTGGAAAGTGGACCGAAACTTTCTCTCTCGGTTCGACCCCGCCCATTTAAGTCTCGAAACTTTCAGCGGGGACGGCGGCCCTATAAAGCTCACCGCTGTGTCCTGCCTCGGCGTCGTCACGATCGCGACCAGCATCGGCGCGGTGAACGATCGTATGCTTGACGGCTGGGCGCGGCGTGTCAGCGCAGAGCTGGCGCAAGAGTTCGGCTTCACTCCCGTCGAGCTGACGCTTTGCGCCAATGGCAGCTTGCCCGCAAAACCTCTGGTTCGGCACGATCGCTACGAGGCTTGGCGGCAACTACGGGACTCCAGCGGCCCGATTACGCTGCGGCCGGCGAACCGCCTTGAAGCGACGTTGTTCGACGAAGACCCCATCTTGGGCGTCTATGATCCGGTGGGCGCTGCAGCTGCGCTCGCGGCCAAGTTGGCGGAGTCGGAAGAGTACATGAACCAACGAGAGACCCCCGATGGTCCGACGCGCTGGGAAGCGCTGCAGGCCAAAATGGCCGGCCGGCACGGACGGTGAGGAGAAGGACTATGCTCCGTAAAATGAACGACGACACTGCCGCCTTGCCGACTGCCCCGCCGCGCCCCGCCGCAGCTTCAGGTTCCCTTTTCACCGTCCGGGCCCCCGATGGCACGGAGTACGAGGTCCAGGCGCCAGCAGGTGCCACCGAGCAGGACATCATGGCCCGTGTCCAAGCCGAGCATGATGCCGCCCCCAAGCGCATGTCCAGTGAGGACGAAGCCGGGTACATCAAGCTCGCCAACGACCCGAACGCCACCGCCGACCAGCTTGTGGACTTCGTTGCCTCCAAGGGCTTCTCTCTGGACCCGAAGCTGGCCGCCGACTTCATCGAGCAGCGCTCGGCGGCAGGAGGGCGGGCCGGTGACAACGTGTTTTACACGGACGAACCGAAGGGCCCCGCAGCGTTGGCCCCACAGCAGCCGCAGGAGGCCCAGCAGGCACCAGAGGTCACCGAGGAGGAGAACACCCTTCGCGAGGACATTCGCGCCGCCGCTGGCCGCTTTGCGGACGGCATGTTCCCCGGAGCTGCGAGCACCATCCGGGGCATCCGAGGTGCGATCGACAACACCTGGGACGCCGTAGCTCACGGTAAGGACTGGGAGCCCGGCAAGGCGTTCGACGAATACTCTGCCGATATGAAGAACGTGACCAAGCGGTTCTCCGAGGAACACCCCGACCTTGGGGACGGCCTTGGCTGGGCAGGCTTCGGTGCCAGCTTCGCGCTTCCCGGTGTCCGCGTTGCAAGAGGTGCCGGCCTCGGCGCTCACGCCATCAATGGCCTCGCCACGGGTGCCGCCTATGGCACGGCAGGCGGCCTTCTCAATGACAGCGGCGAGGGGCGCATTGCCAACGCCGAGAACGGCCTCATGTTCGGCGGGACCCTTGGTGCCGCTGCCCCGGCAGCTCTCCGCGGTGGCGCCGCAGCGGGTTCCTATGCGCTTCGTACGGTGCCCTTCGCCTACCGCGCCGTTGAGGCCATTGGCGACGCCGCAAGCCGCGTCCGCGGCCTCCCCGTGCCTCCCCCGAACCGAGTAGCCCGCGCCCAGGCCGAACGCCTGATCGGAACGGAGATGCGCAACGGCAACCTCGCTCAGGGCATGGGGGCAACCGGCGCCGCAGCGACCCCAGCGACCGTCGAGGCCGAAGTGGCCCGCCGGCAGGCTCTCGGGACTCCCGCGATGCCCGCAGACACCACCGAGGACCTTCGACGGCTCACGAGCTGGGCGCTGCAAGGGCGCGGTCCGATGACGACCAGGGCCCGAGCGGCTCTCAGTGCCCGACAGGCCGCAGCAGGTGGCAGGGTGCGAGAGCATATCCAAACCGAGCTGGGCCCGGCCATCGACCCGATTGCGGCCGCGGAGGACATCACTCGGCGGACGAAGGCCGAGGTAGCTCCTCTGTACGAGGAAGCTTATAAGCTCCCGATGGCGATTACGCCCGAGATCGAACAGATCGCTCGCACACCCGCTTTCAGGCATGCGGTTCCCCAGGCCGTCGAGAACATCCGAAACGGAATGCGCAATCCGAAAGCAATGGGCTTCCGCGACCGGCGTGTGCGGGGGCAAGAACCTGAGTTCGACCTCCCCGCAGAGCGTGTCCGCACGCTTTCCACCGAGGGCTTCGATCAAGTTATTCGAGCCATGAGAGACAGCGGCAGGGCTGCGGCCGACATCAATCCGCTAACTGGGAAGGTGATGAACAACACCAACTCGCTAGGCATCAACGATCGCGCTGCGGACCTCCGCGACGCGCTGGCCGCTCAGAACCCGCACTATGCCGAAGCGATCAGCCGGTACGCTGATGGCATGGCTGTAAGAGACGCGATCGACCGTGGCGGTGACATCGTGAGCGCTTCCGGACCTGAAATCGAAGCCATCATGCGGTCGATGCCACAAGCCAACGCCCGAGAAGCGTACATGGCGGGCGCTAGGACGGCGTTGGCGGATGTTGCTACTGACAAGAGCCTTTCGCCGACAGCTAACGTGCCCCTCGCGGCACGCAAGGCTATGGGGCTCTCCGGGGCAGGCCTCAGCGCAGCCGCTGGGGATGCCGCGAAGGTTCAAGCCATCGAGACGATGTCCCGCCGCCCCGGCGTTATGAACCGCCTGGATGACCGGCTCGAAGCTGAGGACCAGGCCCACAAGACCTTCTCGGAGTCCTTCGGCAACTCCAAGAGCTACGGGCGGCAAGCGTATGATGAAGCCATCTACGGCGGGGATGCGAAGGTCGCGGCGAAGTTCGTCACAGGTCGCGTGATCGACGGCACCATGGACCTTCTGTTCCGTGGGCGCGGCGCAGGGCGCTTCAAGCAAGCCGTCCAGGAGCGCGTGGCCGAGGTGCTCACCGCTGCCAACCCCGCGGACGTGACTGCGGCCATGGCGGCAATCCAGCGCCGCGCCGAGACCGACCGGGCCTTCAACGCCTCCCTTCAGCGGGCAGGCATCAAGCTCGGGCAGTTCATTGCCTTCCAAGCGGCCGGTATGCCCACTGAGGCGGACCCTGTTTCCCCTGCAGCCGTCCCCGGCTACCGCTAACAACCGATCGAACCCCGCCGGCACCAACCCGCTGGCGGGGTCTTCCCACGAGATTTGCACCATGCCGACTAAGCCAACTGGCCGCCCCCGAGGCAGACCCCTGGGGGTCAAGAACAAGCCCAAGACGATTGAAGCGTTCGTCGCCGAGCAAATCAGCTCCCCGATCACTCCGCCCCCAGTGCCACCTAAGAAGGCGCCAAGGGGACCGTGGGCCAACATGACCCCCGAGCAACGATCGGAATACTCCGCGAAGCTCGCAGCCGCCCAGAAGGGAAACCACCCAAACACCAACATCCTCGGCAAGCCCTGCGGCCTGACCCACGCCCAATGGGCCGCGGTCCAGCACGAGGCGAAGCGGGACGCAAAGCGGATCATCGCCAAAATGAAAGACGCCGGACAGCTCCCGGACGATCCCCGCGCGGTCGAGGCTCTCGAAAAGGCCGTCACGACCCTCCGGACCTCAGAGAACCCCAAGGACGTTGCGGCCCTCGGGCGTCTCATCCTCGACTTCACCAAGGCCAAGCCGGCGCAGAAGGTGGACCACGCTGTCCGCAGCGCTGAGGACATCCTCGACGAGATGGCCGAGGACGAATGACCCCGCCGGCCTCTTCGCCAATCACGGCAACGGCTAGAAGCGAATTACCCCAGAGCCCTCTTTGGGTGCCGGGGGTTCTTTTTTGTCTCTCGGGGCTGCGGTCAGAGAGCCGCTAGCATTGCTTCCAAGTCCGCGCGGCAGAGTGCAACGCTGTGCATCTTCCGCGTCTAATCGTCCTTCTGGAGCACCAGGACCATTCCGTCCCCAACAAGCTCCGCCCGGCCGTCCTCAAGCGTGACTGACAGCGACGGTGCAACTTTCCGACCCTTGCGCATTGTATTCCTCGGCATCAACCGCAGCGGACCCCCCGCGCGCTATCCCTTGATCGCACGGCACGAAAAACGGTACAAGAGCCGGGACAAACTAATGCGACAAGCGGAGCCATAAAGCACGTATTTCAGCCACTTTTCAGGGAACCGGGTAAAACTCCCGCCGTCCGCACCAGTTTTGCCCGGATTACCAGGCCTCGGCGACCGGCCGCCCTTCTCGCCATTCGGCGATGCGGCGGCCGGTTCCCGCGGTAGTGCCGGCCGGCAGCGCCGCCGGATCAAAGGCCCCTGCCGCGACGATTTCCAGCGATGGCCGGAACGCGAAGGTCACCTGCTCCACCACCGCCAGCGTCACCGTATCGCGCCGGAAGTTCGGCCGGTGCTGCAGCGTGCCGAGCAGTCGCACCGCGCCATACGACTGCATGCCGATTTCCTCGCGCAGTTCGCGCAGCACCGCTGCTTCCGCCGTTTCGCCCGATTCCTGCCCGCCGCCAGGCAGATGCCAGCCCGCGATATAGCTGTGGCGGACCAATACCACCTGGCCTTCCGGCGTAAGGGCAATCGCCCGCACGCCGCGCGTCTGCGGCCGGGTCACGAACCAACCGATCGTCCGCACCGCCAGATACCCGCGCAGCACCGCGGCGATCATCGGTGCGACAAGGGCATGGGATCGGATTCGGTGCAGGGCCATGCGGCGATGCTAGGCGACGCCGCCTCCCCGGGGAACCCGCGGGGTTGGCAGCGGGGTCCTGCTACCATAGAGCTTGGCCTTCGCCGCCTGGGACCCGCTGATGCCGCGCTGCCGCCTGCCCCTGATCGCCCTGCTGCTGACGGTCTCCGCCTGCGGCCCGGAAGGCCAGCGCAAGGACGACACGCCGGTCGTGGTGAGCGCGATCGGCGACACCCGGCTGCTGGTCGACCCCAGCGACGCTCCCGTCGACGACGCGCAGGCGGTCGCGCTCGCCTCCACTGCGCAGGGACTGGTGCGCTTCGACGGCAACGGCCAGATCGAGCCGGCCCTGGCCGAGCGCTGGAACGTGTTCGACGATGCCCGCAGCTATATCTTCCGGCTGGGCGATGCGACGTGGCCCGACGGCCAGCCGGTCACCGCCGGCGAGATCGTGCGCACGCTGCAGCGCGCGGTCACCGCGAACCGCCACAGCCGCCTTGCCCCCTATCTCGCGGTGATCGACGAGATCGTCGAAATGACGCCACAGGTGATCGAGGTACGGCTGAAGAGCCCGCGCCCGGATCTGCTGAACCTGTTCGCCCAGCCCGAGCTGGCGGTGTTCCGCCCCCGTAGCTTCGCCGGATCGGGGCCCTTCCGCATCGTTGCCGGCAAGCGCGACGGCCTGCTGCTGCGCCCCGCCGAAACGCCGGGCGACGATCCGAAGGCGCCCCCCGCCCCGCACGACTATGTTCGGCTGCGCGGCGAGACCGCGGCGGCGGCGATCGCCCGCTTCCGCGCCGCAGCCTCCGATCTGGTGCTGGGCGGCACGCTGGTCGACTGGCCGATCATCGACGCGGCGGGCATTGCGCCGGAGAATATCCGGCTGGATCCGGCGGTAGGCCTGTTCGGCCTTGCGGTACTCCACCGCGAAGGGTTCCTCTCGACGCCGCAGAACCGCGCGGCGATTGCGATGGCGATCGATCGTGCAGCGCTCACGGCGGCGATCGCGCCGGACTGGTCGCCGGCCGAAACCGTCCTACCGGCCAAACTCGATTCCGCTGCGCCGCCAGCCCCCGGCAGCTGGATGACGGTGCCGACCGAGCAGCGGCGCGCGCTTGCCAGCCAGCGGGTGCGCGAGTGGCAGGCGGTGCATCGCGGGCCGGTGGAAATCCGCATCGCGCTCCCCGGCGGGCCGGGCGGGACCTTGCTATGGGGGCATCTCGCGTCGACGATGATCGCGATCGGGATCACGCCCGTGCGCGTGGGCCTGGGCGATCCGCGCGCCGACCTGTCGCTGGTCGATCAGGTGGCACCTTATGACAGCGGCCGCTGGTTTCTGGATCAGGCCTGCCAGGCCTGTTCGGACGATGCCGCGACGCTGATCGCCGCCGCGCGCGATGCGCCGGATCTCTACAACCGCACTCACCGCATCGCCGAGGCCGATGCGATGCTGGCCAGCGAGGTGAGCTTCATTCCCATCGCACAGCCACTGCGCTGGTCGATCGTCGCGCTGCGACTGGTCAATTGGCAGGGGAACGCGCGCGCCTGGCACCCGTTGAACCATCTGCGCAAGCAGTGAGGGTCAAGATGGCACGGGCGACACGGATCAACGAGAGTTTTGCACAGCGGCTGCCGATCGGCACCGATGCTGCGGCAGTGCGCCAGCGGATCGAGGGAATGGAGCATCTGCTCGAAGGCCTGGTCCGCATCCCCGGCCTCCGCCGCAAGGTGGGCCTGGACGTGCTGCTCGATTTCGTGCCGGGCATCGGCCCCACCGCCGCGGCGGCGATGGGCGCCTATCTCGCCTTCGAGGCACGCAACCTGGGCATGCCCAAGCGGACGATTGCCCGCATGGCCGGCAATATCGGCATCGACTGGGCGCTGGGCATGATCCCCTTTGTCGGCGCGGTGCCGGACTTTTTCTTCCGCTCGAACACGCGGAACCTGCGCCTGATCAAGCGCTACCTCGACAAGCACCACCCGGCCAGCCAGGTGATCGATATCCGCTGACGCCCCCGCCCGGCCGCGCTCTCAGTGCGGCGGGGCAAGGCCCGCGCCGCCGACGGGCACCGTTTCCGCAACCGTCTGCATCCCCGCGATCATCGGCCGCCCCTTCGCGATGGCGGCACGTACCGATGGCAGCGTGAGCGCGCGCGTATGGGCGTCCTTCGATTCCCACGCCTCGGTGATCCAGAGCACATCGGCGTCGGCCGGATCGTTCGCCACCACATAGCTGAGGCATCCGGGCATGCCGGCGACGCCCTCGATCAGGATCGCCGCGAGCGCGTCCCGCTTGCCGGGATGCGCCGTCATCTTGCCGATCATGCCGTACATTGCGGTCGCCTGCGGCGCGGCGTCGGCCGGCCCGGCTACCCCCAGCAAAGCGGCGGCGGCGAGAAAGCTGCGGCGTTCCAGCGTCATGCGCGTCAACGCCCCCGCCAGATCTTGAGTGCGGCATCGTCCGCCGCGCCACCGGTACCGGCTTCGCAGCGATGGTAGCGGAAGCGGGTATCGAGGCACAGCCACAGTTCGTCCAGCCAACCTTCCCTGGTCGTCGTCACCCGGATGGCGTCGGCCGGGATCGCGCGGTTCTTCGCCGCGAACGCCTGCTTGAAGGCGCCCACGGTGAGCGCACCCTGCGACAGCGCGTCCATGTCCGGGTATCGGATCGCGCGGTACAGCCCGGTGGAGCGCTGGAAATAGGCGGCCGGGCTGGTCTGCATGCAGGTGCCGTGCTTCGACCATTCGTGCTGGATCAGCTGTTCGGACGGCGTCGAACACAGCGTCTTGCGGATCAGCGCGGGCGGCAGGATCGGCGTCGCCTTGCAATATTGCGGCCACGTCTTGCCCGCCGCATCCGGCCACAGCCCGTGCAGCGTGAAGCCGAAGCGGCGGTCGCCGCAGCGAAAGGCGTTGGCCGGCTCGTCGCCGTGGGCGCGGCAGAAGCCCGGCGCCCAGGTGAGCGCCAGCGTGTAGCTGCTGATCGGCAGCACGCGCCGGGGCTCCTTGGCGCTCGGCAGATCGGGCAAGGGGCGCGTGACCGTGCGCGGCGCCACGCACATCTCGGCCTGCGCAAGTGCCGCACCCGGCAGCAGCGCCGCGATCACTCCAAGCCCTGCCCAAACTGCCCTCATGCCGTCCTCCCTCACAGGCTTGCGAAATCGAGACCGATATCGGCGGCCGGCGCCGATTGGGTCAGCCGGCCGACGCTGACATAGGTGACGCCGGTTTCGGCGATCGCACGGATGGTATCCAGCCGGACCCCGCCCGAGGCCTCGGTCGGCACGCGACCGGCGACCAGCGCCACCGCCTCGCGCAGTACCGGCGGTGCCATGTTGTCGAGCAGCAGATGGGTGGCGCCGGCGCCGAGCGCGGGTTCGATCTGGTCGATCCGGTCGACCTCGACGATGATCCGTTCGATCCCGGCCGCGACCGCGCGCGCCACCGCCGCCTCCACCGATCCGGCAACCGCGACGTGGTTGTCCTTGATCATCGCCGCGTCCCACAGGCCCATGCGATGGTTGGTCGCGCCGCCCATGCGCGTCGCGTATTTCTCGAGCACGCGCAGGCCCGGCAGCGTCTTGCGCGTGTCGAGCAGCGTCGCGCCGGTGCCGGCGATGGCGTCGACATAGGTGCGCGCCATCGTCGCGATGCCGCTCAGATGCTGCACGGTGTTTAGCGCCGAACGTTCGGCGGTGAGCAGCGCCCGCGCGCTGCCCCGCAGGCGCAGCAGCGCCGTGCCGGCCGCGACCTGCGTGCCGTCCTCGACCAGCCGCTCGATCGCCACGTCCGGATC
>JAIYAA010000064.1 GCA_027489295.1 Sphingomonadales bacterium | reverse complement strand
GCCTTCAGCGACTTGCTCTCGTGCGTGTAGCGCGCACCCAGCGTGAGGCTCAGCTTGTGGGTGAGCTTGTAGATGTTGTGGGTGAAGAGCGCCCAGTTCTCGCTGGTCTGGTCATACTGGTCGCGCGTGCTGCCCAGATCGTTGAGCGTGCTCAGCCGATCGATCCCGCCGACCACCTGCGGGCCGACGGCGGGCGTGAGCGCGGCGCGGCCGATGGCGCTCAGGCAGCCGGGGCGCGTCGGATCGCGCAGCGCCGCGGTGGGGTTGATCGTCGCGACCATGCGGCAGGCGGCGAAGGCGCCATACTGGGTGCCGAAGCGGAGATTGTCGGCGAGCTGCAGCTTCTCGTGCGCATAATAGCCGCCGACCAGCCAGTCGAGCTTGTCGCCAAGGATCGTGCCCGAGAACCGGCTTTCATGGCTGAAGGTGTGGAACTGGCGATAGCTGTTTCCGTCGTTCGGGCGATAGGCGATGTCGACATTGCCATAGTCGATATCGGCCGCGCCGCCCGACTTGTACTCGCGGTACGCGGTCAGCGAGGTCAGCTGCGTCGCGCCGAGGTTCCAGCGGACGCGGGCCGAGATGCCATAGTCGGTCGTCAGATTGGCATAGGCGCGACCTGGGGTCTGCGCGATCTGACGATTATAGGGATCGCCCTCGCTCGGCAGCACGCCGCCCAGGCTGCGCAGGATGGCGGTGACGCGATTGCCGGCGGGGTTGATCGCGAAGTCGCCGGCCACGCCGGGGGTGGGGTCCAGCTTTTCGGCGGTATTCACATAGACCGCGCCGCAGCACTTCTCGCGCCGATGGGTATAGTCGGCGATCAGGCGGATGCCGAGATCCGGGTTGACCGTGAACAGCAACTGGCCGCGGACGAAAGTGCGGTTGCGGTCGTTATAGTCGGTCTTGTTGACGACGTCGTTCAGATAGCCGTCGCGCTTCGAATAGACGCCGTCGATGCGGAAGGCGAGCAGGTCCTGCACCACCGGGCCGGTGAGCGCGCCCGAGAGGCGGACGGCGTTGAAATTGCCATAGGTCGCCTCGGCGAACCCGCCGAACTTGAACTCGGGCAGCTTGGTATAGATGCTGATCGCGCCGGCCGAGGAGTTGCGGCCGGACAGCGTGCCCTGCGGCCCGCGCAGCACCTCGATCCGCTCGATCTCGCCCATGTCGTTGAGGCCCGATCCGGTGCGGCTGCGATAGATGCCGTCGATGAACACCGCGACCGAGCTCTCCAGGCCCGGATTGTCGCCGACCGTGCCGATGCCGCGCACGCGGGCGGCGGCGTTGGCCTCGGAGCCGGTCGACGAGACGAGCAGCGACGGCGCGATCTGCGTCATCTGGCGGATATCGGTCGCGCCCGAATTCTGCAGCGCCGCCTGGCCGAAGGCGGAAACGGCGATCGGCACGCTGGAGAGACGCTCGGAGCGGCGGGTGGCGGTGACGACGATGTCGGCGGTGTTGGGGGATTCGGTCTCGGCGGTCGCAGGCGTATTCGCAGCGGAGCCGCGCAGATCCTGGGCCACGGCCGGGGCGGACATCAGGGCGAGAACCCCGGCGGACACCAAGAATGCGCACTTCGACATAACGGCTTCCTCTCAATCCCCAGCTTTTGCTTTGGTTTGATTGCCGTTTTGATCGGAGACGGATAAATTTCGGTGAACGCCGCGTCCGTAGTCGCACGGAGTGTGCGAAGGGGAAGCGCGGTTTGTCCGGCAGTTACTTGTGCAACGTTGTTGGGAGAGGCCCGGGACGGAACCTGCCGTCGACCGGAATGCGCCAAAGCTGGTGACCCCTACGAGAATCGAACTCGTGTTTTCGCCGTGAGAGGGCGACGTCCTAACCGCTAGACGAAGGGGCCATTGCTTGGCGGAGGCGGCCGAATACGTTTCGTAGCCGGCCCCGTCAAGCGATGTTTTTACTCTTTTTTCAACCCGCGATCGGCAGGCGCAAGCTGCCGTCCGGTTCGTAACCGACCTCGCTGTACGCGGTCACCGCGTCGAGCGGCAAAGGGCCGTAGATGTGCGGGAAGAGCTGGCCGCCGCGCGACGGTTCCCAGCGCACCGTTTCGTCCAGGGCGCTCAGGTCGACGGCCGCCAGCCACAGCCCGGTCTGGCCGGCAAAATGCTTCTCCAGCGTCTCCTGCGCCTGCTCGGCGGTGGAGAGGTGGATATAGCCATCCTGCAGATCGATCGGCGCGCCCAGGAAAACACGCTCGGTTTCGAGCGTGTCCATCTGGTCCGCGGTCAGGATCTTGTAGGCGATGAGGGGCATCTCGGCCATGGCTCAGGCCTCGCTGCCATCGGCGAGGTCTTCGCCCGGCACCGCGTCCGGCGTCGCTTCGCCGGCCACCGCGCCGTCGCCCAGGTTCATCTCGGCCTCGTCCTCGCTCTCTTCGATGCGTGCCGCCGAGACGACATGCTCGTTCTGCGCGACGTTGAACAGCCGCACGCCCGCCGAGTTGCGGCCGATCACGCGCAGGTCGCCCAGCGACATGCGGATCATCTTGGCCTGATCGGTCACCAGCATCAGCTGATGGCCCTTGGTCGCGGGGAAGCTCGCCACCACCGGCCCGTTGCGGGCGATGTTGTCGATATTGGTGATGCCCTGGCCGCCGCGACCCGTACGGCGATATTCATAGGCCGAGCTCAGCTTGCCGTATCCGTTGGCGCAGACGGTGAGGATGAACTGCTCGCGGTCCTTCATCTCCTCGAACTTCTCGGCCGGCAGTCCGTGGTCGCCCTCACGCTCCGCCTTCCAGGGCGCGAAGCGGAGATAGGTGTCGCGCTCCTCCTGGCTGGCGCCCGAGCGGTGCAGGATCGACAGCGACATCACCTGGTCGCCGTCGCCCAGCCGCATGCCGCGCACGCCGGTGGAGGCACGGCTCTGGAACGCGCGGACGTCCTCGCCCGGGAAGCGGATCGCCTTGCCCGCGCGGGTGGCGAGCAGCACGTCGTCGCCCTCGTTGAGCAGCGCCACGCCGATCAGGCGATCGTCCTCGTCCTCGCCTTCGAACTTCATCGCGATCTTGCCGTTCGAGGGCACGTTCGTGAACAGATCCATGCTGTTACGACGTACATTGCCCTTGGCGGTGGCGAACATCACGTGGAGGTTCGCCCACTCGTCCTCGTCCTCCGGCAGCGGGAGCACGGTGGAGATGGTCTCGCCGTTGGCGAGCGGCAGCAGGTTGATCATCGGCCGGCCGCGGGTGGCGGGGCCGCCCTCGGGCAGCTTCCAGACCTTCATGCGGTAGACGCGGCCGAGGGTGGAGAAGAACAGCACCGGCGTGTGCGTCGAGGTGACGAACAGCTCGGTGATCGCGTCCTCGTCCTTGGTCGCCATGCCGGCGCGGCCCTTGCCGCCGCGCGCCTGGGCGCGGAAGGCGTCGAGCGGGGTGCGCTTGATATAGCCCTGCACGGTCACCGTGACGACCATGTCCTCGCGCTCGATCAGATCCTCGTCGTCGATGCCGTCGGCGGCAGCGGCGATTTCGGTCTTGCGCGGGGTGGCATAGGTGTCGCGGATCAGCACCAGCTCGCCGCGCAGCACGGCGTAGAGCTTGGCGCGGTTGCCGAGGATCTCGAGCAGCTCGGCGATCGAATCGGCGAGTTCCTTGAGCTCGTCGCCGATCTCGTCGCGGCCGAGTGCCGTCAGGCGGTGCAGGCGCAGGTCGAGGATCGCGCGGACCTGCGTGTCGGACAGACGATAGGTGTCGCCGGTGACTTCGGTATCCACCGCCTCGACGAGGCGAATGTACGGCGCGATCTCGGCGATCGGCCATTCGCGGGCGAGCAGGGCTTCGCGTGCTGCCGCCGGGCTCGACGAGCCGCGGATGATTTTCACCATCTCGTCGAGATTGGTGACCGCGATCACCAGGCCGAGCAAGATATGCGCACGGTCGCGCGCCTTGGCCAGCTCGAACTTCGAGCGGCGGGTGATGACCTCCTCGCGGAACTTGACGAAGGCCTCGATGATGTCGCGCAGGTTGAGCAGTTCCGGGCGGCCGCCGCGGATCGCGAGCATGTTGGCCGGGAAGCTCGATTGCGCCGGCGTATTCCGCCAGATCTGGTTGAGCACCACCTCGGGCGTCGCATCGCGACGCAGGTCGATGACGATGCGCACGCCCTCGCGCGAGCTTTCGTCGCGGATGTCGGAGACGCCTTCGATCCGCTTTTCCTTGGCGGCCTCGGCGATCTTTTCGACCAGCGCGTTCTTGCCCTGCTGGTAGGGGATCTCCGTCAGCACGATCGAACGGCGTTCGCCGCGCTGCTCGAACTCATGGCGTGAGCGGACCAGGATCGAGCCGCGGCCGGTCTGATAGGCCGAGCGGCAACCCGAGCGGCCGAGGATCACCGCGCCGGTCGGGAAGTCCGGACCCGGCACCAGCTCCATCAGCTCCTCGAGCGTGACCGCGCCGTTGTCGATATAGGCGAGGCACGCGTTGATCACTTCGCCGAGATTGTGCGGCGGGATGTTGGTCGCCATGCCGACCGCGATGCCGCCCGCGCCGTTGACCAGCAAGTTGGGGAAGCGGGCAGGGAGGACCGACGGCTCGCTTTCCGAACCGTCATAGTTCGGCACGAAGTCGACCGTGTCCTTCTCGATATCGTCGAGCAGCGCCGTCGCCACGCGGGCGAGGCGCGCTTCGGTGTAGCGCATCGCGGCGGGCGGATCCGGATCCATCGAGCCGAAATTGCCCTGGCCGTCGATCAGCGGCACGCGCATAGCCCAGTCCTGCGCCATGCGGGCCATCGCGTCGTAGATCGAGCTGTCGCCGTGCGGGTGATATTTACCCATCACGTCACCGACCAGGCGGGCGGACTTGCGGTACGGCCGTCCGGCGACATAGCCGCCTTCCTGCGCGGCGTAGAGGATGCGGCGGTGGACGGGCTTCAGGCCGTCACGAACGTCGGGCAGGGCGCGCGCCACGATCACGCTCATCGCGTAATCGAGGTACGAGGTCTTCATCTCGTCGACGATCGAGATCGGGGTAATGTCAGAAGGGTCGGCGAGCATGGTCTCGTCGGTCAATGCAACAGACTTTCGGGTTTTTGTTACGCTGTGATGGCTCTAGCCGCCCGCATGCCTCCTGCCAACCCCGCGCCCGCGCGTACGCACGCGCGTGGGGAGCATTGGGAGCCAAGTTCCGATCGGTACGTTTCCGGTCCGCAATGGCGGTTGTTCAAGCCGCATTCAGCCCGCCGGCCACACGGCAAGCGTGCTTGAATGGTGTACGGTGCGCCTTTAGAGGAACGTGCGACGCCGCCTGGCCGACGAGGAGAGTTTCAGATGAAGTTTGTTTCGAAGCTTGCGCTGACCGCGATGCTTGCGCTGGGTTCGACCGCGATGGTTGCCACGCCGGCACTCGCCCAGAAGGACAAGAAGGGCGCCGCCAAGGAAGATCCCAATGCGCTGAAGGTGGGGGATCCGTTCCGCAAGGCCGCAGCGCCGGCGATGGAAGCGGTGCAGGCCAAGAACTGGGCCGCCGCCGCCCCTGCGCTCGACGCGCTCGACCAGGTCGCGCAGAATGACGACGAGAAATATTACGCTGCCTATCTGCGCTCGCGCGTCCAGATCGGCCAGAACGACATGGCCGGCCTCACCAAGACGCTGCCGATCCTGATCGCGAGCCCGCGCACGCCCGCGAACGAGCTGCCGATCTACAAGCGTCAATATTACACGATCGTCGGCAACCAGCTGCTGAACGAGAAGAAGTACGCCGAAGGCATCGACGCGATGCTGAAGGCGCGCGAAGCCGGCAACAACGACTTCGACGTCTCGATCGCGCTCGCCAACGCCTATGCGCAGACCGGCAAACCCAACGAATCGGTCGCCGAAGTCGATCGCGCGATCCAGGCGGTGAAGGCCTCGGGCCAGAAGCCCCCGGTCGCCTGGTATCAGTTCGCCATCCCGCGCGTCTATGCGACCGGCAACCGCGCCGCGACCGCGGAGTGGATGAAGAAGATGATCACCGAGTATCCGACCAAGCAGAACTGGCGCTGGGGCGTGCTGGTAATGCGCGGCAGCGCGGATTCGGCGGGTGGCCGCCTCACCTCGGCGCAGCGCATCGACCTCTATCGCTTGCTGCGCACCACCAAGGTGATGGCCGACCAGACCGACTATGTCGATTACGCGGAGTCGGTGAACTCTGCGGGCCTGCCGTGGGAGGCCGTGGCGGCGATCGACGAGGGCCGCGCCTCGGGCAAGATTCCGGCCGGGAACTCGGATATCGCCCGCATCTACGCCTCGGCGCAGACCAAGGCGAAGGCAGAAGGCTCGCTCACCCCGCTGATCAAGCAGTCGCAGGCGGCTGCCAACGGCAAGATGGCGGCGCAGACCGGCGACGCGTTCCTCGCCTCGGGCGATTATGCCAAGGCGGTGGAGCTGTACGACGTGGCGCTGCAGAAGGGCAGCGTGATGGCCGACGACGTGAACCTGCACCGCGGCATCGCGCTCTACAATCTCGGCCGCAAGGACGATGCGCGCACCGCGTTCGGGCAGATCAAGGCCGCGCCGGCGGTGGATCTGGCCGCGCTGTGGACCGTGGCGCTGGATCTTCCGGCGCTGTCCTGATCCGCAGCCATGTACCAAAAGAAAGGGGGCGGCCTGGAAGGGCCGCCCCTTTTTCGTTCAGCCCTGGGGATCGGGCACGGGCACGCCGGGCAGTGCCTTGGCGGTGCGGATGGTCAGCGACGTCTTGACGTGCTCGACATTGGGCGCGGTGGTCAACCGCGTCGTAAGGATGGTCTGGAAGCTCTGCAGGTCGGGCGCGACGATCTTCAGAATGAAGTCGATCTCGCCGTTCAGCATGTGGCACTCGCGCACTTCCGGGATCTCGGCGACGAGCTGTTCAAAGGCACGCAAATCGCTTTCAGCTTGACTTTTCAGGCTAACCATCGCGAAGACGGTGAGATTGTAGCCGAGCGCGGCCGGGTCCAGCGCGGCATGATATCCCTTGATGGCGCCTTCCTGTTCCAGCGCGCGGACGCGGCGCAGGCAAGGTGGGGCGGTCAGTCCGACCCGGTCGGCCAGCTCGACATTGGTCATGCGGCCATTTTCCTGGAGTAGTCCAAGGATCCGGACGTCGATCTCGTCGAATCGCATTTTTTTCTGGGGCTCCTGCGAGGGTTCGTTTCTTCTGTAAGCGCTTTAGCATAATAAAATTACGCTTCAACGCAATTGTCCCACATTGCGACGTGCCGAAATGGACTGTTTCCACAGGCCCTTGCATGGCGGTATGGATAGACCGGGCTGGAGAACAGGCTCTTCGGGGGACGACAGGTTTTGCCGCTGCGGTTTGACGATACGCTGGAAACGGTGCTTGCCGGCGACGTTCGGTCGGCGACCGCTGCGCCGCTGGCGTGGCGGCAGCTCGTCGACCTGATCGGGCGCGGGCGGGTGCCTGCCGACGATCGCGCCCTGGCGGTGTTGGACTCAATCCGCTCGCTGGTGCCGATCGAGGTGCGGATCGCCAGCGCGCGGGCCTTGGAAGGGGCTCGGCCCCCGGCCGCGCTGGTCGACCTGCTCGCGACCGATGAGCTGCGCATCGCCCTGCCGGTGCTGCGCACGGCACAGCTGGACGACGCCGCCTGGGCGGCGCTGCTGCCGCGGCTGGCGCCCGGTGCACGTCACGTACTGAGGAACCGCCGCGACCTCGCGCCGGCGGTCCTTCGCGCCCTCGAAAGCTTTGGCCCGGCCGATTTCGTGCTCGCGGACCACAGCGATCGCGCCGTCGAGCCGGCCGACGCGTCGCGGAGTGAAGGCGGGGAGGGCGCGCCGCACGGTTTGTTCGCCGTTGCCGATCTGATGGCGCGGATCGATCGTTATCGTCAGGAGCGCGATGCCGGCGCGCGAACTTCTGTCGCCGAGCGTGCGCGCAGCTTTCGGTTCGAATCCGACGCCTTGGGCGTCGTCCGCTGGGTCGAAGGGGTGGCGCGCGAGCCGGTGATCGGGCTGTCGCTCGATCTGCAGGGGCTTGCTGCAGGCAGTCGCCTCGACGGGGTGGCGAGCGGTGCGTTCCGCCGCCGCGCCGGTTTCACCAATGCGCGCCTCACGATCGAGGGGCAATCGGATGCCGGTGGGGACTGGCTTCTCTCGGGGCTGCCCGTGTTCGACCAGGTCACCGGCCGTTTCACGGGCTATCGCGGCACCGCCCGGCGCCCTCGTGCCGATGAACGCGCCGAGCCCCAGCGCGCGCCGGTAGAGGCCGATGCACTCCGCCAGATCGTCCACGAGCTGCGCACGCCCACCAACGCGATCGCCGGCTTCGCCGAAATGATCGAGACCGAGATGCTCGGGCCGGTACCCGAGCCCTATCGCGATCGCGCGGCGGTGATTCGCGCCCAGGCGCGCGAACTGCTTGGGGCGATCGACGACCTCGATCTCGCCGCCCGGATCGAAAGCGCGGCCTTGTCGCTGTCCCAAGGGCGGGTGCCCGTGCAGCCGCTGCTCGCCGGCATCGTAGCCGACCTCGACGAATTGCTGGCGTTGCGCGGCTCGGCGATCGAGCTGGCGGCAGACGATCTGTTCGTATCCGGCGATCACCGCGCGGTCGAGCGGCTGCTGGCGCGGCTGCTGGCCACGCTCGTATCGGCAACCGCGCGGGGGGAGCGCCTGCGCGTCCGCTTCGCGTTGGAAAACGAGCAGCGCGTGGCGCTCCTGATCGATCGCCCGCGCGCGCTGGGACAGTATCCCGGCGATAGCCTGCTCGGCATCGACGACGAGCAGGACGAGGACGGGACGCTGCTCGGCACCGGTTTCGCGCTCCGGCTTGCGCGCAACCTTGCCCGCGAGCTGGGCGGCAGCCTCGTGATCGCGCCGGACCTGCTGACCCTGCGTCTGCCCGCCGCTGCGGGCGCGGCGCTGGAGCAGGCCCACCGGCAATGAAGCTTGTGCCCCTGCCGGGGCTTGCGGCGAGGGCGCAGGCTCCGCTAGGGGCGAAAGCGTGCTGGGGGCCTGTAGCTCAACGGTTAGAGCTGGCCGCTCATAACGGCTAGGTTGCGGGTTCGAGTCCTGCCGGGCCCACCAGCGCCGCGCGGTTGTCGCATCGATCGTTGGAAGCGATGGTTGCCGATTGGACCAGCTTGGCCTTGTATCCGTCGCCGGGACAATCTAAGCGCAGCCGCTCGTCGGGGAGTAGCGCAGTCTGGTAGCGCATCTGGTTTGGGACCAGAGGGTCGCAGGTTCGAATCCTGTCTCCCCGACCACTTTCCCAGCGCCGTAAAAATCTGGTTGTCCTGCAGGGCCAGCCATGGCTGGTATAGCGTGCGACGGCTAAGCCAACCCCGCGCCTGGTGTGGGCATGGCGACAACGAACCGTGTTTCGGGGAGCGGATGGCGCCGGTCGGGTCGATGACGATTTCCTTGTCGCCCTCCGCCAACTCCCGCTGGTATAGAGTTTCGTAATTCAGCCGAAACGATCGAGATTGGCATCTGAGGGCGGGGCTTGAGTGGGCGTTGATCAACAGCACCAGCCCGCCGCCGCTCTTCAGGCCGCCCGCCTGGACGTGCACCGGGAAGGGGGTGCCGGGAGCGCAGGCACCATCCTGCGGGGAGGATGCGGCCTGGCCGGGTGCGGCGAACGGGCCGAGCAGCGCCGTGATGGTCGTGAACATCGTGTCGGGTCTCCAAGGAAGGAAATGGATCAGAAGCGGTAGCGCAGGCCGACATCGCCCGAGATGCCGTTGAGCTACGGCTCGAAGCGCGTCGTGGCACCCACATTCTGGCCGTTGAACGCGAGGCTGCTGGTCCGCGAATAGCATGCGCCCACCTCCAGCGTGGCCTTGGGCGTCACGCGAATGCCGAGGCCGGCATCGGCATGCCAGAGTATGCCCCAGTCCTTGCCCGCATAGCTGCTGCCGATCTCGGCGGTGATGCCAGCGCGGGGCTCGCCTTGGCCTTCAGGCTGGCCGAGGCGCACGGCGGCACGATCGTGGCGGACAATCGCAAGGATTGGTCCGGCGCGGTCTTTCGTGTCGATCTGCCGCTTGGCCGGTAGGCTGAGGGAAGGCTGCTATCGCTTGGGCACGGTCCTGCCTCTCCGGCGTCCCTCGCCGGTCAGCGCGCCGTAATCCGGTACACGCTGGCGGGCGGCAGGTTCGCGTAGACGGTGCGGATCCGATCCGCCCGAAGATCGAGCGGATAGAGAAGCCCGCGGTGGCGAGCACTCTCGCCTGGGAAACTGCTGGCACATCGTCCCGATGAATCCGGGGCGCTCCACCAGCATCACGCCCTCCACCGCTACCCCACGGGCAAGCAGCGCACGGCTGAAGACTCCGGTGCACGGTCCCAGTTTGAGGATCGGCCCTTCCGGACCGAGAACCACGCCGCGAGGCCATGGCCTGAGGCGCCGGGTGCGGCGCGTTCATCCGCCGGCGATGCGATCGACGATCTCGCGGATCGCGGCGCGGTCGAGCGGGGCGTGGTCGATCGAGTTGTGAATGCCGATCCCTTCCACCAGCGCATCCAGCGCCCGCGCGGTCAGCGGATCGAAGAACCGGCCCAGCGCCGACCGGCTGCTGTCCATCCATTGCTGCATCACCGCGCTGACCGGCGGGTGCCGCGCGGCGAAGGCATAGAGCTCGTAGCTAAGCAGCAGGGTGCGCGGTTCGGCCCAGATCGATTCCGCGATGATGTCGATCACCGCCTCGCGCGCGCTGGCCCGGTCCGTCGCCCGTTCCAGTCGCTCGCGGAACGCCGCAGAGGATTGCGCGGCGAGTTGCAGAAACGCCTCGGTCAGTAAGGCTTCGAGCGACGTGAAATAATAGGTGACCGATCCCAGCGGGACGCCCGCCGCCGTCGCGATCCGACGATGGGTGGTCGCCGCGACGCCGACATCGGCGATCACCGCGAGCGCGGAATCGACGATCCGCTGCCGCCTCGAGGGATCGTTCCGCTTGCCCGTACCGTCCGTCATCGATTCCCTCTGGCGCTCGAGTGTGTACATTTGTACAGCTCGGGCAAGAGCTTTGAAAGGCAGACCGCATGATCGACGATTCGATGACCCGCCGCACCATTCTCGGTGGCGCTGCTGCGCTGGCCGTGACCGCGTCCGGCAGCGGCGCGCTGGCGCAGGCGACGGGAAAGCCGGTCCTTGACCGCCGCGATGGCCGATGGCTGAATGAGCCAAAGAACTGGTCTGTCGATTCCGCCGGCGAGCTTGCGCTCGTCACCGACAAGGGCTCGGACTTCTGGCGAGAGACGCATTACGGGTTCACGCGCGATAGCGGTCATTTCCTCGGCTTTCCGACGGGGGATGCGTTCACTGCCCAACTGCGCATCCGCGGCCAATATGAAAAGCTCTATGATCAGGCCGGCATCATGGTCCGCGTCGACGAGCGTCGTTGGGTCAAGGCCGGGATCGAGCTGTCCGACGGGCGCGCGATGCTGAGTAGCGTGCTCACCGACGGCAAGTCCGATTGGTCGACCGGTCCCTACGAGGCCGATCCTCGCGATTTCTGGATGCGCGCCACCGTCGCCAAGGGCGTGTTGCGGCTCCAGGTTTCCGCGGATGGAAAGAGCTGGCCGCTGGTGCGGCTCGCGCCCTTCCCGGTGGCGGCCGGCTATCAGGTGGGGCCGATGTCCTGCACGCCGGAGCGCAGCGGGCTGGCGATCCGCTTCTCCGACCTGCAGATCACCGCGCCGCTGGGCAAGGACCTCCACGATCTGAGCTGATGGCCATGACGCAGAAACAACGCATGCTCGCCGGCAAGCTCTACCGCGCGGACGATCCCGAACTGGTGGCGGACGTCGCGCGCGCGACCGCCTGGATGGCGCGCTACAACGGCGCCACGACGGCGGAGGCCGCCGCCCGGCATGCCCTCCTGACGGAAGGGCTGGGGGCGGTTGGCGCGGGGGTGGTCGTGCGGTCGCCGTTCCACTGCGACTATGGCTACAACATCCATCTCGAGGACGGCGTGTTCCTCAATTTCGGGTGCATTATCCTGGACGTGGTCGCCGTGCGGATCGGCGCGGGGACCCAGATCAGCCCCGGCGTGCAGATCCTGACCGCGGACCATCCGCGCGACCCGGCAACCCGCGGTCAGATGCTCGAGTTCGGACGCCCGATCACGATCGGGCGGAACGTGTGGATCGGCGGCGGTGCGCTGGTCCTGCCCGGCGTGACGATCGGGGACGACGCGATCGTCGGCGCCGGCAGTGTCGTCACCCGCGATGTGCCGGCGGGGAGCACCGTCGTCGGCAATCCCGCGCGAAGTGCAAGGCCATAGCGCCGTGGTTGATCCGCCGCCATGCTTCGAAGCTTGGTGACCGCGACGAGTGATATGGGTTCAATACGCAGCTTGTCTTCAGCATTCACCGCAGGCCTTGGCAGGGCAGGCGTGCTTCGCATGCGAAGCTGCCCCGCCGCGTAACGCGGGTGGCTTATCGAATCGCTTCATCACCTAGCGCCAAGCCTGTGGGCTTCTATTGGCGCCACCTAGATGGATGACGCCGAAGCGCGCAGCCTTGACGCTCCGTCTCCCAGAAGTTGTAGCTTCGATTTTACGAACCCAATCCATGCGCGCCGATGAATATCCATTGTCGCTGCAGCGCCTGCTGTTGAGATTTCCGGCGTGGCATTTGCCATGGCTATCAATCAGTCAATGGTGCGGAGCAGCATAATTGTTCGCGGGTGCAGCAGCGCAACGCAAAGTCTTCTCGCCGCCAAACGTCTGTATCTTGCGGGAATGAAGGGTGCGCCCATGTGCATATACGGCCGCGGTCGAGGAGGCCCGACCGCTTGTTGACCATATTTGGTAGCTTCATGATCCTGCAAGCGGTCATGGAATGGTAATCAAGCCGCGATATGTCGAAAATGACAGCTAGAATACTTGTTCGTTTCAAGATGAAATAATATGAAACCTTATGAACGTTGGTTCGCTGGGCACGGTTACGCTCGATATGATGGACTCCGTGAGTCTGTAGATATGACGTCGATTCAATAGGATGATGGGGAAGACCGGCGAAAGTGACCTAAAAAGGGGCACGGAGGCTGTGATGCTGCAGAACTATCCTGCACGGTTTGTATATTGTGATTGACGATCAACGAATTTCCGTGGAGTAGGGGGGGCAGCCGACCCCGCGTCGGCGGTTAACCTTATTGGGGGTTTCTATGCGCACTCGTGTTCTCACCCTGCTTGCCGCCGCCACTGTCGCGGTCGCAGCTCCTACCGCCGCTTCGGCGGCAACCATCGTCGGCACCCTCGCAGGTGCGATCTTCGGCATCAGCAGCTCGACCCCGTCGATCGGTTCGGGTTCGACCTTCACCAACTCGGCCACCCTGGTCTCCGACACCAAGGGTGACTTCACCACGATCGGCCAGTTCACGCTGGCGAATCTGTCGAGCGTCACGGCGACCGTCGGCAGCGTGGTCAACCTGACCAGCGCGTTCGGTACCTTCACCGGCAGCATCAAGACGGTTGACGCCACGTCGACCGGCCAGAGCAGCGTCGTGTCGTTCTACACCCTCGGCACCTTCACCCCGACGGGCTCGCTCGCGTCGTTTGATGCCGGCGCGGCATCGCTGACCTTCAGCTACACTCAGACCGGTGGCGCGGGTTCGGCGATCTCGGGCAGCTACACGCTCGCTTCGCCGCCGGCAGGCGTTCCTGAGCCGGCGACCTGGGGCATGCTGATCGCTGGTGCCGGCATGGCCGGTGCAGCGGTGCGTCGCCGCCGCAGCAGCGCCAAGGTCGTCGCCGCCTAAGGCGTCGAACACGGCTTTTGGAAGGGCGGCACCGGCAACGGTGTCGCCCTTTCTTTTTGTGGTCGATGCGGTGCGTCGCAGCAAGCAAGGCTCGGATTGGCGGTGCGGCCAGTGCACCGGCGAGACCGCGCGGCGGCGCAGTCGCAGCACCGACTGCGAGCAACCCTGATCGGCGTGGGTCTCAGCGCTCCATCGGCGACGACCAGCCCAACCCAAGCCCCTCCACTTACTCCCGCAATCGATCCGCGTCATTCGCGGACGTTCGGCGCGCCCGCGATGCCGCGAACAGCGCTCGTCCGGCTTCGGACAGCGAGCAGCCGTGGCGGCACGCCTACACGACAGCCCAGCGTTGAACCCGGTCAAACAGGTCGAATTCTGCCAGTGCTTCGGGGTCGGGCAGATAGGCAAGGCCATCGGCACCCGCCCGCTGCCCCGACCACAGCCGTTCCAGCCGCTGCCCTTCCGCCTCGACACTATCGATGTCGATCCGCCCTTTCGGACGGAGCGGGCGCAACGCTGCTGGAAGTGCGCCTGTACAGCTTCGGTGCCGGGCAGGGCGTCACGGGCGTGGCGATGCTCGCCAAGTCGCATGTTTCGATCCACACATGGCCCGAATACGGGACGGCCCGCGTCGACATTTTCCCGTGTGCGCCGACGCCTGATCTGCACGGCGGGCTCGACGCCATCGGGATGCTGCCGGCGGCAACCGTCGCCCGGTGCACGGTGATCGAGCGGACGTTCGGGCGCTAGGCTGCCGCCGTCGCGCTCCGCGCGCGAACGGCGACGTCGCGGCGCACCCAGAACAGCGTTGCCACCGCCAGCGCCGTCAGCACACCGCAGAGCAGCCAGGCCGTGTTGACCGCGGGAACGAGCGCCGCCTTTTCCACCAGCGGCCGCACCATTTCCGTCGCGAACTCGTCGAGCGGCTGGCCGCGCTGCTCCAGAAAGGCGTCGCGCGGAATGCCGATCCGCACCGCGGTGGCCACGTCGCCGGCGCGCAGCTTGTCCGCGATCTGCGTTCCAGCCGTCGCGGCGCGACTGAAGATCGTGGTGTCGATCAGTGCGAGGCCGACGGCGCCGCCGAGATTGCGCATCAGGTTGAACAGCCCGCTTCCGTCCGCCACCAGCCGCTCGGGGAGCCGGCCCAGCGCCATGCGGGTCGGCGGCAGCAGGCAGAACATGATCGCCGCGCCGCGCACGATCTGCGGCACGATCATCTCGGCGAAGTCGGTCTGCGCGGTCTGGCGGGTGCTGAGCAACAGGCCGAGAGCGAACAGCACGAAGCCGAAGCCGGTCAGCAGCCGGGCATCCACGCGGCGCTCCGCATAGACGGCGATCGGCGCGACCAGCAGCTGCGTGCACCCGGTCACCAGCATGATCTCGCCGATGCGGAGCGGCCCATGCTCGCGCACCAGCCCGAGAAAGAACGGCATCAGGTAGGTCGAGCCGAACAGACCGAACCCCAGCACGAAGCTGAGCAGGCATCCGATCATGAAGTTGCGATCGGCGAAGCAGCGCAGCTCGACCAGCGGCGACGGGGAGGCGAGGGTGCGCCACACGAACAAGACGGCACTGCCCGTCGCCAGGCCGAGCAGACCCAGCACGCGTGGTGCCGCCCAGCCGAGCGTGGGGGCGTCCTTCAGCCCGATCTGGAGCGCGACCAGCCCGCTTGCCAGCAGCAGCAGCGCCAGAAGGTCGATCGGTCGGTGCGTCTGGTCGCCGACTGCCCGCCCGCGCAGGAAGATGAGGACGCCCAAACCGGCGATGATCCCCGGCAGGATGTTCACCCGGAAGAGCCAGTGCCAGGAATAGGATTGGGTAATCCATCCGCCGACGATCGGCCCCACGGTCGGCGCCAGCACCGCCGCCACGCCGGCGATCGTCGTCGCCATCGCCTGGGCGCGCGGCGGGAACAGCAGGAACACTGCGGCAAACACCGCCGGGATCAGCGTGCCGCCGGCAAATCCCTGAACGACGCGCCACGCGATCAGCTGGCCGAAGCCGGTGCTCGCCGCGCAGCCGATGGATGCAAGGGTGAACAGGCTTACCGCACCGACAAACAGCCAGCGCATCCCCACGCGCGCGGTGAGGAAGCCGGTGAGCGGAATGGCCACGATTTCGGCGGTGAGATAGGCGGTCTGCACCCAGACCATGCGATCGGGCGCAATCTTGAGCGCGGCCTGGATGGCGGGCAGCGACGTGGCGACGATCTGGATGTCGAGGATCGCCATGAACATGCCCAGGCACATCAGGACGAAGCCGGCCCATTCGCGATAGCCTGCGCGATCGCTTTCCCCTAGGATCGCGGCGGCGGTGTCAACCATGCGTTTCGCCATCGATTCCCTCTGCAAATGCGCGCCGACCTTAGCGCACGCAAGGAACTCGCTGACGGAAAATTCGTTGCGCGGTTGAACCTTTTCCACCGGTCCGCCGGTCTCTCAGGCGATGGCGTTCATGCAGCCGGTATCGATTCTCTCTCTTACTACTGAAACTCCCGACCATGTTATGACGCAGGCGGAGGCCGTTGCCACCGCCCGCGACCTGATCGGCGGGCAGTTTGGCGACTTCGAACGGCTGGCGGCGGTCTATGCCAATGCCGGGGTCCAGACGCGGCAGCTGGCCAGGCCGGTCGACTGGTATCGCAGCCCACGCAGTTTTCTCGAACGTACCGATGCCTATCTCGAGGTCGCGCTCGATCTGTGGACGGCTGCGGCACGGCGCGCGCTGGACGAGGCGGGGGTGCGGGCGGAGCAGATCGACACGATCGTCACCATCTCCTCGACCGGCATCGCCACCCCAAGCCTGGAGGCACGGGCGATGGCGCGGATCCCCTTCCGCAGCGACGTCGCACGCGTGCCGGTGTTTGGGCTGGGGTGCGCCGGCGGTGCTACCGGGCTCGCATTGTCCAGCAAGCTGGCGCGCGCAACGCCGGGCTCGACGGTGCTGTTCGTCACCGTCGAGCTGTGCAGCCTGGCGCTTCGCACCGATCGGGCGGACAAGGCGGATATCGTCTCCACCGCGCTGTTCGGCGACGGCGCGGCGGCCTGCGTGCTGCGCGGCGGCGAGGACGGCTTCGTCCAGATCACCGGCAGCGCGGAAAAGACCTGGAACGACACGCTCGACATCATGGGATGGCAGGCCGAACCCACGGGCCTCGGCGTCGTGCTGAACCGCGCCATTCCGGCGTTCGCACGGCGGGAAATGCGCCAGGCGATGCAGGAGATGCTGGTGCCCCAGGATCTCAGAATCGAGGATGTGGACCAGTTCATCTGCCACCCGGGCGGCGCCAAGGTGGTCGACGCGATCGAGAATGCGCTGTCGCTTAACCAGGGCGCGCTGGTCCACGAACGGGACGTGCTGCGCGATCATGGCAACATGTCCGCGCCCACCGTGCTGTTCGTGCTCGATCGGTACCGGCGCGCGGGCCTCCCCCCCTTGTCGGTGCTCAACGCGCTGGGGCCGGGCTTTACCGCGTCGTCGCTAACGCTACGGTGCGCGGCATGAACTGGGCCTATGCCGTCATGGCTTTCGTCACGCTCCAGCGACTGAGCGAACTGGTGATCGCGAAGCGCAACACCGCGCGACTGCTCGCCGCCGGCGCGCGCGAGGTGGGTGCCGAGCATTACCCAGTGATGGTTGCCCTCCACACCGCATGGCTGGCTGTGCTCTGGTTCACGGTCGGCGATCGTGCGATTTCGCTGCCGCTGCTGGGTGTGTTCGCGGTGCTGCAGCTGATGCGGGTCTGGGTGCTCGCCACACTGGGCCCGCGCTGGACCACGCGCATCATCGTCACGCCCGAAGCGCCACTCGTGCGGCGGGGGCCGTTCCGATTCGTTCGCCATCCCAATTACATGGTCGTGACGGCAGAGATCGCGGTGTTGCCGCTGACCTTCGGCCTCGTCTGGGTCGCGCTGCTGTTCACGGTGCTTAATGCGGCGATGCTGGCGGTTCGGATCGGTGCCGAGAACCGCGCGCTGTACGGCAGCGCCGGCCTCAGCGCTTAGCCGATTCCTCGCGCTGCGCCTTGATGCGCAGCATCGCGGCGTGGCAGACGGGTGAGGTCTGGTCGATCTTGGCGATCATGCACGCCTCCACCTTCTTGCGGCTCAGCGATTTCATCTCGGCGGGGCACAGGCGCCGGGCTTCCTGAACGCACGCCTTCTTGCCGGGATCGGACTGGGGCGGCACGGCTGCGCCTCCGAGGGCGATCAGCATCGCGCTCGCGCCGAGAAGAACGCCGGTCGTATTCAGGATCATGTACGCGTTCCTTGCGATCGTCGCGGATCGGGTTGCGGGGCCGATGATGGTAGTGCCTGGGCACCGCCGGTCCTTGGACGGGTTGGACTGGCGGTTGTCAACGCCGGATGCGGCGGCGGGCCGCGGTGTCGCGGTCGGATGCCCGCGGGAAGAGAAACGTTGGCGCGCCCGAGGTGAAAGCACTGGGCCCTCAGATCATTGGGAAATTCGTCTGCTTATCGGGTAGAAAGCAGGGCAGCGCTTTGATCCCGCCGAAGCAGGGTGAGGATCGCGATGCAACCTATCATCGGCAGCGCGAGCGCACCCGCGGCGACGTAAGACCAGGCACTGAAGCCACCCACAAGGACAGCAATCGTCGACCCTCCCAGCCCCGAAGCACATTTCAGCACTGCAAGGAACAAGCCCACCGGCAAAGCCTCCAGGCGCGCGCGCGCGGAGGCCTGGGACTGCACGCTGAGCGCCAGCAATGCCCAGATTGCCATGTTCATGCCCGCCTGGGCGATACCCAGCAGCGCGAGCGGGATCGCGCTCCAGCGGCCATCCTGTAGGAAGGCCAGCAGCCCCATGCTTGCCATCGCAAGGATCGCCAGCACATGCGCGGCGGCAAGCAAGCGCGCTGGTCCGAAGCGCCGCGAGGCCCCCATCCATAGCGGTAGCGACAGCGACTGCGCGAGCGTGATCATCGCCAGCGCATAGCCCGCCCATGCCGGATCCCCCCGAACTGCCGTGCCGAAGAATGGCAGCGCACGATTGAAGGCGGGCAGCAGGCCCGCCTGTAGTGCGATCAGAGCGAGCAGCAGCCGATATCCCGGCTGGTGCCAGAGGGATTGCAGGAGGTGGCGGCGCGTCTCTCCCGGTGCGACGGCCGCGGGTGCCGGCAGGCGGTGTGTCGCGCCAATGGCGATCAGCAGTGTGCCGAAATATAGGGCTCCCGCGATGGCGGCACATGCGCCGAAGGCTTCGCGCTGGGCGGCGGGATCGCGCATGCCGAGCAATTGCGCCGCCGTCATCCCGACCAGCGCGCCGCCGATCGAACTGAAGATCAGCCGAAATCCCGATACCAGCGATGCGGCGCGCGGCCCGGTAGCGACGCGAACGAGCAGCGTGTTGTGGCCGATGTCGCACAAAGTATAGCCCAGCCGGCAAAGCAGGATCGCCGCCACGATCGCCGGCCAGCCATGGCCGGTCATCGGCGCAAAGGTAAGCCAGAAGCCGATCGCCCCCAGCGGCGCCCCCAGCAGCACCAGCCGGGCAAGCGCATTGGCCTTGCCGTGGCGATCGGTCCCGTAGGCGACAACGAAATCGGCCAGCCCGTCCCAGATCATCGCGGCGGCAAGCACGCCGCCGGCGAGCCAGGCGGAAAAGCCGACGATGGTAACCAGGTAGAAGAGCAGGAAGCTCTCAAAGCTGGCCCAAACAATGCTCTTGCCGAGATTGCCGCTCGCATAGCCGATCTGCACGACCAGCGGGGTGTTGGCGGAGGGAGCGCAGGCGGACGCGGAAGCCATCCGGCAGCGATAGCGCCGCGACGCTTTCGTTTTTTTGACATGATGAAAATATATCGATGGGGGATGCCTGCTGCGCCTCGTCCGCAATTGATCCTCACCGAGTTGCAGAAGCGCGTGCTGTTGCATCTGCGCATCGCCGGTGCGCAGCCGCGCATCGACCTCGCCACTGCGCTCGACACCAACAGCGCGACGATCACGCGGGTGACGCAGCAACTGATCGCCCTCGATCTGATCACCGAGGAGATGCCGCAGGAGCAGGGCGTGCGGGGAAGGCCCAGCGTGCCGCTGGCGATCGCCGGCGGTGGCGGCTGGTCGGTCGGTGCCACCGCGCATCCCGGCTGGCTGGAGTTGGTCCTGGTCGACTTTCGCGGGCGACCGCTGCTGCACGACACCTTGCCCTTCGACGATCCCGATCCGCGGGTCTTTGCCCGCACGCTTGACACCCGGCTGCGCGCGCTGGTCGCCCAGCACGGTTTTTTGCGCGGGCGCTTCCTGGGCCTGGGCGTCGCGGTTCCAGGCTATGCGCTGGACGGCGACCTCAATCGCCGGGCGGTGGTACGGCGGCTGGCGGGATGGAGCGATATCCCGCTGGCGGAAACGCTGGGCGATGTGCTCGACATGCCGATCTGGATCGAAAACGACGCGACCGCCGCCGCACTCGCCGAATATTACCAGCCTGGCATCATCGATCGCTATCGATCGATCTTGGTGCTGTTCCTCGGCCATGGCATCGGCGGCGGCCTGATCGCCGCGCGCGATCTGTTCCGCGGTGATCATGGCAATGCCGGGGAGATCGGCAAGCTGTTCCCCGGCGATGTGCTGCGTCCCTCGGGCATCGACCTGATCGACACGTTGCGCGGGGCGGGGGTCGCCATCGAGTCGCTGACCGAGGTCGAGGCCATGCTGGAGCGGCATGAGCCGCTGATCGCGGCATGGATCGAGCGGGTCGCGGTGCAGCTGGAACAGGCGGTGATCGGCGGGGCGGTGTGGCTCGATCCGGGGGCGGTGGTCGTGTCCGGCGCCTTGCCGCATGCCATTCTCCGCCGAATGTCCGCCCGAATTGCTCAGCTGAGCGCGCCGCGCCATCGCGGCTATCAGGCACCGGTGCCGGAGGTGCTGCCCTCCGCGCTGGGAAGCCGGGCGGTGGTGATCGGCGCAGCGATGGCTCCGATCCATGCCGTGACGGCTGCCGCTTTCTGAGCCTATTTAATTTCATGTAAGCAAATAAAAGAGTCACGAAGCTGCGTCACGCGCCCCGCATCAGGCAAGAACGGGGACTCTACATGGGAACGCAGAATTGGTTGGCGGGCGCTGCAATGCCCGCCCTTTTGATGGCGGCGATGACGGCGCAGGCGCAGGCTCAGACAGAGCCTGCCGCCCCTGCCGCGGAGCAGCCGCAGGACATCGTGGTGACCGGATCGGCGCGCGCGCAGCGCCGTTTCGATGTCTCCTACGCGGTCAACACGCTGTCGCAGGAAGACGTGCTGAAGCTTGCGCCGAAGAGCATGACCGAACTGGTCGGCGCGCTGCCCGGCATCCATATCGAGCAGACCGGCGGCGAGGTGCAGAACATTACCCGCGTACGCGGCATCCCCACCGATCGCGGCTATCTCTACTATCAGCAGGACGGGCTGCCGCTCTACCACGAACTGGACGGCTTCTTCTTCAACCAGGGCGACGGCATGAACCGCTTCGACCTGATGACCGATCGCGTCGAAGTGGTGCGCGGCGGGCCCGCGCCGATCTACGCGTCGGGGGCGGCGGCGATCGTCAACGTCATCACGGTAACCGGCGAGCAGACCCCGCACGGCGCGGCGCAGGTGACGCTGGGCACCACCGGGCTCTACCGGCTGGAAGGCTATCAGTCGGGTCCGCTCGGCAAGCGCACCACCTTCGCGGTGGGCGGCTTCTATCGCTATAATGACGGCTATCGCGACAACGGCTTCCCGTCGGACAAGGGCGGCCAGATCCGCGCGAACATCCTGCGCGAACTCGACAACGGCACGCTCAAGCTGTCGGGCCAGTACACCAACGACCACAACCTCTTCTATCTGTCGATCCCGACGGCCGATCCGCGCAACACCGCGGTCAGCCTCAACAACTATCTCGATTTTTTCACCGGCACGCTGAACACGCCGGCGCTCCGCGCGGCGACGATCAAATATCGCGACGGTTCGGGCGCGATTCAAAGCCGCACCGGCGATCTCGCCAATGGTCGGCATATGCGGTTCGGCAATGTCGCGCTCGATTATGAAGGCGATTTCGACGCCTGGCACGTCTCGGCCAAAGCCGGCTACACCAACGGCCGCAACGATTTCGATGCGCTCTATTCCACCTCGAATCCGGCGGATGGTAGCAGCTTCGCCAACGGCTATCTTGCCCGCGCGCAGACCGCGTTCGGCAGCGGCGTGACGCGAATGGGCTATGCCCTTGCCGGTACCAACGGGGCGACGGCCTATGATCCCGCCGGCGCCTCTGGGTTGGTGGTGCAGGCGCAATATCGCTCGATCAGCGCGGATTTCTACTCCGGCCAGGGTGATCTGAGTGTCACGCGCAAGTTCGAGACCGGGCTCGGCAGCCACGACATCCGCATCGGCAGCTACGCCGCCCTGTGGGGGCTGACCTCGTTCGCCGTCTATCAGAACTATCTGATGGAAGTGCGCTCGCAGCCGCGGTTGCTCGATCTGGTCGCCTATGGTGCGGACGGATCGGTCAAGGGCTATGTCACCGATCGCGGTTCCCTCAACGACGCCGCCTCGCTCAACGCCGGGGGGTATGACGCGAAGGTGATCGCGCTCTACGGCGCCGATACCTGGGATGTGACCGATCGCCTGCGAATCGACGCGGGCATCCGCCACGAATGGTATCGCTATGACGGCTTCGGCCAGATCACCGCGGCAGCCAATCTGGGCGATGCGACAACGCTTGCCGACGATGCGACGCGCGCGTTCACCGGCGCGGTGGGCACGGCCAAGCTCAACTTCCAGGCGACCAACTGGACGCTGGGTACCAATTACGACTTCAGCCGTCACCTCGGCGTCTATGCTCGCGCGTCGCGGCTGGAGATTCCCGCCACGGCCTCGGTGACGACCACCTACCCGACACCGTCGCTCGCGCCGACCAAGGCGCGGCTGTACGAAGCCGGGCTGAAGGCCTCGTTCGGCCGGTCCTATCTCTACGTCACCGGCTTCTACACCAAGTTCGATCCGCTGAACGCCAGCTTCACCGCATTCAACCCGCAGACCGGGCGCAGCGACCAGACGGTGAACTTCGTCGGCACCGCCGAGAACAAGGGCGTGGAGGCGGACGGCCAGATCCAGCTTGGCGGTCCCTTCTCGCTCGCGGGATCGGTCACCGTGCAAGACCCGAAATACCTCAACTTCAGCAGCAACACCGGCGCCGACGGCAGCAAGGCCAACGGCAAGCAGATCCTGCGCGAACCGAAGCTGTTCCTGAACGTCCGGCCGACCCTGGCCTTCCATCTCGGCGCGGATCAGCTGAGCCTCTATGGCCGCTACGACTATATCACCCGCCGCTATGTCGACTTCTTCAACAACACGGCGCTGCCCGCCTATGGCTATTTCGGCATGGGGGCGATGCTGGAGCATGGCGACTGGCGTTTCCAGCTGGCCGGCGACAACCTCACCAATGCGCACGGCCTGACCGAAGGCAATACCGCCGGCGACCGCCTGGCCGGGCAGGGGACGCCCACGGCGATCTTCGGCCGCCCGCTGTTCGGCCGCAACGTGCGGCTGATCGTCAGCAAGAAATGGTGAGACCGGACTTTCCATCCTGCTGAACCGCGCACGGGGGAGACCGCTGCTGGGCTTCCCCACCCGCTTGCATCCGAACGGAATACTCCATGAAAACGCTTGTCTGTCTGCTGGCCGCCGTCATCGCCACCGTCCAGCCCCTCGCGGCGCGCGCCGGCGACGCTACCGAGATGATGCGCCGTCTGCGCGATCCCAAGGGCGGGCTGATCATCGTCGCCCATCGCGGCTGCCATCGCGCAGCGCCCTATAGCGGCCTCGGCCCGGTGCCGGAAAACTCGTTCGCGGCGCTGGACCAGTGCGCGGCCTTAGGCGTTGAGGTGATGGAAACAGATGTCCGCCGCACCCGCGACGGCCATCTGGTGATGGTCCACGACGACACCGTCGATCGCACCACCGACGGCCATGGCAAGGTGAGCGAACTGACGCTTGCCCAGATCAAGATGCTGCACCTGCGCCAGGACATGGGCGGCGCCGCGCAACCGGTGACCGATCAGACAGTGCCCACGCTTGCCGAGATCCTGGTCCGCGCCAGGGGACGCATCCTGCTCAATATCGACGTGAAGGACGCGATCTACGGCGAAGTGGTGGCCGAAGTGGAACGTGCCGGCCTGCAGGACGGGGTGATCGTCAAGACGTTCGCCGGCATGGGCTCGCTGCCATTGGCTGCGATCGCGCCCTATGACCGGGTGCCGTTCGCGGTGATCCCGGTCAGCGGCGACGGCAGCGGTGCCGACGTGGCGGCGATCGTCGATGCACAGATGGCCGGCAAGCGCCATCCGATTGCAATCGAACTTCCCTATCTTGCCGAGCCGCGTCTGGCGCCGATCGCGGCGCGCACGCGGGCACTTGGGGTGCGGCTGTGGGTCAACACCTTGTTCGACGGCTTCGTCCTCGGCGGGTTCAGCGACCTTGACGCGCTGCGTGACCCGGACGCGGTATGGGGGCGGCTCTGTGGCGCGGGCGTCTCGATCCTCCAGACCGACGAGCCCGCCGCGCTAGTCCGCTATCGTGCGCGCGCCGGAAACCCGCATATGTGCAGTTGAGGTCGCGGCGGAAGTGACGTTCGTAGCCAAACCGCCAGCTTCGCCACTTCGCGGTTCCGCTATTTCAGGCAGGGCGGCGGCGGATGCAAGCGTGCCGGAGGTTCTCCTTGTTCCCTACGTGGCTGCCCGGCCAACGCGCGCATTTTGAACCCGGTAAGGAAACTGGCGCGCCCGGCTGGATTCGAACCAGCGGCCCCAAGCTTAGAAGGCTCGTGCTCTATCCAACTGAGCTACGGGCGCGCGCGGAGATGCCTTTAGGCGCAGATTGCGTGGCAGGCAAACGGCTCGCATAGTGCAGCGCAATGAACACGCCACCCAGACCCGCCCACGTCGCCGCCCGCAGCCTCGCCGGTGGCGATTTCCGCTATTTCGATTTCGTCATGGCCGCCTTCGTCGCGATCATCCTGCTGTCGAACGTCATCGGCGCGGGCAAGGTCGCGCAGATCTGGCTGCCGGGCGTCGGTTACTGGCCGTTCGGGGCGGGCATCCTGTTCTTCCCCATCTCCTACATCATCGGCGACGTGCTGACCGAGGTCTATGGCTATGCCCGCGCCCGCCGGGTGATCTGGGCGGGCACCGCCGCGGTGCTGTTCATGGCCTTCATGTCGTGGGTGGTGGTCGCGCTGCCGCCGGCTCCGGACTGGAAGAACCAGGCCGCCTATGCCGTGATCTTCGGACAGGTGCCGCGGATCGTGCTCGCCTCGGTCTGTGCCTTCTGGGCGGGCGAGTTCGTCAACTCCTATGTGCTCGCGCGCATGAAGCTGTGGACCGGCGGGCGGATGCTGTGGACGCGCACGGTAGGCTCCACCGTCGCCGGCCAGGCGATCGACAGCCTGATCTTCTATCCGCTCGCCTTCTGGGGCGCGGAGGGGTGGACCAACGCGCTGGTGGTGAAGGTGCTGTTCACCCAGTGGGTACTCAAGGTGAGCTGGGAAGTGCTGCTGACGCCGCTGACCTATGTTGTGGTCAATTTTCTCAAGCGCGCCGAGGGTGTCGACGTGTTCGACGAGGGGACGGACTTCACGCCCTTCGCGACGCGGGTCTGATCGCGCCCGGCCGCACGCCGGGAACGCCGCGAACGCCTGAAACCAAATCTTTCTGGCGTTCGGCGGAAATCCCCGCATGCTGGTGGGAAATCGGTTCCCAAGGATTCCCGTGTTCGCGATCAATCCGCTCTATTCCATCGCCGGGGTGCTCGTCGGGATGCTGGTCGGCATGACCGGCGTCGGCGGCGGCTCGCTGATGACGCCGCTGCTGGTGCTCGCCTTCGGATTCCATCCGGCGACCGCGGTGGGCACGGACCTGCTCTATGCCTCCGCCACCAAGACGGTGGGGGCAGGGGTGCACGGCCTGCACGGCACGATCGACTGGAAGGTCGTGCGGCGGCTTGCCTATGGCAGCGTGCCCGCGACGGCGCTGACGCTGCTGTTCCTGTCCAACGCGCAGGAGCATGCCAAGAACAGCGGCGGGGTGATCACGCTCACGCTCGGCATCGCGCTTGTGGCGACGGCGATCGCCACCTTTTTCCGCGGACGGCTGGTCACCTTCATGGCGCCGCGCTTCGAGCGGCTGGGCGACAGGCGGATCGGCTATGTCACGATCGCGCTGGGGGCGTTGCTGGGCCTGCTGGTGTCGCTCACCTCGGTCGGCGCAGGCGCGCTGGGGATGACCGCGCTGCTGATGCTCTATCCGCACCACCAGGTGAACCGCCTGGTCGGATCGGACATCGCCCACGCCGTGCCGCTGACGCTGCTCGCGGGGCTCGGCCACTGGATGCTGGGGTCGGTGAACGGCGCGCTGCTCGTGTCGCTGCTCGCCGGATCGATCCCCGGCATCATCCTCGGCAGCCTGCTGGCGACCCGCACGTCGGACAAGGTGCTGGTGCCGATCCTCGCCGCGACGCTGGCGGTGGTCGGGCTTAAGATGCTCTTCTGAAACAAAAAAGGCCGCGGTCTCGCGACCGCGACCCTGTTTCCGACCATCGCGGCGGTCAGGCGACCGCGGCGAGCAGCCCTTCGAACAGCCGGCGCCCGTCGTCGCCGCCATGCGCTGCCTCGATCTTGCGCTCGGGGTGCGGCATCATGCCGAGCACGTTGCCGGCGGCGTTCATTACACCGGCGATGTTGCGGGCCGAACCGTTGATGTTCTGGCCGTAGCGGAACGCGACGCGGCCTTCGCCTTCCAGGCGATCCAGCGTCTCGGCATCGGCGAAATAGTTGCCGTCGTGATGTGCGACGGGAATCGAAAGCGTCTCGCCCGCCTGATAGGCGCTGGTGAAGATCGACTGGCTGTTCTCGACCGTCAGCGGCACGTCGCGGCAGACGAAATCGAGCCCGGCGTTGCGCATCAGCGCGCCCGGCAGCAGCCCGGTTTCGGTGAGGATCTGGAAGCCGTTGCAGATGCCGATCACCGGCGTGCCGCGATTGGCCGCCGCGATCACCGCCTGCACCACCGGCGAGCGCGCCGCGATGGCGCCGCAGCGCAGATAGTCGCCATAGGAGAAGCCGCCGGGCAGGGCGATCAGGCCCAGGCCCTCCGGCAGTTCGCTGTCGCCATGCCACACCATGTGCGGCTTGGTGCCGGTCACGCTCTCCAGCGCGACCGCGATGTCGCGATCGCAGTTGGAGCCGGGGAAGACGATGACCGCGGTCTTCACAGCTTCTCGACCCGGTAGTTCTCGATCACCGTGTTGGCGAGCAGCTTGCGGCACATCTCGTCGATGGCGGCGTCGCTGGTCGAATCGGCGACGTCCAGCTCGAAGATCTTGCCGGCGCGGACATCCTCGACGCCCTCGAAACCGAGGCCGCCGAGCGCGTTCTGAATGGCCTTGCCCTGCGGATCGAGCACGCCGTTCTTCAAGGTGACGATGATGCGGAGTTTCATGGGCGCGCCTATGGCGCGGCGGGGGCAAACTCGCAATCGGAAATCGTCTCCGGCGTCGCCGCCGCCGTGCGGCGGGGGAGCGCAGAACGACGAAAGGGCCCCGCACGTGGCGAGGCCCCTCCACCCTTCGCTGGCGCGAACGGTCCCCTCCCCGTGCCGGGGAGGATCTGGATGCTTACTTGCCGCGCTTCTTGCGGTGCGTCTCGAGGTCGAGCACGTCCGAGGCATCACCTTCCGGGAACAGGCCGAGGCGGCGCGCCACTTCCTGATAGGCCTCGACTTCGCCGCCGAGGTCGCGACGGAAGCGATCCTTGTCGAGCTTCTCGCCCGTGGTGATGTCCCACAGGCGGCAGCCATCGGGGCTGATCTCGTCCGCCAGGATGATCCGGGGATATTCGTTTTCCCAGATCCGGCCGAACTCGAGCTTGAAGTCGACCAGGCGGATGCCGATGCCGGCGAACAGGCCCGAAAGGAAGTCGTTCACGCGGATGGCCATGTCGGCCATGTCGTGCAGTTCTTCCTGGGCGGCCCAGCCGAACGCCAGGATATGCTCGTCGGTGACCATCGGGTCGCCGAGGGCATCGTCCTTGTAGTAATATTCGACGATCGTGCGGGGCAGCGGCGTGCCTTCCTCGATGCCGAGCTTCTTCGCCAGCGAACCGGCGACGACGTTGCGCACCACGACCTCGATCGGCACGATCTCGACCTGGCGGATCAGCTGCTCGCGCATGTTGAGGCGGCGGATGAAGTGCGTCGGGATGCCGATGCCGCCGAGCAGCGTGAAGACGTGCTCGCTGATGCGGTTGTTCAGCACGCCCTTGCCGTTGATCGTACCCTTTTTCTGGGCGTTGAAGGCGGTTGCGTCGTCCTTGAAATACTGGATGAGCGTGCCCGGCTCCGGACCCTCGTAGAGAATCTTAGCCTTGCCTTCGTAGATTTGCCGGCGGCGTGCCATGTCGGCCTAGTCCCTTGGAAATGCGTTGCCCCGGCCTCACGGGATTTCTCCACGCAACAGCCGGGGCTCTGGAAGGCCTCGCCCTATACCGCAAGGGCGGCGGGGGTGCAATGCAGCGTCGATCCCAAAGCGGGTCTTGGAATCAGGCCGCGCGGTTGCGCCGGCGGAGCAGCGTCGCCACCGCCGCCCCGGCGCCGAAGACCGCGGCCCAAGGCAGCAGGTAGATCGCCAGCGACAGCAGCAGCTGCATCCCCCAGACGAAGCTGGAAGCCGAGCCCTGCACTGCCTCGCCGAGCGCGGCGCCGACGCTGGCGCCCGATGCCGGGGCGGCGAGCGGCTGGTAGCGGATCTCGACCTCGGCCATGGACACGCGGCCCTCCAGCTCGCGATGCCAGGCGCGGGCCTTGTCGAGTTCCTCTTGCGCTGCCGCAACATTGTGTTCGGCCTCGAGCAGCTGGGGAACGCTGCCCTTGCGGGTGCGCAGCGTTTCGGTGAGGCGGGCGACGAGCAGTTCGCGTCGGCGGATGCGGGCGGCGGTGTCGGTCAGGTCCTTCGCAACATCGTCGCCCGCCACATTGGTGTTGAGCGCGCGGCCACCGGCGGCGGTGACCGTCTTGGCGGCTTCCCCGGTGAAATAGGTCGCGTCCGCCGCCGCCACCCGCAGCTTCAGCACTGCATTGCCGGCACGCCCGTCGGCGTCGTCGCGCGTCAGGGCGATCAGCTGGCACCGCGCCGGCCCCAGATGCTCGCACAGCGCGCGATGCGCCTCCTGCGTCTCGGCCAGGCGCCCATCGGGCAGGAGGAAGCTGAGCGTGTACCGATAGGCGAGCTGGGGCAGGGCGACCTTGAGCGGTTCAGCCCCCGGCGTCGCCGGCGCTTCGGCGGCGGGCGCGTCCTGCTGCCCCGAACTGCCGCCGTCATTGCTGGAACAGGCGGCGAGCAAGGCTGCGAAACCGAGCACGAGGAAGTTGCGCATCGAGATCCCCTTCATGGTGAGGCGCAAATCCCATCATTTGGCTCGGACAAAGTCAAGCCACAATTTGGCCGTAATTAAGGCAGCAATGGGGCAAAAGCGATGTGGTTGCCCAAATTGATCGATCCTGCGCCTTGTGGCGGCGATCGTCCTAAAATGGGAAGGACACGGGCAGCGATGGAACGGAATGATGACGCGCTTCGGCAAGGCGGCGCTGGTGGGGCTGGATCATAGCCCGGAAGCAGGCATCAAGACATTCACCGAACAGGTGGCAATCGGTGCGCGCCGGAACACTCGCATCGACCGATGGCGGCATCTCGCCTTCTACAACTATGCCTATAACTACATCTTCTGGCTGCGCACCAAGTCGAACGACCCCGCGCGCCTTCGCACGCTGGGCCGGATCGAGCGCTGGTTGCGGGAACCGCTGGCGCGGATCGGCCGCACGCCGCGCGCCGCCGAATTTCACGACATCGATTTCCACTTCGCCGGAAAGATGCTCGAACCCGCGCTGGTCGATCGCATGGCGACGTCGATGTTCGCGGCCCAGGCGTTCAGCGACCCCTACATGCCTGGCTTTGAGCATGTCGGCGCGCCCGAGGCGACAGATCATCCCTTCCTCTACATGGATCCGCAGCGGCTGTTTAGCGACCCTGCGTTCCTGGAGATCTGCGCCAACCCAGACCTGATCGCCTTCTGCCGCGAGGCGATCGGCCCGCGTGCGGCGCTCAGCTGGGCCTGGGCGTGGATTTCCCAGCCGGCCGGCTTCGCCTATCAGAACCAGAACTGGCACCGCGACTGCGCCGAACCGCTCAACTTCATTCGCGTGTTCGTGCCGCTTTCGCCGATCGGGTCGCGCGAAGACGGGCCGCTGGAGCTGATCCCCAAGACCTCGGGCCTGCGCGAATTCTACGACGTCCGCCGCTTCGGCGACGAGGAACTGGAGCCGCTCAAGCAGGCCAATGGCGCGGGCGTGGTGCTGGCCGAGAAGGGCGACGTCTATTTCGTCAACACCTTCGCGCTGCATCGCGGCACCCCGCCGGCGCAGCGCCGCGGCATGCTGTCGCTGCTCGTGTCGATCGGGCCGTCGCACCGCACGCCGATGATCCGCAAGCTGAAGTGGCGCGAGGTGCCCAAGCATCTGCGGCCGCTGATCGCCAGGAACCGCAGCTTCTTCCGCCACCTGATCGGCTGAGCACGAAACAATTCGGATCAAACGGGGAACGCCCTTGGCGTTTGCCCCTCCTGCCTGCTATCCCGTCCGGCGATGAGCCTCGACACCGACGTTTCCGAACCTTCCGGCGCCTCCGACGTCCCCTTCGACAGCGCACTGTCCGAGCGCTATCTCGTCTATGCGCTGTCGACGATCACCGCGCGCTCGCTGCCCGACGTTCGCGACGGGCTGAAGCCGGTGCATCGCCGGCTGCTCTGGGCGATGCGGCTGCTCAAGCTGGATCCGGCGAGCGGCTACAAGAAGTGCGCGCGCGTTGTCGGCGACGTGATCGGTAAGTATCACCCGCATGGCGATGCCTCGGTCTATGACGCGATGGTGCGCCTCGCGCAGACCTTCGCGCTGCGCTATCCGCTAGTCGACGGGCAAGGCAATTTCGGCAATATCGACGGCGATAACGCTGCTGCGTACCGATATACCGAGGCGCGGCTGACCCAGGTCGCGATCGACCTGATGGACGGCCTCGACGAGAATGCCGTCGATTTCCGCCCCACCTATAACGGCGAGGACGAGGAACCCGAGCTGTTTCCGGGCCTGTTCCCGAACCTGCTCGCGAACGGCGCGGCGGGAATCGCGGTGGGCATGGCGACGAGCATCCCGCCGCATAACGCCGCCGAACTGATGCAGGCCGCGGTCGCGCTGATCGACAATCCGCAGGCGAACGTGCTCGAGTTCGTGAAGGGCCCGGACTTCCCGACCGGCGGCATCGCCGTCGACAGCCCCGCCGCGATCGCGGAGGCCTATACCACCGGCCGCGGCAGCTTCCGGGTGCGCGCCAAGATCGAGAAGGTGACCGAAAAGGGGGGGGGCTGGCACCTCGTCGTCACCGAGATCCCCTACGGCGTGCAGAAGGGCAAGCTGATCGAGGGCATCGCGGCGCTGATCAACGACAAGAAGCTGCCGATCCTGGGGGACGTGCGCGACGAATCGGCCGAGGACATCCGCATCGTCCTCGAACCGCGCAGCCGCACCGTCGACGCCGAAACGCTGATGGACAGCCTCTATCGCCTGTCCGACCTCGAAGTCCGCGTGCCGCTCAACCTCAACGTGCTCGACAAGAACCGCACGCCGCGGGTGATGAGCCTGGGCGAGGCGCTGGCCGGCTGGCTGGAGCACCAGTTCGTGGTGCTGCAACGCAAGTCGCAGCACCGGCTGGAGAAGATCGCCGATCGGCTGGAGCTGCTGCGCGGCTATATCACCGCCTATCTCAACCTCGACCGGGTGATCGAGATCATCCGCGGCGAGGACGAGCCCAAGCCGATCATGATGGCCGAGTTCAGCCTGACCGACCGCCAGGCCGAGGCGATCCTCAACATGCGGCTGCGCAGCTTGCGCAAGCTGGAGGAAATGGAACTCCGCCGCGAGCAGGAGAAGCTGGAGAAGGAGCAGGCCGATCTGGAGACGCTGCTCGGCTCCGAGGCCCGCCAGCGCACCTGGATGAAGCGCGCGCTGGGCAAGATGATCACGCGCTACGGCCAGGATACGCCGCTGGGCGCGCGCCGCACCGCGATCATCGAGATGGCGCCGGCGCGCGAGATCCCGCTGGAGGCGATGATCGAGCGCGAGCCGATCACCGTCATCCTCTCGCAGCGCGGCTGGATCCGCGCGATGAAGGGCCATGTCGAGGACCTCGGCGGCGAGGCGCTGAAGTTCAAGGAAGGCGACGGCCCCTTCCTGGCGTTCCACGCCCAGACCACCGACAAGCTGCTGCTCGCTGCCGACAATGGCCGTTTCTATACGCTGGGGGCCGACAAGCTGCCCGGCGGCCGCGGCTTCGGCGAGCCGGTGCGGCTGCTGGTCGATCTCGAGGCCGATCGACACATCGTCACGCTGCTGCCCGCCAGCGCCGCGCCGAAGCTGCTGGTCGCGGCGAGCGACGGCCGCGGCTTCGTCGTCAGCACGCAGGAAGTGATCGCGGAGACGCGCAAGGGCAAGCAGGTGATGGCGCCGCGGACCGGTGCGCACCTCAAGCTCGTGCGCCCGATCGGGCCGGAGGATGATTTCGTCGCGGCAGTCGGCGACAATCGCAAGATGCTGGTCTTCCCCCTCTCCGAAGTGGCCGAGATGACACGCGGGCAGGGCGTGCAGCTGCAGCGATACCGCGACGGCGGCCTGTCCGACGTCATCACCTTCAAGTTCACCGACGGCCTGCGTTGGCGGATGGGCGGGGAGCAGGGCCGCTACCGGTCCGAGCCGGACATGATGCCCTGGCGTGCCGCGCGCGGCGCCGCAGGGCGGATGCCGCCGACCGGTTTTCCAAGGGATAATCGCTTCTAAGCCGTAAAAGTTGGAGCGCGGGTCGTCGCGCCTTCAGAGCCCTTTAACCACTTGGTCGCTACACCGGAGGGGATGGCGTTTCGAAGGGTCCGGGCTCTGAGCATGCGTACCGTGGAGCTTGCTTCACCGGCTAACGCCCCCGTGCAGGCAGCTCCCGAGGATTTCAGCGCCATGCTGGAACTCCTTCCCGTACCGGCTGCGGTGATCGCGATCGTCGACGGGCGCTATGTCTTCGCCGCGACCAACGTGCCGTTCCGCGTCGCCGGGCTGGGGCTCACCGCGCAGGACTCCCCCGTCATGCAGCTGCTCGGCCCGCGGATCGGGCAGTTTCTGGCCTCGGAGCAGCTGCACGAGGAGATCGCCTGGCGATTCGGCGGCGAGGTCGACAGCCGGCATTTCCGCGTGGTCCTGGCGCGGCGCAACGCCGCCGACCGGCGCTGCCTGGCGACGCTGCTGGACCAGACCTCGGAGCTTCGCACCGAACAGAGCTTGCGGCGTGAAATGGCGACCGACAGCCTGACCGGACTGCCCAACCGCGCGGGCTTTTCCGACGAGCTGGAGAATCGGATCGCGCCCGACGACGCGACCGGCTTCGGGGTGCTGGTGATCAACCTCGATCGCTTCAGCCGGGTCAATGCCTGCATGGGCGCGCTGGCTGGGGACGAACTGCTGATCTCGGTCGCGCGCCGCATCAAGGGCGCGCTGCGCGGCCGCGACATCCTCGCGCGAATCGGCGGCGACGAGTTCGGCGTGCTGATGACGCTGGAGGAGGGGGCCGAAGATGCGGTGCAGGTCGCCCGGCGCGTCCATGCCGCGCTGACCAACCCCTTCCGCCTTTCCAATTTCGAGATCCGCATCGATTGCTCGATCGGCATCGCGCTGGGGGCCGATATCGAGGGCGATCCCGAGGATCTCGTTCGCAACGCCCAGCTGGCGGTGCGCCGCGCCAAGAAGAGCGGTCGGACCGAATTCTACCATACCCGCGCCTTCGATCTGGCGCGCGAGCAGTTCGCCATCGAAACCGAATTGCGCCGCGCCATCGAGAATGGCCGCATGTCGCTCGCCTTCCAGCCCATCTGCGACCTCAGCACCGGCCGGATCACCTCGTTCGAGGCGCTCGCGCGCTGGACCAACGAGCATGGGGTGGCGATTTCGCCGAACGACTTCATTCCCGTGGCGGAAGAGTCGGGGCTGATCGTGCCGCTCGGCCGCTGGGCGATGGAAGAGGCCGCCCGGACGCTCGCCGAATGGGATGCGCGCGCGGGCGGCGATTGCGGGGTGAAGATCGCGGTCAACCTGTCGGCGATCCAGCTGCAGCGCGACCAGATCGGCGCGATGGTGAAGGCCGCGCTCGACCGGCACCAGATGCCCGGCTCCCGCTTCACCCTGGAGCTAACCGAGAGCGCGATCGTCAGCGATCCCGATCGTATCGCACAGACAATGACAGCGTTGAAGGACCTCGGCACCACGCTGGCGATGGACGATTTCGGCACCGGCTATTCGAACCTCGCCTACCTCCAGAAGCTGCCGATCGACGTGCTGAAGATCGACCGCAGCTTCGTGACCGGCATGCTGGCGGATCGCGACAAGATCGCGATCATCCGCGCGATCCTGAGCCTGGCGGTGGCGCTCGGCATGCAGACCACTGCCGAAGGCATCGAGACCCCCGAGCTGGCCCAGACGCTAGCGGCGCTGGGCTGCACCTATGGCCAGGGCTATCATTACTCCCGACCAGTGCCGGGCGACGCCGCCTTCGCGCTGATCGGGCTGCCCAACGTCTGAGCGACTACGGCGTCGGCGATCGCTTCGACTCGCGGGGCGGCCGGAAAGCCTTCCGCGATCCACTGGTCCTCGATCGCCCGCAGGGCGCGTGCGACATCCGGGCCCTTGGCGAGCCCTCGGGCGACCAGGGCGCCGCCGGTCAGGGGCAGGCGAGGTATCTCCCAGCCGGAAAGCTGCTGCCAGCCGAGGGTAAGCCCAGAATCGTCGCGCGCGGCGAGCAGCAGCCGATCCTCGGCCGATTCGCGGCCGATGCGATAGGCGAGCGCGCGGGCATCCTCGATGCCGTCGCCCGCACTGGCCAGCATCAGCCGCTTGCGCTGGGCGTTGGAGAGCTTGAGCCGCGCGCCGATCAGGTCCGCCTGGGCCGGATCGGTCGACAGCAACGCGGCGAGGCGGCGGATCGGATCGGGCGCGGCGCCGACCAGCGCCTCGCGCTGCGCAACCGATGCGAGCAGCGCCGCGCTGGTGATCTCGGGCACGACGGGCACGAAGATGCCCTGCGCGAGCATCAGCTCGACCACGCCCACGGCCGCGCGGGCCACCAGCAGCTTGAGCAGTTCGTCGCGAATACGTTCGCGACTGAGCGCCATCAGGTCCCGCGCGCGGGTCGTGCAGGCGTCCAGCCCCTCGGCATCCGGCGTGTCGCCGAACCGCGCAAGGAAGCGGAAGAAGCGAAGGATCCGCAGGTGATCCTCGGCGATGCGGCGGAGCGGGTCGCCGATGAAGCGCACCCGGCGCGCCGCCAGGTCTTCCAGCCCGCCGAAATAGTCGAACAGCGCGCCGGTCCTGGGATCAGCATAGAGCGCGTTCATCGTGAAATCGCGGCGAGCGGCATCCTCGCGCCAGTCGTCGGTGAACGCCACGGTGGCATGGCGGCCGTCGGTCGAGACATCGCGGCGCAGCGTCGTCACTTCGACCGGGCCGCTTTCCAGGACGGCAGTGACGGTGCCATGCTCGAGGCCGGTCGGTACCACCCGGATGCCGGCCGCGCGCAGCCGCGCCATTACCGCATCGGGCGAAAGCGCGGTCGCGATGTCGAGGTCCGCGACCGGAATGCCGAGCAGCGTGTCGCGTACCGCGCCACCGACGAAGCGGCACAGGCCTTCGCCGGCGCCCAGCGCTTCGGTGAGAACGTCCAACCCGGCGCGGGTGCGCCAAGCGGCCGGCGGAAGGGTCAGTTGGGCCATGGCATCCGCCGCGAGAGGTTCACCAGCATCGCCGCCGTGGCGCCCCAGATCCGATAATCGTTCCACATGATCTCGTAATAATGGCGCTCATGACCTTGATAGAGCGCGTGTTTCTTCTGGTGATTTGCCGCGTCGAGAAGGAAGCCCAGCGGGACCTCGAACACTTCCTCCACCTCGGCTTCGGCCGGCACCAGCGCGACGTCGCCCGGCACCACGCCGATGACCGGCGTCACCGCATAGCCGGTGACGGTGCGATAGCATTCGACCGTGCCGACCACCTCGACGAGCCGGCGGGGCAAGGCGATTTCCTCCTCCGCCTCGCGCAGCGCCGCGTCGATCGCATCGGCGTCGCCCGGATCGATCCGGCCGCCGGGAAACGCGATCTGGCCGGCATGACGACGGAGATGGGCATTGCGGCGGGTGAGCAGCACGCCCGGCTCGTCGCGATCGGTTATCGCCACCAGTACCGCGGCAGCGCTGGGAACCTGTGCGGGATCGAAAAAGGCATGGTCGCCTGGCAGCAGCGTCGTCGCCCGAGCCGGTCGGCTCGCCAGCGCACGGCGCAACCGATCGGCAAGCGTCATTCGGCAGGCTCGAGCGGGAAGAAGGCGCCCTGGCTCCACACGCCCGGCGTCGCGCCATCCTCCGCAAGCGCCAGCTGCGCGAGTTCGTAATAGACGCTGCGGGCGACCAGCGCATCGAGCCCACCCCGCACGGCGAGATAGGGGTGGGGGCCATCCTCGCGCTGCTCGATGCGCAGCGGGTGGTCCGGGCCGGCCATCACCAGATCGCCGGTATTCAGCCGGAAGGCGAGCCGCATCGCCGCGCCGCTCCCTTCCACCTTGAGTTCGACCGCGACGAATGGCGCGTCCTCGACCATGATGTCGAGCTTTTCGACCGGGGTCACCAGGACGAAGCGGCCATCGGGCTCGCGCCGCAGGATGGTCGAGAACAGCCGTACCATCGCCGGGCGGCTGATCGGGCTGCCCTGATGGTACCAGCTGCCATCGCGCGCGATGCGCATCTCGCTGTCGCCGCAATGCTGCGGGTTCCAGCTTTCCACCGGCGGCAGCCGATGTTCCTCGGCGAGCCGGGCGATCTCGGCGAGCGACAGGCTGGCGAAATCCGGGGGCGGCATATTGGGCATGCGGATTTCCTTAGCGTGCGACGCTGGGATGAAGAACCCCTCGTCGTTCAGGCGACCTTGCGCAGCCGTGGGACCAGCATGCCGGAGCAGTTCGGCACCGCCGCGCCACGGGCGAGCAGCCGCCGCGGCTCGAACGGGCCGGGCAGGCGCCACCGGCTGGTCCGGTTCGCATCGAATCCGAAGAAGCGGCCGTAATATTCTGGATCGCCGATCAGCATCAGTGCCTCGGCGCCAGCCAGCGCACTCACGTCCGTGGCGTCGAGCGTTTCTTGCATCAGGCGGCGGCCGATGCCGCCTTGCTGCAGCGTCGGTTCCACCGCAACGGGGCCGACCATCACCAGCGGCACCAGCGGGCCCGAATCGCTCGCCAGCGCCACCGGCCAGCTCTGGATCGTGCCGGCCAGCTTGCCATCTTCGGTTAATGCGGCGAAACTGAACGGGCGAATCGGCTGGGTTCCCTGCCGAACGCGATAGGCGGTGCGCTGGTGCCGGCCTGTCCCGAAGGCGCGGTCGAGCAGCGCCTCGACGGCGTGCGGGTCGACCGCATCCAGCGCAACTACTTGTATCACCGCGAATCCTTCGTGCAGCCCTCGGCCTCATGCCGAAAGGCGCGCGCCTTAGCGCTGTGGTGGCGGGACGCAAGCGCGAATTGCTACCTATCCGGGTGCAGGAACTGCACGGGGTTTTCCCGGCGCCGCTATCTGCTATGGCGCCCGCCTGTTTTGGCGACGAAAGGCCGTTTGATTGCCCGATCTATTGCAGCTGCAGGTGCTCGACCTCGAGGTGGAACTCCTCACCGGCGTCTATTCGGAAGAGACCCATCTGCCGCAGCCGCTGCGCATCTCCGTCACCGCGGATCTGGACCTGCCCGAGCATTTCGCGCCGGACACGCCGCTCCACGCCTCGAAAAGCTATATGGACCTCAAGCACGCGGCGACCGACGCGTTGCCGAAGGACGTGCATTTCACGCTGATCGAAGCAGTTGCGGATCACATCTGCCAGACGGTCTTCGTTTCCGATTCGCGCGTGCGCCGGGTGGAAGTGCGGATCGTGAAGCTGGCGATCGCCGAGGCGGGGGAATCGATCGGCATCACCCTGGTCCGCCACCGGCGCTGATCGGCCGGCGGCGGGGGAGGGGTTCAGGTGCAGGGCCCCAGGTCGCGCCGCACGACCTGATAATCCTGGCGCACCGCCTCGGCATTGTCGGGCGTCTCGGCGCTGACCGAATCGTCCGGCAGGGCCTTGGGCAGACCGCAGGCGAGCCGGTACCAGGCCAGCGTGTCGCGCTTGGGCTGGCCGGCGCTGTCGTCGACGATGTCGCCGAGCGATACCGCCCAGCGCGTCTTCTCGCCGGGGCGGCGCAGGATCTGCAGCGAGATCGGTGCGCCGTTCGCGGTCTTCAGGAAGATCTGGCTCTCGCCTTCGCCGGGAAGCGCGCCCGGCACATGGAAGGCGTTGCCGACGCCGGTGATCGCGGGGGGCGCGTCCGCCGCCAGCAACTCGCGAGTGATGCGGCGGGTGAGCGCGTCCAGCTCGGGCGACCACACATATTGGCCGTCGACGCCGGCCAGCTGCACCTCGCCGGGCTTTCCGGCTACCGGACGCGCGAACAGCAGCACGCGCTGCTTCTTCAGCTTGGGCACCTTGCCGCGAGAATCGAGCGGCACGTCGGCGAGATAGGAAATCTGCGTCGGCAGCGCATTGCTACCGCGAATCAGTGCCAGAACCTCGGCCTGGACGTAGAGGCGGGCGCGTCCGGCCGCGAGCCCCGTTGCCGTGTTATCCTTGATCCGGATCAAGTCGACGATCCGCGCGTCGATGACCAGCGGTGCGCCGACGATTGCGGTCGCGACGGTGGCGTAACTGGGTAAGCCACTTTGCGCTTCCTGGCGGATTTGCGCGGTTTGCGGAGCGGGTTGCGCAAGCGCCGGAAATGCCGCAGCGCAACAAAACAGCAGGGGTAGGGCGTGTTTCATGCCGCCGCCGGTACCGGATTGTGCCGATCTTATACAGAAATAATTCTGCCATGGGCGCATTGTACGACCAATTCGTCCGACAAAGAGTTTGCGTCGTCGGAAGGCCCACGATACAGACTCGGTGCTCTCGCCATCAGGGGCGCAGTGCGACCCGAGGCGAGCGGACTTGTGCGCGGCTGCCAGCCGGCCAGGGTCGCAAGCAGGATTAGAGGGAGTGACGTTGCCGAATGGCTTACGCTGACCGGAATGTAAGTGGCAGTCGTGTGGTAGCGATCGTAATCGTCGCTATCATCGTGGCTGGCATGGGTTATGCCTTCGTCACAGGTCTGGCATACCAATATATCAAGAAGAAGGCGGAAGAGCTGAAGACCTTCGAGGTCGAAGAGCCGCCGCCCCCGCCGGAGGAGATTCCGCCGCCGCCGCCGCCCGACACGCCGGTGCCGCCGCCCCCGACCCAGGTCGTGGTGCCGCCGGCTATCGTGCAGACGGTGTCGCCTGCGCCGCCGATCCCCACCACGCCCATCATCCCCCCGCCGCCGCCGATCTCGCCGCCAGCGCCTCCCGCGCCGCCGGCACCCCCGGCGCCGCCGGCACCGCCCAAGATCGCCAAGGGCCTGAAGCCGCGTACGCCTCCGGGCTCGTGGGTGACGGACGACGATTATCCGGCAGCGGCCTCGCGCGCCGGTGACGAAGGCACGGTTGCCTTCCGCCTCGACGTCGATGGTTCGGGTAAGGTGACCAACTGCACGATCACGTCGTCCAGCGGTTCCTCGCTGCTCGACAGCACCGCGTGCAACCTATTGCGGCGTCGCGCCCGGTTCGATCCGGCCCAGGATGCGGCAGGGAACAAGATTCCCGCGCCGTATATGGGTCGCTTCACCTGGCGGCTGCAGAAGTAACACTCCGGTTTCCGGTCCGCCGGGCGTGGCGGACCGGCTTGCGCAAGAAGCTATCTTTTAGAGGAAAGACCCAAAATGCTCACGACCATTCTCGCTGCCGGTGCCGCCGCAGCTAAGGGCGGCGAAAGCCCCTACGGCCTGACCCAGGCGCTCAAGGAAGGCGGCCTGATCTCGCAGTCGGTGTTCACCATCCTGGTGCTCATGCTCTTCGTGTCGCTCTACATCCTCTTCACCAAGGTGTTCGAGCAGCAGAAGATCATCAACCAGTCGAAGCGCGTCCGCGCGACCTTCTGGAGCGCCACCAGCCTGCGTGAAGGCGCCGCCAAGCTCGAGAAGAACTCGGCCTATCGCCAGATCGTCGACGACGGCATCGAAGCCCAGGAGCAGTACAAGCTGCTGACCGATCCGGTCGAAGCGCATGACTGGCTGCACGGTTCGCTGGCCCGTTCGGAAGGTTCGATCAACTCGGCGCTGGGCGGCGGTCTCGCCTTCCTCGCGACCGTCGGTGCGACTTCGCCGTTCATCGGTCTGTTCGGTACGGTTATCGGTATCTACCGCGCGCTCATCAAGATCGGTTCGGCCGGTCAGGCCTCGATCGACGCCGTTGCCGGCCCGGTCGGTGAAGCGCTGATCATGACCGCACTCGGCCTCGTCGTCGCCGTGCCGGCCGTGCTCGCCTTCAACTTCCTGCAGCGTCGCAACAAGTCGATCGCCGAGAACCTGAACGCGTTCTCGAACGACGTGCTGGGCTACCTGGCCTCGGACGGCCGCGTGAAGCCGGCGACTGCCGCTGCCCCGAAGAAGCCGGCCGTTGCCGCTGCTCCGAAGCCGGCGACCACGACCGGCGGCACCACGACCCGCTCGTAAGACCAAGGCGCGGGGTGGCGCCGTCGCGCTGCCCCGCCGCCGGATCGCGATCCGGCGCAAAAGAGGATAGGATAACGCCCAATGGCGATTAGCACAGGCAGCGGTGGCGACGACGCGCCGATGTCGGACATCAACACCACGCCGCTCGTCGACGTGATGCTGGTGCTTCTGATCATCTTCCTCATCGCCGTTCCCGTTGTGGTCCAGACGATCGATCTCGCGCTGCCGAAGGTGCAGTTCGAACCGACCACCACCAAGCCCGAGAACGTCTCGCTCTCGGTCAAGGGCGGTCCGAATGGCTGCGAGATCTACTGGGGCCTGACCCCGGTCAATCACACCGAGCTTCTCGACCGCGCGGTCGCCAAGCTGAAGGCTGAGATCGATCGTCAGGGTGGCCCGAACGCCGCCGGCCTTGAACTTCCCGAAGTTCACATCCGCGGCGACGTCAACACGCCCTATCGCTGCATCGGCGGCACCATCTACACGATGCAGATGGCGGGTTTCGTGAAGGTCGGCTTCATCTCGGAACCGGAGCCCGGTTCGGGCACCACCCGGCTCTGATCGGCCTCGCTTAAGGAGTTACGACAATGGCAATGAGCGCAGGCCGTGATGACGGCGAGCCGATGATGGACATGAACACGACGCCGTTGATCGACGTCATGCTCGTGCTCCTCATCATGTTCATCATCACCATTCCGGTCCAGACGCATGCGGTGAAGGTCGACCTGCCGCAGCCGAACGGCAGCCCGCAGCAGCCGGTCGAGCCGGACAAGAACAAGGTCTATATCGACGCGCAGGGCCAGGTTTTCTGGAACAGCATGCCGATCAACGACGTGATGCTGCGCCAGTATCTGGACGCATCGCTCCAGAAGTCGCCGGAGCCCGAGCTGCACTTCCAGCCGGACCCGCAGGCGCGCTACGACGTTGTCGATCGTGTGCTCGCGATCATCAAGCGTGCGAACGTTACGAAGCTGGGTTTCATCGGCAACGAGCAGTATCGCAACGACTTCTGATCCGCGACGCGGTCGGAGTATTTTGGGAAGGCGGCCCTTCGGGGCCGCCTTTTTTTGTGCCTGAAGCCGTCGCTGGCGGGGCAGCGTCCTCGCCGCCTGCCAGCCCTTCCGATCGATGGGTGCGCCCTTCTCGGTCGCAGGACGAGCGCGCATCGGCGTGCGTCGCCCTGCCAAGGGCGGCCCGCATGCCTAAGCGCAAATGCGGGGTTGCAGCGCCTTCGCATTAATGTCACTCCTACGTCACCGAAGTGTCATAAAAGTGCAACCTCGGTGTAACGCGAAAGGAGAGTAAGCATGTCGATCAAACTTGTCGTGGCGGCCTTGGCGCCGATGCTCGTTCTTGCCTCGCCGGCTGCCGCACAGGATGGCAGCGTTGCGGCGCGCGAGATCATGACCGGTGCCTATGCCAAGGCCGAACACAAGCTTCTGGCGCAGATGCAGGCTGGCGCGCGTCCGGAAGTGCAGCTCAATCTTGCCGCCGTCTATTACGCAACCGGCCGTACCCAGCAGGCGCGTGCGCTGTATCGCGACGTTCTGGCGCAGGCCGATGTGCCGATGAACCTTTCCACCGATCGTACGGCCACCTCGCACGCCGTGGCGACCGCAGGGCTTCGCTATCTCGACAAGCGCCAGCAGACCGCAGCGCGCTGAGACAGTTGGAGGAGCGTCGGCGGCGGGTCGCCGGACGCTCCCTTCCGAACGACGGTAGATAAAGAAAAAGCGGGCCAGATCGATCTGGCCCGCTTTTCCTTTAGGTGCCGCCCACCGAAAGGGGGCGGGGGGTTAGAAGGACGCCCAGTCGTCGCCGTCTGCCATCGCCTGCGCGGGTGCTGCGCGCGTCGCCGCCGGGGCAGGCGCAGCGGGGCGGGACGACCGCAGCACCGGGGTGCGCAGCGGCGCCTGCTGGCCACCGGTGCGGAACGTGGCGGCATGCGCATCGAGCCGCGCGACCTGATCGGTCAGCTGGCGCGCGGCAGCCGAGGTCTGCTCCACCATCGCCGCGTTCTGCTGGGTGGCGCGGTCCATGTCGCCGATCGCGCTGCTGATCTCGCGGATGGCGCTGGACTGCGCCTGGTTGTCGGCTGCCATGCCGCCGAGCAGCTGGTGCACTTCGCCCACGGTATCGACGATCGCGGCCAATGCATGATCGACGCGCTCGACGGCACCGCGTGCGACCTCGACCTCGGACTGGGTGACGGTCAGCTGGTCGCGGGCGCGCTTGGCTTCCTCTTCGGCGCGCATCGCCAGCGCGGAGACGAGGTCGGCGACGACGGCGAAGCCACGCCCGGCCTCGCCGGCGCGGCCAGCCTCGACCGCGGCATTCATCGCCAGAACGCGGGTCTGGAAGGCGATCTTGTCCAGGCCCTCGATCACGCTGTCGATGCCCTTTGCGCTGTCCGACACGCGGGTCATCGCCTGCACCGCCTCGTCGGCGGTCGAGCGGCCCGAGCCGACCACGCCGATCGCCTGGTCGGCGCGCTGCACCGTCACGCCCGCGGCCGAGGCGGTGGCGTCGATACGCTGGTTCATCTGGGTGATGGCGGCGGCGGTCTGCTCGAGGCTGGCGGCATTGGCTTCGGTACGGCGCGCGAGATCCTCGGATGCGCCGGCGATTTCGTGCGATCCGGTGCGGATCGATGCGGTGCCTTCCAGCACCGCGCCGATCAGCTCGCGCAGGCTGCCGATGGCGGAGCGGAAATGGGTCGCGAGCTTTTCATAGTCGGCGGGGAAGTCGTTGCCGATATCGGCGGTAAGGTCGCCGCCTGAGACCTTGGCGAGCGCCTGTCCCAGCACCTCCATTGCGCGCTCGCGGGCCGCTTCCGCATCGCGGTCGCGTGCTTCGGCCTGCTGGCGGGCGATCTCGGACGTACGGAAATGCGCCAGCGCTTCCGCCATCGCGCCGATCTCGTCGGTGGCGGCATGGGTCGGGATTGCGACATCGACCTTGCCGGCGGCGAGCGCCCGCATCGCCGCGGTCATCTGCACCAGCGGCCCGAACATCGCGCGGCCGCCGAACCACGCCGAGGCGGCAACCGCGAGCGAAATCACCGCGGCCGACAGGGCGAGCATCCAGCGGGCGCTGCCGATCGCGCCCATCACATCGCCTTCGGGGATGCCGACGAACAGAATGCCGATCGTCTTGCCCGTGGCGTCCTTGATCGGATCATAGGCGGTGAAGAAGGGCTTGCCGAGGATGTCGGCCTTGCCGCGATAGGGCTGGCCCTTCTCCAGCACGGTCGCATAGGCGGCGTTGCGGGCAAGGGGGGTGCCCACCGCGCGGGTGCCGTCGGGCTTGGTGACGTTGGTGGCGATCCGCATGTCGCCGCGGAAGATGGTTGCGGTGCCGCCGACCAGCTGCTTCACCGTATCGACCGGCGCATCCCAGCCGTTGAGCTTGTGGGCGCCGACGTACAGGTCGTCGCCGTCGAGGCGGAAGTCGCTGCCATAGCCGTGCAGCACCTGCCAGGCGACGCGCATGTTCACTTCCTGGCGATCGGCGGCAGTTTGCGCGGCTTGCCGTGTAAGCGCATGATCCGCAACGAAGAACGTCGCTATCGCGAGCAATAGCAGGCCTGAGACGGCAAGCATTGTCGTCTTGGTGGCGAGCGGGAGGTTTTGGAAGCGCTTGAACATCGATAATCCGTAACGTTGGCGATGCAGCGGGCAAGGCTGCAGCAATGCGGTAATTCCCTTGTTCATTATAGATCGTAGAACGGGGTTGCGGACGGGACTGGTGCGCGGCCGCGGGATCCTCTCGGGATCGGATGCGCTATCGACCCGGGTGGATGCAGGCAGGAGAAGAAGATGACGGAGCAGGTTGAGGGCGGCTGCCAGTGCGGACGGATCCGCTATTCCGTGCGCATCGACGATGACGATGCTTATCTCTGCCATTGCCGCATGTGCCAGCGCGCGACCGGCGGCGTCTCGATCGCGTTCAAGGGCGTGCGCAAGGCCGATGTGACCTGGCAGCGCGAACCCGATCGCTATCGTTCCTCCCCGATTGCGCAGCGCGGCTTCTGCCGGGACTGCGGCACGCCGCTGACCTTCGAATTTCCGGACGGCGAGACGATGGATCTGACCATCGGCAGCTTCGATGCTCCGGGTCGATTTCAGCCGCGGCACAATTATGCGGTGGAGAGCATGCACGAACAGTGGCTCGACACGACCGCGCTGCCCCGATACCGGACCGAGGACAACCCGAACGTCGTCAAACGATGGATGGACAGCATTGGCCGACTACCCGACTGAAACGCACCGCTTCGCCAGCTTCGATGGGCAGGAGATCGCCTGGACCGAAATGGGAGAGGGGCGGCCGGTTGTGCTGATCCACGGCTATTTCTCCAATGCCGAGGTCAACTGGATCAAGTACGGCCATGCCGCCAAGCTGGCCGCGCGCGGTCGCCAGGTGATCCTGCCGGACCTGCGCGCGCACGGGAACAGCGCCAAGCCGCACGATCCCGCCGCCTATCCGCCCGACGTGCTGATGCGCGACAATTTCGCGCTGATCGAACATCTGGGCCTCACCGACTATGACCTGGGCGGCTATTCGCTGGGCGCGCGAACGGTGGTGCGGATGCTCGCCAACGGCGCGACGCCGGACAAGGTGGTGCTCTCCGGCATGGGGCTCGACGGGCTGGTCGCGACCCAGGGGCGCGGCGCCTATTTCCACCGCGTGCTGACCAATCTCGGCAGCTTCCAGCGCGGCAGCTCCGAATGGCTGACCGAGGCGTTCCTCAAGACCACCAAGGGCGATCCCGTCGCGCTGCTCCGTATTCTCGACACCTTCGTCGACACGCCACGCGACGAGATCGAGGCGATCGCGCAGCCGACCGCGGTGATCTCGGGCGCCGAGGATTATGACAATGGCTCGGCCAAGGAGGTGGCGGACCTGCTGCCCTATGGCCTGTTCTTCGAAATACCGGGCAATCACATGAGCGCGGTCACCCGGCCGGAGCTGGGCGACGCGATCGCGGATTTCCTCGCTGGTTGACGGGGCAGGGGTGGCGCGGCAGGGTCCGCGCCATTGTTGTTTTCCGGGGACTTAGCACCATGATCCGTACCGGCCTTTCGCTCGCGGCACTCGCCGTGATGCTGGCGGCACCTGCCCAGTCGCAGCAGACCGCCAGCGCGCCCGCGCCGACCGCCGCCGACGCCGCGGCCTTCCTTACCCGGGCGCAGCAGGAGATGGCGGCCTTCACGCTGACCTCCTCGCGCGTCGCCTGGGTGAACGCCACCTACATCACTGACGATACCGATGCGCTCGCCGCCGATTACGGCGCCAAGGGCACCGAGATGGCGGTCCGCTTCGCGCTCGACGCCGCGCGGCTGCAGAAGGCACCGGGCCTCACCCCCGAGCAGCAGCGCCAGCTTACCATGCTCCGTGCCGCGCTGGTGCTGCCCGCGCCGACCACGCCGGGCGCCGCGCAAGCGCTGAGCGACATCTCGACCAGGCTCGGCTCCTTCTACGCCAAGGGCAAGGGCATGCGTGCCGGCAAGCCGATCAACGGCAGCGACATCGAGGCCGCGATGGGCACCAGCCGCGACCCCAACGAGCTCAAGGAGATGTGGGTCAGCTGGAACGACAATGTCGGCGCGCCGATGCGCCCCGAGTACACCAAGCTGGTCGGCATCGCGAACCAGGGCTCGAAGGAGCTGGGCTTCGCCGATACCGGCGCGCTGTGGCGCTCGGGCTATGACATGCCGCCGGCCGAATTCGCCGCGATGACCGACAAGCTGTGGGGCGAGGTGAAGCCGCTCTACGTCGCGCTCCATACCTATGTCCGGCGCAAGCTCAACGAGAAGTACGGCGACGCGGTGCAGGCCAGGACCGGCCCGATCCGCGCCGATCTGCTCGGCAACATGTGGGCGCAGGAATGGGGCAACATTTACGACGTGGTCGCGCCCAAGGGGGCGGGCGACCTCGGCTATGACGTGGGCGATCTGCTCCAGGCCAAGCGCTACGACTGGAAGAAGATGGTCCAGACCGGCGAGGGTTTCTATTCCTCGCTCGGCTTTGCACCGCTGCCGGGCACCTTCTGGGAGCGCTCGCTGTTCCTGAAGCCGGCCGATCGCGAAGTGCTGTGCCACGCCTCGGCCTGGGATATCGACGAGAAGAACGATGTGCGCATCAAGATGTGCATCAAGGTGAATTCGGACGATTTCGTCACGATCCACCACGAGCTCGGCCATAATTACTATCAGCGCGCCTATCAGGCGCAGCCGGCGCTGTACCGCAACGGTGCCAACGACGGCTTCCACGAGGCGATCGGCGATTTCGTGGCACTCTCGATCACGCCGGAATATCTGGTGCAGATCGGCCTGCTCGATCGCTCCCAGGTGCCGAGCGCCGACAAGGATATCGGCCTGCTGCTCCGCCAGGCGATGGACAAGGTGGCGTTCCTGCCGTTCGGCCTGCTCGTCGACAAGTATCGCTGGCAGATCTTCGACGGTACCATCCCGGCGAACCAGTATGAGGCGGGCTGGAACAAGCTGCGCCTGCAATATCAGGGCATCGTGCCGCCGGTGGCGCGCGACGAGACCAGGTTCGATGCCGGCGCCAAGTATCACGTCGCGGGCAGCGTGCCGTACACGCGCTACTTCCTCGCGCGGCTGCTCCAGTTCCAGTTCTACAAGGCGGCGTGCGATCAGGCGGGCTGGAAGGGCCCGCTGCATCGCTGCAGCTTCTATGGCAACAAGGAAGTCGGTGCTCGGCTGAACAAGATGCTGGAGATGGGAGCCTCCAAGCCCTGGCCGGATGCGCTGCAGACCTTCAGCGGCAGCCGCGAAATCTCGGGCAAGGCGATGATGGAGTATTTCGCGCCGCTCAAGAAGTGGCTCGACGAACAGAACAAGGGTCAGCCCCAGGGCTGGTGAGGATCAGCGGGGCGGCATCCCATCGGGTGCCGCCCCGTGCATTCATGCCGCCGGATCTTCGTCCGGGATCATGTTCTCGTCGGCGATCTCGGCGTTCCATTCGGCCGAGCTGTCGGTGCCGTCGGGCTGATGCGCCGTGCCGGGCTGGGTTTCGGGGGTTTCACGGGTCGGTTCGGGGTTCATGGCACTCTCCTCTGCGGGAGGAACGCCCCGGCCGCGCCCCGGTTCAGCTGTGCGTGCGGAACAGGAAGAAGGCGCCCGCCGCGATCAGCGCGAAGCCGATGAGGTGGTTGAGTGTGATCTTCTGCCCCAGGTACAGCACCGAGAAGCCGGCGAAGACGGTGAGGGTGATCACCTCCTGCATGCCCTTGAGCTGCGCTGCCGAATAGACCGCGCTGCCCATGCGGTTCGCCGGAATCGCGAAGCAATATTCGATCAGCGCGATGCCCCAGCTGGTAAGAATCACCAGCAGGATCGGCGCATGCTTGAACTTCAGATGGCCGTACCAGGCGAAGGTCATGAAGATGTTGGAGACGAACAGCAGCCCGATCGGCAGCAGGCGATCCAGCATCGGCATCTGCGCTCAGCCCGTATAGGCGCCGCGTAGGCGATCCATCGACTCGCGGTGGGTTAGGTCGAGGTGCAGCGGCGTTACCGTGACGAAGCCGGCCTCGATCGCATCGAGATCGGTATCCGGCATCGGCTGGTGCGGCAGGCGCCCCATCGCCAGCCAGTAATAGGGGAAGCCGCGCGGATCGAGGCGCTTGTCGAGCGCCACCCGGCCATAATCGCGCAGGCCCTGCGCAACGACCTTGATGCCCTGCACCGCGTCCGCTTCGACCGGCGGAAAATTGATGTTGACCATCGTGCGCGGGGCCCAGTCCATGTCGAGCAGCGGGCGCAGCGCGCGCTCGCCCCAGGTCTCGGCGGTGTCGAACGGCACCGCGTCGCCCATGCCACTGCGGGCGTAGCGCTGGCTGAGCGCGATCGAGCGGATGCCTGCCAGCGCGCCTTCCATCGCCGCAGAGACGGTGCCCGAATAGCTGACGTCCTCGGCGAGGTTGCCGCCGCGATTGACGCCGGAGAGGATCAGATCGGGCTTGGCGTCCTTCATCACCTCGGCGAGCGCGAACATCACGCAATCGGTCGGCGTACCCTTCACCGCATAGCGATTGTCGCCGTGGCGGCGGACGCGGAACGGCTCGGTGAGGGTCAGCGAGCGGCCCTTGCCCGATTGCTCCTCGGCGGGCGCGACGACGGTGATATCGTCCGAAAGCGTCCGCGCGATCCGCTCCAGGACCGCCAAGCCGCGGGCGTGATAGCCGTCGTCGTTGGTGAGGAGGATCCGCATCAGCCGCGCGGCTCGAGCAGCGTCAGCCCGCCCAGATAGCTCTGGAGCACCGCCGGCACCGCGACCGCGCCGTTTTCCTGCTGATAGTTCTCCAGCACCGCGACGAGCGTGCGGCCGACCGCCAGGCCCGAGCCGTTGAGCGTGTGGACGAAGCGTGTGCCCTTTTCGCCTTCTGGGCGGTAGCGCGCATTCATCCGGCGCGCCTGGAAATCGGCGCAGGTCGAGCAGGACGAGATCTCGCGATAGCGGTCCTGGCCGGGCAGCCACACTTCGAGGTCGTAGGTGCGGGCAGCGGTGAAGCCCATGTCGCCGCTGCACAGCTTCATCCGGCGGAAGGCGAGGCCCAATTTGGTCAGCACGTCCTCGGCGGCGTCGGTCATTCGCTCATGCTCGGCCTCGGACTGGTCGGGGGTGGTGATCGACACCATCTCGACCTTCTCGAATTGGTGCTGGCGGATGAAGCCGCGCGTGTCGCGGCCGGCCGCACCCGCCTCGGAACGGAAGCAGGCGGTGAGCGCGGTGAGGCGGAGGGGGAGCTCCTCCTCGCTCAGGATCTTTTCGCGCACCGCGTTGGTCAGGCTCACCTCGGCGGTGGGGATCAGCCAGCGACCGTCAGTGGTCTGGAACAGGTCTTCGGAAAACTTGGGCAGCTGGCCGGTGCCGAACAGCGCCTCGTCGCGGACCAGCAGCGGCGGCACGCATTCCTCATAGCCATAGCTGCCGGTCAGCGTGTCGAGCATGAACTGGCCGAGCGCGCGGTGGAGCCGGGCGGCGGCCCCGCGCACGAAGGTGAAGCGCGCGCCGGACATCGCGGCGCCGGTCTCGAAATCGAGGCCCAGCGCCGGGCCGATCGCGTCGTGCTCCCTGGCGGTGAACGCGAAGGCGGGGATGGTGCCGCGTTCGTGGACGAACACATTGTCGTTCTCGTCCGCGCCCAGCGCCACGTCCGGATAGGGCAGGTTGGGAAGGGCGGCGAGGCGGCCTTCCAGCTCCTCGCCCACCGCCTTTTCCTCGGCCTCCAGCATCGGCAGCCGTTCCTTGAGGATCGTCACCTCGGCCATCAGCGCGGCGGCGGTGTCCTCGTCCTTCTTCGCCTTGGCCGCGCCGATCGCCTTGGAGGCTTCGTTGCGGCGCGCCTGGCCGGTCTGCAGCTCGGTCACCAGCGCGCGGCGGCGCTCGTCGAGCGCCAGCAGCGCTTCCGACTGCGGCTCCAGGCCACGCTTGGCCAGGCCCTGGTCGAAGGTTTCGGGATGGTCGCGAAGGAAGCGGATGTCGTGCATGGGCCTAGCCTATGGCGAGGGCCCGTGCCCCGCGCAACCCCGGGGCCGCCCACCCGTTCCTCCCCTTACCAACCGATACAAGGAGAGCGCACATGGAGGTTCCGCACGACGCGATGGTAGTGGTCGCCGATGGTCGCAAGCTGCTGATGCTGCGCAACCAGGGCGATGCCGAATATCTCAACCTGCAGGTGGTGCAGAAGCAGTTGCACCCGAACCCGAAGACCTCCGACCAGAAGACCGATTCGTCCGGGCGTTCCGCCTCGAACCCGTCCGGGAGCGGCACGATGGGCGAGACCGACTTCCACCAATTGGAGGAAAATCGCTTCGCGGCCGAGGTGGCGGAAATGCTTCGCGACGAAGCGCTGCATAACAGCTTCGAATCGCTGATCATCGTCGCACCGCCCAAAACGCTTGGCGAGCTTCGCAAACATTATCATGCGAGCGTCACCGAACGCCTGGCGGGCGAGCTGGCCAAGGATCTGACCGACCATCCGGTACCGGAAATCGAGGCGGCGCTGCTGAAGGCGTGACCGAATAATGCGCACCGCCGATGCCCCTCCTGCAGCTCTGATGTCGACGGGCACCAGGCCGCGCGGGGGGCGGCGCACGGCGTTAATGTTCGGATTCAGGACGACGTTGGACGCGCAACGATCTTGGCATGGGAACTTGTTGCGCTACGCTCCGGAAATTAGTCCGTCCGGTTCAGCACGGGCTAATTTCTACCGGAGTACAGGGAATTGCATCAAAAAGCTTTCGCAGCATCCGCTTGTTAACCGCTGAGCGCGAAAGTATAGCGCCTGCGGGCAATGCGGTCTCCCGGCGGCACGCCAATGGGGGACTGGTGTGGAGAGTGGGAATGGCAACTGTTTTGGGCCGTTTTGACGAGCACGTTCCTCCCGCCGCGAATGACGGCGATGACGGTTATCGGCCAACCGACGACGAACCTTTCATGAATCCGCGGCAGCAGCAGTATTTCCGCGACAAGCTCAATGCCTGGAAGGACGCGATCTACCGCGAGGCGGCGGGCACGCTGAACCAGCTGCAATCGGAACCGCTGCGCGAGGCCGATCTTACCGACCGCGCCTCCAGCGAGACCGACTGGTCGATCGAACTGCGCACGCGCGATCGCCAGCGCAAGCTGATCTCCAAGATCGATGCGGCGCTGCGCCGGATCGATGAAGGCGAATATGGCTATTGCGAAGTGACCGGCGAGCCGATTCCGCTCGGCCGCCTCGAAGCCCGCCCGACCGCGACGATGACCGTCGAGGCGCAGGAGCGGCACGAGCGCAACGAGAAGATCAGCCGGGACGAGTGATATCTACGTCGGAATCCGCTCCGGCAAAATACCGGAGCGGATTCCGGTTAATCCTTTCGTTAAGAGTTGTTGGTCTACTCACCTTCGGGTGCGAATCCGCGTTTGAGAGCCAACAATGGACCAGCAGTCTACACTTCCTGCCACAACGCTTTCCGCCGACGATTTCGCCGGCAAGCGGAGCGGTGCCCGCGACAGCCTGCTGCTGACCGCGCAGTTTCGCGTGGAGGGCGCGGACGCAGGCATGGTGCGCGTGCGTAATCTTTCTTCGGGCGGCCTGATGGCCGAGTTTACCGCGCCGATTGGGCTGCGAACACCGGTGGAGATCGAGGTGCGCGGCGTCGGGTGGGTGAAGGGCAAGATCGCCTGGGCCGCCGAAGGGCGTGTTGGCGTCGCGTTTGACAACGAGATCGATCCGAAGCTTGCGCGCAAGCCCGTGGGCGGCGGCACGCAGACACCGGTCTATGTCAAACCGATCCTGACCCGGCGCTGATCGCCAGCGGCGGTCTTACCGGATGCATTTCGAAAGGGCTCGGCGCCAAGCCGGGCCCTTTTTTCGTCAGCGCCGGGGTGTCCCGTGCGTGTGATTCGCTGCATCGGAGACCATGGGACTTGGCTCGCTCGGCGTGGGCGCGCCGAGCGAGCGCAAGATCACGGTAAATAATCTGTGGATGAAACGGCTAGCGCGCTATCTCTTCCTTGACGCGCAGTTTCTGTTTCTTCAATTGCGCTAACAGCATCTGATCGGGGAGGGGGCGCTGCGTCTCTGCAGCGATTCGCTTGTCCAACTGCGTATGTTTGGCCGTAAGTGCCGAAATATGCGCGGTATGCATGAAGCAGTCCTCCTTCAACGGGTCCGAGGGGATCAAACTACATCACGTTTTGCGCGACTTGTCGCGTGCAGAATCATCACTGATCGACAGACCGCGGAAAAGTCGCGATGGTCTGCGCCAAGGGCATTCGCCCACACGAATCGGGCGCATGGGGGCGTGGATGGACGAAACCGAGATCCGGCGGCGGCTGGAAGCGTTGCGCGCGGAGCATCGCGATTTGGACGCAGCCATTGCGGCGCTTGTGGGAAGCGGGACCGGCGACCAGCTGCAGATCGCCCGGTTGAAGAAGCGCAAGCTCAAGCTGCGCGACGAGATTTCGCTGTTCGAGGACCAGCTCATCCCGGATATCATCGCGTGATCGTTCCAGCCTGGCGCAGCGCCGCCGATTTTGGCCGTTTCGTTTCGACACCGTCTGTGGCACGGCTGGTGACATGAGGGGTCCGGAAACCGCCACGATCCATCGTCGCCTGGTCGACTCGCTCTATGTCGAGGCGATGGTGCTGGCCGACGAGGCGCGGGGCTATTTCGATCAGCTCGGTCGTGATGAGCGGGAGTCGCTGGACGCGCTGAACCGCGTCGCCTTTTCCTGCGAGTCGCTCAAGGTCACCACGCGCCTGATGCACATCATCGCCTGGCTGCTCACCCAGCGCGCGGTGGATGCCGGGGAGCTGGAGATCGACGAGGCCCGTTCGCCCGCCCGGCGGCTTGGGCCGGCGCCCGAATCCGATGCGGCGCTGCTGGCGGAGATGCCGGGCCAGGCCGTCGGCATCGTCCAGTCGAGCATCGATCTGTACCGCCGGGTCGCCCGGCTCGATTCGTCGCTCGACGTGCCGGCCGCCGTGCCCAGCCCGGCGCGGCGGATGCTCGATCGGCTGGCGGGCGCCTTCTAGGGGCTACAGCGCCAGCCGGGCGCGCGCTGCGGCATATTCCGCGCGCATCCGCTCGATCCGCGTGCCGGCCGGCTCCACCGCGTGCACCGCGCCGATTCCCTGGCCCGAGCCCCAGATGTCCTTCCACGCCTTGGCGCCGCCGAAGTTCATCGCGCTGGGATCGCTTTCGGGCAGGTTTTCGGGGTCGAGGCCGGCGTTGACGATCGAGGCGCGCAGATAATTGCCGTGCACGCCGGTGAACAGGTTCGAATAGACGATGTCCTCGGCATGGCTGTCGACGATCGCCTGCTTGTAGGCGTCGACGGCGTTGGCCTCGTCGGTGGCGATGAAGGGCGAGCCGATATAGGCGAGGTCGGCGCCCATCGCCTGCGCCGCCAGGATCGCGCCGCCGGTCGCGATCGAGCCCGACAGCGCCACCGGCCCGTCGAACCATGCGCGCACCTCTTGGACCAGCGCGAAGGGGCTCAGGCGCCCGGCATGGCCACCGGCGCCGGCGGCAACCAGGATCAGCCCGTCGGCGCCCTTTTCGATCGCCTTGTGGGCGAAACGGTCGTCGATCACGTCATGGAGCGAGATGCCGCCCCAGCCATGCACCGCGTCGTTGAGCTCAGGTCGTGCGCCGAGCGAGGTGATGACGATCGGCACCTTCCATTTGGCACAGGTGGCGACGTCCTCCTCCAGCCGCGGGTTCGAACGGTGGACGATCTGGTTGACCGCAAAGGGGGCGGCGGGCGTTTCCGGGTGGTCGCGGTCCCAGGCGGCGAGTTCCTCGGTAATCTGGTGCAGCCACTCGTCGAGCTGGCTCTGCGGCCGCGCGTTCAGCGCCGGGAACGACCCGACGATGCCGGCCTTGCACTGGGCAATGACCAGTTCGGGGCCGGAGATGATGAACAGCGGCGAGCCGATGACGGGAAGCCGCAGACGATGGAAGAGTGCCGGTAGCGCCATGCGCAAGGTGATACCGCAGCTACGAAGCCTGTCTAGGCACCGGTTGCGGACGTTACGGCAAGCGAACTTCCGCCACGCATGATGGTCCGAATCGAATCGCGAAAATCCGCGACTCAGTCGATTCGTACCAGGCCGACCGCGTATTCGCGCTGCTTGGCGGCGTAGAGCGCGGCGCTCGCCCGCAGCATCGCGCGCTGCGCATCGTCGAGCGGGCGGACGGCGCGTGCCGGGCTGCCGACGATCAGGTGGCCGGCGGGAAATTCCTTGCCCTCGGTCACCAGCGCGCCGGCGCCGACCAGGCATTCGGGGCCGATCACGGCGCGGTTGAGCACGATTGCCCCCATGCCGATCAGCGTGCCGTCACCGATGGTGCAGCCGTGCAGCACGGCATGATGGCCCACCGTCACCTCGTCGCCGATCGTGAGGGGGGCGCCCGGATCGGAATGGAGCAGGGCACCTTCCTGAATGTTGCTGCGCGCGCCGATTACGATCGGCGTGTTGTCGGCGCGGACGACGGCGCCGAACCAGATGCTGGCGCCGCTGCCCACCCGCACGTCCGCGATCAGTTCGGCGCTCGGTGCGATCCACGCATCGGCGGCGACCTGCGGCGCGCGGCCGCCAAAGGCGTAGAGCGGCATCGCGGAATTACAGTGCGAAGCTCTCGAACCCGGCCGGCAGCGGCATCTGCAGGCCAAGGGCCAGCGCGAGTGCCACCGCGCCCAGCAGCAGCGCGAGCGTCGAGGAAAGCGAGAACAGGCCCCAGCCGACCATCGTCACGATCGGCGCGTCGTGGCGCTGCTCGCGGCGATTGCGCTGCATCGTGAGCAGCACGAAGCCGGATGCCATTGCATAGATGAAAACGAAGAACTCAGCCATGTCCACCACCCCGATCGCTTCCCCACTTCCGGGCCTAAGCCTTTCAGCTTTGGGCAGCAATCCAGGGGAATTGCGGATCGCCGCAACGCAGCAAGCATTGGCCGCATCGCGCGGGGAACTTTCGGTGCCCTAAAGCGTGACTCCGCGTTTCCAGATGGCGATCTCGCGCTCGCCATTGCGCTCGGCGGCGGTGGCTGCCCCGGACGCGATGGTCGTGATCCGGTCGAGAAGCGCCGTGGCGGCGTCGTCCATGCTCTCGGCCAGCACCTGGCCGGCATCGAAATCGATCCAGCCCGGCTTGCGGGCGGCGAGATCGCTGTTCGAGGCGATCTTGACTGTCGGCACCGGGAAGCCGAGCGGGGTGCCGCGGCCGGTGGTGAACAGGATTACCGTCGCGCCGGCCGCCGCCAGGGCGGTGGAGGAGACCGCGTCGTTGCCGGGCGCCTCCAGCAGGGTCAGCCCGCGGCGCTGTATCTGGCCGCCATAGCCGAGCACGTCGGTCACCGTTGCGTGCCCCGCCTTCTGCACGGCACCGAGCGACTTTTCCTCCAGCGTGGTGATGCCGCCGGCTAGGTTGCCGGGCGACGGGTTCTCCGACACGGGTTCGCCGTGCCGGGTGAAATAGGCCTTGAAGCCGTTCACCAGCCTGACGATGCAGTCGAACACGTCGCGGTTCTCCGCCCGCGCCATCAGCAGATGTTCCGCGCCGAAAATCTCCGGGATTTCGGTGAGGATCGCGGTCCCGCCGGCAGCGGTGACGGCGTCGCTCATGCGCCCAACCAGCGGGTTCGCGGTCAACCCTGAGAATCCGTCTGAACCGCCGCACTTCACCCCGAGGACCAGTTCGGCAAGCGGGACGGGGGTTCGCGCGCAGGTTTCGGCTTCCGCGACAAGTTCTTCTACCAGCGCGATTCCTTCCGCGATCTCGTCGCCGGCCGCCTGGGCGCCGATGGTCCGCAGGTTGGGTTGAGAAATGCCCTCCAGCATGCCGCGCATCTGATTGGATTCGCACCCAAGTCCTACCAGCAGTACGCCCCCCGCATTGGGGTGGTTGGCCAGTGCGGTGAGGATGGCGCGGGTGCCTTCCAGGTCGTCGCCCAGCTGCGAACAGCCGAACGGGTGGGCAAAGGCGTGGACGCCGTCCACCCGCCCGGCAAAGCGGCGTGCCGCCTGCTCGGCGATCTTCTCGGCGGTGCGGCCGACACAGCCGACCGTCGGCAGGATCCAGATTTCGTTGCGAGTCCCGACGCGGCCATTGGCGCGGCGATATCCGAGAAAGCCCGGCCCCTCGGCGGGCGGCGCGGCCTCCAGGGCAGGGCGATAGGCATAGTCGCCGCTGGTCTCCAGCGCGGTCGCGACATTGTGGGTGTGGACATGCTCGCCGGGGGCGATGGCCCGGGTCGCGCGGCCGATCGGGAAGCCGAACTTGTGCACCGGCTCGCCCGATGCGAGCGGGCGGAGCGCTACCTTGTGCCCCTTTGGCACCGCCTGGACCACGCGCACGCCGAGCGCCGTTTCTCCTTCCGCGATATCGCGAAGGGCGGTTGCGACGGGGTCGCGCGGGTCGATCTGGAACAGGGCAGGGGTCATGGGCACCGATATAGCGTGATCGCGTCTGCACGGAAGCGCGCGGGGATCCGAGGGCCCTAGAGGTAACCGGTGTCGGCCTATGCGCAAGCGGAAACCGTCGCCTTTCGCAAGCGCCCGGCCGCGGCTAGGGTGCGGGGGATGCTATCTTTCCGCTGCCTGTTGCTGCCCTCGTTCCTGCTGCTTGCCGTGCCGGCCGCGGCGCAGACCGACCTTCAGGCCGATGTCGAGGCGCAGCTGGCGCGGGCGGGGCCGGGGACGCGCTTCGGGCTGATGGTGGTCGACGCGGCGGGGCGCCCCGTCGTCGCTATCCGGCCCGACGATCGCTTCCAGCCCGCATCCACGACCAAGCTGGTGACCACCGCCGCGGCATTCGCGCTGCTGCCGGTGAACGCGCCGGATGCGGGCAGCGGCACGGCGGTGTTGCTCGAAGGGCGTGATGTCGTGCTGGAGGGGCATGGCGATTCGCGCCTCTCCAGCGCGGACGATTGCGTGGTCGACTGCCTGGCGACGCTGGCGGACGCGGTCGCCGGACGGGTACGCGAGGTGGGCGACGTGATCGGGGACGATCGCGCCTTTGCCGACCTGCGGTGGAGCCCGGGGATGGGCTGGAACAATATCGGCACGCGATCTGGCGCGGCGGTCTCGGCGCTCACGCTGGACGACAACCAGCTGCTCGTCCGCATTGCGCCCGGCACGCCGGGCGGGCCATTGCAGATCGAGGCACCTGGGCTGTTCGTGCTCGACAACCGCAGCATCACCGCGCCCAACGGCGCCGAATCGGTGACGCTGGAGCGCGCGCCGTTCGATCGGGTGCTGCATGTTGCCGGCGCGATGCCGGTCGGCGCCGCGGTGGTGACGCGGCGTATCGGCGTCGACGATCCGGCCGAATGGGCCGCCTGGCGCTTCCGGGCACTGCTGGAGGCGCGCGGGATCCGGGTGCGCGGCAGCGTGCGGGTGCGCCATCGTGCCGGCGATACGGTGCCGGCGGCCCCGGGCGGCGTCGTCGTCGCGCGGCTCACGCCGCCGCCGCTTGCCGAGGATCTGCGGCACACCAACAAGACCAGCGACAATCTGCACGCCGAACTGCTGCTGCGCCGGCTGGGCAACGGCACGATCGCGCAGGGAGAGAAGACGGTCGCCGCGATGCTGGCGCAGGCGGGGCTGCCGCGATGGAGCTACAGCTTCGCCGACGGATCGGGGATGTCGACCTACAATCGCGTCACGCCGCGGGCGATGGTCACGTTCCTGCGCTGGGCGGCGGGCCAGCCCTGGGGCGCCGCCTGGACCGCGACGCTTCCCGTGGGCGGCGCGGATGGCACGCTCTCGCGCCGGTTTCGCGACGGGCTGGCGGGGCGGGTGATCGCCAAGACCGGCACGCTGGCGGGCACCCATGCGCTGGCCGGCACGCTGCAGGCGGCCAGCGGCAACGTGCTGACCTTCGCGTTCTTCGCCGGCGATGCGCCCGCCGAGGCCGCCCCGGTCGCGGCGATGGACGCGGCACTGACGTTGATCGCGGCGCGCAACTGAGCGCGACAAGTAGTTTTCCGGAGCGGCATCTTGCACGGGCTTGTGTTTCGAGCCTGTTAAGGCTTTCGGCCGCAAAGCGTTGCAAAGTCTCGGGGGAGTTGGATCGCGTGAAGGCACCACCGCCGCAATCGGCCTTGATCAGGGCGATGATGCGCAGTTTCAGATGGACGATGTGGCTGGACCAGCGGCAGGCCTGGCTTGCGGTGGGCACGGCGCTCGCCGCCACCGTCATCGCGGATTGGGCCACGGGTCCCTCGGTCTCGCTCACCATCGGCTATCTGTTCGTCGATTGCCTCGCCGCCTGGACGCTGCGCGAACGCGCCGGCATCGGCATGGTGCTCACCTCGGTGGCGATCGGATCGGCGATCAACGGCTTCGGCTATATCCCCTCGATCGACCAGACCGGCCTTTCCACCACCGTCGCGGTCTGGAACACGGTGACGCGCGCGGCCAGCGCGATCATGATCGTGCTGATGGTCGCCACGCTGCGCCACACGATCGACAGCGAGCGCTGGCGGGCCTCGACCGACTATCTCACGCGCTCGCTGAACGGCGGCGCCTTTCGCAGCCAGATCGAACGCGTCGCGCGGATCGGGCGGCGGCGGGGTCTGGCGCTGCTGCTGCTCTACATGGATCTGGACGGGTTCAAGGCGGTGAACGACCGCCATGGCCACGCCGCCGGTGACGAGGTGCTGCGACGCTTCGCCGACGAGGCACGGGCGCGGATGCGCGCCGACGATCTCTTCGCGCGACTGGGCGGTGACGAATTCTGTGCGCTGCTCGCGATCGAGAGCGACGCGGTGCCCGAACAGGTCGCCGAAAGCCTCCATGCACGGTTGAGCGAGGCGCTGCGTGCCACCGGCCATGCGGTTACCTGCAGCATGGGGGCGGTGGTCGTCGATGCGGCCGCCGCCGGGGACACCGAGCGCCTGCTGCGACTGGCCGACGAGGCGATGCTGGAGGTGAAGCGCAACGGCAAGGACGCGATCCGCATCGCGTTCGACGGCCGCGCGGACCTGCGGCGGGCGGCATGAGCCTGCACTTCTTCTCCGCCGCCTTCCGCCCTGCGGACGAGGCCGAGCGGCAGCGCACCGTCCAGGGCCTTGCGCCGATCCCCGCGGACGATCCGGTGCTGCAGGAGCTGCTGGAATCGGTGCGCCGGGTGCTGCGGACCCCGATCGCGATGTTGACCCTGACCGATGGCGACGTGCAGCGCATGGCCGGCGTGCTGGGCATGCCGCCGATCGAACTGCCGCGCTCGATCGCATTCTGCTCGCACACCATCGCGACCGCTGACGGGATGCTCAGCGTGCCCGATCTGCAGGCAGACCCCCGGTTCGCCGCCAACCCCATCGTCAGCGGCGGGCCGCGCGTGCGGCACTATACCGGTGTGGCGGTGCGCGTCGGGCCGTTCCCGGTCGGCGCGCTCTGCGGCCTCGATGTCCGCCCGCATGGCCCGGCCTCGTTCCGGCAGCGTGCGGAGCTGCGCCGGCTGGCCGAGGCAGCGGCGCGCCGTCTCGGCTGACGCTTTCGCCTTTTCCCGTGCGGACTTGCTTGGAATGCGCGGCACCGGCCGCTAGGCCGCAGGCGCACGCAACGGGAGACACAGCATGATCCGCGCCGGTCTGATCGGCTTCGGCCTTGGCGGCACCGCCTTTCACGCACCGCTGATCGCGGCGGTCGACGGTCTGGAACTGGCGGCCGTCGCCACCTCGCGTACCGAGGCGGTACAGGCTGCCTATCCGGAGACGGCGGTGACGACGGCGGAGGCGCTGATCGCCGATCCCGCGATCGATCTGGTGGTAATCTCCACCCCCAATCCCACCCATTTCCCGCTGGCGCAGGCGGCGCTGGCCGCGGGCAAGCATGTGGTGATCGACAAGCCGCTGACGCCCAGCGCCGCCGAGGCCGACACGCTGATCGCGCAGGCGGCATCGGCCGGGCGGCTCCTCGTGCCGTTCCACAACCGCCGCTGGGACAGCGACTTCCTCACCGTGCGCGCGCTTGTCGAGAGCGGACGGCTGGGCGAGATCCTGCTGTTCGAAGCGCATTGGGACCGTTTCCGGCCCGATCTGGCCCAGGCATGGAAAGAGGCGCCGGGCGCGGGGCAGCTGCTCGATCTCGGGCCGCACATGCTCGATCAGGTGCTGGTGCTGTTCGGCATGCCCGAGGCGATCGGCGCCGACATCGCCGGGCAGCGGGGCAACAGCCCGGTCGACGACTATTTCGTGCTGACGCTATACTATGGGACCCGGCGGGTGGTGCTGGCGAGCTCGCGGATGATCGCGGCGCCCCGGCCGCGCTTCGGTATCCACGGCCGGGGCGGCAGCTTCGTCAAATACGGGCTCGATCCGCAGGAAACGGCGATGCGGGCAGGGGGATCGGTGCGCGATCCCGGCCACGGGATCGAAGATCCGGCGCAGCATGGCGTGCTCACCCTGCCGGACGGGACGCACGAGACGATCGCCTCCGAGCGGGGCGACTATCGGCGATTCTATGCCGGCGTCGCAGCCGCGATCCGCGGGGAGGCACCGGCGCCAATCGCGGCGGCGGACGCGCTGGCGGGGCTCCGCCTCATCGAGCTTGCCCAGCAAAGTGCTGCGGAAGGTCGTCGTATCTCAATTGCTTGAGGGGTAATCCCCGCACGCCGTGTGAGCAGCGTGCGGGGAGAGCCGATCAGGGGTGCCAGCTCGCCGGCAGCGTGCGGGCGGCTACCGTGACGGTCGTGGTCGCGGTGATATCGTCCGAGGAACGGCCGAGCAGCACCTTGTAGCTGCCCCCGGCGATCTTCCAGCGGTTCGCCGCGCCGTCGAACGTCGCGAGCAGGCGCGGATCGACGGTGACGGTCACCAGCTTCGCCGCACCCGGCGCCAGCGCGACCTTCTGGAACGCGCCCAGACGCTTTGGCGCTTCCCAGCCGCTGCCCGAGACATAGACCTGGGCGACGTCCGCACCGGCGCGGGTGCCGGTGTTGCGGAGCGTGAAGCTGACCGTTACCTGGCCCTTGGGTGCGCTGGCCTTCAGGCCGGCATAGGCGAAGCGGGTGTAGGACAGGCCGTGGCCGAACGCGAACTGCGGCTTGTCGCCCTTCGCATCATACCATTTGTAGCCGACCGCGGCGCCTTCGGCATAGCGCGTCTCGCCTTCGTTCGGCGCGCTGGGCTTGGGCAGCTGCGAGACGCTGCGCGGGAAGCTGGCGGGCAGGTGGCCCGAGGGATTCACCTTGCCGGTCAGCACATTGGCGATGGCCTCGCCGCCAGCGGTGCCGGGGTACCAGGCTTCGAGGATCGCCGCGGTCTTGTCCGCCCAGGGGGTGAGCACCGGGCCGCCGGTTTCCAGCACCACGACGGTCTTGGCGTTGGCGCCGGCCACCGCGTCGATCAGCGCATCCTGGTTGTCGGCAAGGTTCAGCGACACGTCGAACGCCTCGCCGGCCCATTGGGTGGCGAAGACCAGCGCGACATCGGCCTGCTTGGCGGCAGCGGCAGCGGCTGCGGGATCGGTGCCGTCGACATAGGTGATCGTCGCCCCCGGCAGCTGGCGGCGCAGCGCCTCCAGCGGCGAGGAGGGGTGGTACATCACCGGGCCCGGCCACACCTTGGGCTCCAGCCCGGGCACGGCATTGCCGCCGACCGGATAGACCAGCGACGAGCCGCCGCCGGCGAGCACGCCCTTGTCGGCATGGCCGCCGATCACGACGATCCGCTTGGCGCTGCCCACCAGCGGCAGCACGTCGCCCTTGTTCTGCAGAAGCACGATCGCCGCCTCGGCATCGGCGCGGGTCACGTCGGCATGCGCCTTGAGCATGGCGGGCGCCAGGTCGAGCGGGGCGGCGGTGATCGGATGCTCGAACAGGCCATGCGCGAACATGGTGCGCAGGATGCGGTGCGCCATCTCGTCGAGGCGGGCCTTGCTCACCTCGCCCTTGGCGATCGCGGCCTTGAGCGGCTCGCGGAAATAGGGCTGCTCGTCGAACGGCCAGCCCGATTCCTGCTCGAGACCCGCATTGGCGGCGGCAACGGTGGAGTGGGTGGCGCCCCAATCCGACATCACATAGCCCTGCCAGCCCCAGTCGCGGCGCAGCACGTCGGTCAGCAGCCAGGGCTGCTCGCAGGCATAGACCGCGTCGACCTTGTTGTAGCTGCACATCAGCGAGCCCGGCGTGCCCTTCTCGATCGCGAAGTTGAACGCGAGCAGGTCGCTCATCCGCGCGGCGGTGCGATCGAGCACCGCGTTCATCTTGAAGCGATCGGTCTCCTGATCGTTGATCGCATAATGCTTCACGGTGGAGATGATGTGGTTCGACTGGATGCCGGCGATCTGCGCGCCGACCATCGTGCCGGCGAGCAGCGGATCCTCGCCGCCATATTCGAAATTGCGGCCGTTGCGCGGCTCGCGCAGCAGGTTCACGCCGCCGGCGAGCAGTACGTTGAAGCCCGAGGCACGCGCTTCCGCGCCGATCATCGCGCCGCCCTTGAAGGCGAGGGCGGGATCCCAGGTGGCGGCGGTGGCGATGCCCGAGGGGAGCGAGGTGCGGCCACGCTTGCGCTCGGCGCCACCCTGCGTCGCGACGCCGACGCCGGCATCGGTCTGCCACTGGGCGGGGATGCCCAGGCGCGGAATGCCGGGAACATAGCCGGCCGAACCCGGACGCGCCTCGGCGGGCGTCTTGAAGTTCTTCGGGCCGAAATCGGTGCCGAACAGGCCGAAGACCAGCGTCAGCTTCTCGTCCTCGGTCATCTTCGCAAGGACCAGCTTGGCGCGCGCATCCGGCGACAGCTTGGCGTTGGTCCAGGGCCGCGCGGCCTGCTGGGCGACCGCCGGTGCAGTGATGGCGGTGGTGGCGGCCAGCGCCAGCAGCGGGGCGGCCAGTGCCAGGGTACGTCGCTTCATGTCGTCCTCTCCTCCCGGATCGTTTGTCAACGTTGTCGCTGCCTAAGCACAAGCGCGGCCGCCGACAAGACCCGGCGGCCGCCTTACACCATGCCCGGTGCGGTGTCAGACGCGGAAGCGCACCGGTACCGACTTGGACGCCGGCGTCTTCGAGGCGCCGTCGTGATGGTGGAGCGCGATCAGCGGGTTAAGCTCGGGATAATAGCCGGCGATGCAGCCATCGGGCAGCTCGAACGGCAGCACTTCCAGCCCCTCGACGACACGATCGATGCCGTCCGAATTGTCGCCCACCAGCGCCACCAGCTGGCCTTCCCGAAGCCCCGCGCGGGCCATTTCCTGCGGGTTGATCAGCACCACGTCGCGCTTGCCCTCGATGCCGCGCAGACGGTCCGAATAGCCATAGACGGTGGTGTTGAACTGGTCGTTCGACCGCAGCGTCATCAGGCGATAGACGCCATCGGCATCGTCGAAGCCGGTGGCGTTCAGGTGGCTGGGCACGGTGAATTCGGCCTTGCCGCTTTTGGTCTCCCACTGCCGCTCGCGGGCGGTGTTGCCCTTGAAGAAGCCGCCGGGGGTGAAGAGGCGCTGGTTGAAGTCCTTGAACTTGTCCGGATAGGTCGCCTCGATCGCATTGCGGACCAGCGCATAATCGTCCGCCCAAGCAGACCAAGGCACGTTGGGATTGGGGTCGAGCGTCGCCTCGGCGATCCCGGCGACGATCGCCATTTCCGGCTGGAGCTGCGGCGAGGCAGGCTTGGCCTCGCCGACCGAGCCGTGGATGCAGCTGAGGCTGTCTTCCATCGTCACGACCTGCGCGGTGCCATTCCGCACATCGCGCTCCGAGCGGACCAGGGTGGGGAGCAAATAGCCCGCCTCGCCGCAGAACAGATGGCCGCGATTGAGCTTGGTGGCGATCTGCACGGTCAGGCCCATGCGGCCCCACGCCTTTTCCATCACCCGGTGATCGGGGATGGCACGCAGGAAATTCCCGCCCAGGCCCAGGAACGCATCCACCTCGCCGGCGGCGATCGCCTCGCAGCCGGTGACGGTGGTGTAGCCCTCGTCGCGCGGCGGCTGGAAGCCATATTGCTCGGAAAGGCGGTCGAGCGGCACCAGCTCGGGCTTTTCGGAGATGCCGACGGTGCGCTGCCCCTGCACGTTCGAATGGCCGCGCACCGGCGAGACGCCCGCACCCAGCCGGCCAATATTCCCGCGCAGCAGCATCAGGTTCACCACGCTGGCGACATTGTCATAGCCGCCGACATGCTGGGTGAGCCCCATGCCCCAGATGCCGATCGACCGTTCGGCCTGGATATAGACGTCGGCCGCGGCGATCAGGTCGGCGCGGGGCAGGCCGGTCTCGGCCTCGATCGTTTCCCAGCTGGTCGCGCGCACCTTGTCAGCGAACGCCTCGAAGCCGTGCGTGTGCTCGGCGAGGAACGCGTGATCGAGCACCCCGCCGCGGCGATCCTCCTCGGCCAGCACATGCTTGGCGATGCCGAGCATCGCGGCGATGTCGCTGCCCGCCTTCAGCTGATAATATTGGTGGGAGATCTTCTCCTTGCCGCCCGTCACCATCTGGATGCTCTGCGGGTTACGGAACTCCAGCAGGCCCTTCTCCCGCACGGGATTGAAGGTGACGATCTTGCAGCCGCGTTTGCGCGCCTTGGTCAGCGTATGGATGAAGCGCGGGCTGTTGGTGCCGGTGTTCTGGCCGAAGAAGAAGATCGCGTCGCAATGCTCGAAATCCTCGAGCAGGCAGGTTCCCACCGCGGCACCGATCGTCGACTTGAGCGCGACCGAGGTGGTCTCGTGGCACATGTTCGAGCTGTCGGGCAGATTGTTGTGGCCATAGAGCCGGGCGAACAGCGCCCAGGCATAGCTGGTCTCGAGGCTGGCCCTGCCGGAGGCGTAGAAGATCGTGCGCTTCGGGTCATAACCGCGCAGCGTCTTGCCGATCGCCCGATATGCCTCTTCCCAGGTGCAGGGGAGGTATTTGTCGGTCGCGCGGTCATAGCGTAGCGGATGGGTGAGGCGGCCGGCCTGTTCGAGGTCGAAGTCGCTCCAGCCCTTGAGCTCGGTGAGGGTATGCTGGGCGAAGAACTCGGGCGTGGCACGGCGTGAGGTGAGATCCCACAGTGTCGCCTTGGCGCCGTTCTCGCAGAATTCGAACATGTGCGGCTTGGCCGGCTTGGTCCAGGCGCAGGAGGTGCACATCATGCCGCCGGGCTTGTTCTGCTTGGCGAGCGTCTTGAGCACGTCGGGGCTGGGCCGCTCGGCTCCTGCCACAAGCGCCATACCGCGCAGCGAGCCCCAGCCGCCCTCCGGCCCCGAATAATGGATCGTTCCGTCTTTTGCCCGGGCCATGCCAACGCTCCTTCAAACCTTGCTTTTCCCTATACCCGCCGGTGCGTGCCGCCTATCCTGAACCCATGGATATGTGGTTCGATCGCGTGACCCCGGACGGGTCGGAGACCCGGCTTCAACGCGAATTGGTGGCGGAAGTGCCGGTGGCGATCGAAATCAACGGCCTGGGCTATGCCGTGATGATGGCGACCCCCGCCGATCTGGAAGATTTTGGGATGGGCTTCGTCGCCGCCGAGCGGCTTGGCGCGGTGGCGGCCGTCGACGCCCATCCGGTCGAGCGCGGGGTGATCCTGCGGGTGACGCTCACCGATCCGACTGCCGTGATCGAGCGGGTCCGCCACCGCACCACCGATTCGAGCTGCGGCTTGTGCGGCATCGACAATCTCGAGGCAGCATTGCGGCCGCTGCCGCCGGTGCAGACCCGGAGCGCCGCGCCGCCCGCCGCCCTGTTTCGTGCTGCCGCCATGCTGCGCGACCATCAGCCGCTCACGCGCGCCACGGGCGCCGCGCATGCCGCGGCCCTATGCAGTGCCGACGGCACGATCCGCCTCGTTCGCGAGGATGTCGGTCGGCACAATGCGTTCGACAAGCTGGTCGGGGCGATGGCGCGGCAGGGGCTGGACTGGGACCAGGGCTTCGCGCTGATCAGCGCGCGCTGCTCGTTCGAGCTGGTGGAAAAGGCGGTGCTGGCTGGGTGCCCGCTGCTCGCGGCGATCTCGGCGCCGACCGCGCTCGCGGCGGCGCGGGCGCGGGAGGCGGGGCTTGCGCTCGCCGCGCTGGTCCGCCCTGATGCGCTGCTGCGGCTGGTGCCATGAAACCGCTGGGTGCGATCCTGGCAGGCGGCGCGGCGCAGCGATTCGGATCGGACAAGGCGCTGGCGGAGTGGCAGGGCCAGCGACTGATCGATCATGTGCGCGCCGCGCTGGCGCCGCATTGCGACGGCGTGGTGCTCTGCGGGCGGAGCGGCAACGATGCGGTGCCGGATCGTCCCGAGGCGGGGCGGGGGCCGCTGGGCGGTCTCAATGCAGCACTGCATGCCGCTTCGGCCCGTGGGTTCGGCCGCGTGCTGGTAGCGCCGTGCGATACTCCGGCGCTGCCCGAGGCGCTGCTCACCCGGCTCGCGGGGAGCACGACCTCCGTGTTTGTCGCGCAACTGCCGGTGCTCGGCCTGTGGGAGGCCGCGCTGGCGCCCGCCTGCGACGCCTATCTCGGCGGCGGCGGCCGAACCTCGATGCGGGCCTGGGCCGCGCATGCCGGTGCATGGGCAATCGATTGGCCGACTCCGATCGCCAACATCAACTCCCGCGACGATCTTGCGGGCCTCACCGGGTTTTTTCCTTAGTTCCGCTTCTCATTCGCATGCGCTAGTCCGTACCGAATTTTCTGTCGGCGGCTGCCGACGGCAGGGGGACGGATGGAAAGCCTGTTTGCAGCCTTCTGGAGCGGCAATTATTCGCCGCACGGCTACTGCCTGTTCTGGCAGCCACAGCTGTTGTGGGCGCATATCGGCACCGACGCGTTGATCGCGCTCGCCTATTTCTCGATCCCGCTGGCGTTGGTGGCCCTCGTGCGACGCCGCAAGGATCTCGGCTTCGGCTGGATGTTCTGGTGCTTCGCGATCTTCATCCTGGCGTGCGGGATGACGCATGTGATGGCGATCGTTACGCTTTTCCTTCCGCAATATGGGCTGGAAGCCCTGGTCAAGCTGGTGACGGCGATGGCCTCGATCGCGACCGCCGCACTGCTATGGCTGCGTTTGCCGACGCTGGTGCGGCTGCCCTCGGCGGAACGGCTCAAGGAGGCCAATGGCGAACTGGCGGCGATGGTCGCCCAGCGCGACGCGGCGCTCGTCGAGCTGAATGCCGAGGTCGCCCAGCGCGAGACGGTCGAGGCGGCGCTGCTGCAGGCGCAGAAGCTCGAGGCGGTTGGCCAGCTAACCGGCGGCATCGCCCATGACTTCAACAATCTGCTGCAGGCGATTGCGGGCAACCTCGAACTGATCGCACGCAAGCCCGACGATGCCGACCGCGTGATCCGCTGGACCTCCAGCGCGCTCGACGCGGTGGAGCGCGGACGGCAGTTGACCGGGCAGTTGCTTGCCTTTTCGAGCAAGCAGCGGCTCGACGTGAAGTCGGTGCGCCTCGCGGAACTGATCGGGGGCATGGCGGGCCTGGTCGAACGCGCGGTGGCACCGCTCAGCCGGGTGCGGATCGATCGCATCGATCCGGTGTGGAACGTCCAGACCGATGCGTTGCAGCTCGAACTGGCGGTATTGAACCTCGCGTTCAACGCGCGCGATGCGATGCCCGAAGGTGGGGTGCTGACGATCTCGGCCGAGTTGCGTTCGGGCAAGGTCTCGCCCGATCTGCCGGCGGGCGACTATGTTGCACTCACCGTTGCCGACACCGGTACCGGCATGGCGCCGGATGTGGTGGCACGCGCGGTTGAGCCGTTCTTTTCCACCAAGGGCGTGGGCAAGGGCACCGGGATGGGCCTCTCGATGGCGTTCGGCGTGATGCGTCAATCGGGCGGTACGCTGCTGGTGGACAGCGAAATGGGGCGTGGCACCGCAATCACGCTGCTTCTGCCCATCGCGACCGTGCCGCCGCGCCGCGCCGTTCAAGACGATTCGGCGCGCGACGAGCGGATCAGCCTTGCCGGCGTCTCGGTCGCCCTGGTGGACGACGACAAGCAGGTGCGCGCATCGCTTGCCGAGATGCTGCGCACCGCCGGAGCGGTGGTCGCGGAGGCGGCAGATGGGGCCGCGGGCGTGGCGCTGGTCGGATCGCAGCGCTTCGACGTGCTCGTGGTGGATTTCGCGATGCCGGAACTCAGCGGCAGCGAGGTCGCCGAACAGGTGGCGTCGATCGATCGGGAGCTGCCGGTAATCCTCATCACCGGTTTCGCCGATTCCGCCAAGCTCGACGCGATCGCGGCACCGAAGGTGAGCGTATTGCGCAAGCCGTTCGAATCCCACGAGCTGCTTCGCAAGATCCGGCAGACGGCGCGCCGGTAAGCCGATCAGGGCAGGGCGGCGCGGAGTTCCTCGATCCAGGCGGTCGCCACACTGTCCGATGGCGCGCGCCAGTCGCCGCGTGGGCTAAGCGCGGCAGCCGGGGAGACCTTGGGGCCGTTGGGTAGTGCCGACCGCTTGAACTGGCTGGTCTGGAAGAAGCGGAAGAGGAACGCCTCCAGCCATTTGGCGATCGTCGCCAGATCATACTGGTTTCGGCCGGCCCGCGGGAAACCGATGGGCCACAGCCCCGCTTCGGCATCGCGCCAGGCATGCCAGGCCAGGAACGCGACCTTGGACGGCTTCAACCCGAACCGCGCGACATGGTGCAGGAAGAAGTCGTGCAGTTCGTACGGGCCGATCCGGTCCTGCGTGCTCTGCATCTTGCCGTCGGCATCGACAGGGACCAGCTCCGGGGAAATCTCGGTATCGAGGATCGAGAGCAGCACGGCCGCCGCCTCGCCATCGAACTGGCCGCTCTCGACGCTCCAGCGGATCAGATACTGGATCAGCGTCTTCGGCACGCCGGCGTTGACGCCGTAATGGCTCATCTGGTCGCCCACGCCATAGGTCGACCAGCCCAGCGCCAGCTCGGAGAGATCGCCCGTGCCGAGCACGAAGCCGTGATGGTGGTTGGCCAGGCGGAACAGATAGTCGGTGCGCAGGCCCGCCTGCACATTCTCGAAGGTGATGTCGTAGGTCGGCTCGCCGCGCGCGAACGGGTGGTCGAGATCGGCGAGCATCTGCCGGGCCGCCGGGCGGATGTCGATCTCCGCCGCGGTGATGCCGACTGCCCGCATCAGTGCCCAGGCATTGGACCTGGTCCCCTCGCTGGTGGCGAAGCCGGGCATGGTATAGCCGAGAATATCGGTGCGCGGGCGGCCCAGCCGGTCCATCGCCTTGGCGGCGACGATCAGCGCATGGGTGGAATCGAGCCCGCCCGAAATGCCGATCACCAGCGTCTTGCTCCGGGTGGAGGCGATGCGCTGACGCAGCCCCTCTACCTGGATGTTGAACGCCTCGTAGCAATCCTCTTCCAGCGCGGCGGGCGTATTGGGCACGAAGGGAAAGCGCCGGATCGGGCGGATCAGGCCGCGATCGGCATAGTCCGGCTGGTGCGCGAACGCGATGCGGCGGAAGCGCGTCTCGGGATGTCCGGCGGTGCGGGCATTGTCGTTGAAGGTGCCGTCGCGCAGCCGCTCGAGCCGCAGCCGCTCGAGATCGAGATCGGCATAGGTGATCGCGTCGGCAAGCTCGAAACGCTGCGAGCCGGCGAGCTTTTCGCCGAACTCGTAGATCAGGCCCTGGCCGTCCCAGGCGAGATCGGTGGTGCTCTCGCCCGGGCCGGACGCCGAATAGAGATAGGCCGAGATCGTCCGCGAGCTTTGCGACGCGCACAGCATCTCGCGCTCGCGGCCCTTGCCGATCACGATGTTCGACGCCGAGAGGTTGCACAGCACCAGCGCCCCGGCCATCGCACCCTCGGTCGAGGGGGGCTGCGGCGCCCAGTAATCCTCGCAGATCTCGATATGGAAGACGAAGTCGGGCAGATCCTCGGCTGCGAAGAGCAGGTCCGGGCCGAACGGCACGGTCTGGCCGGCGACCCTGATATCCAGATCGCGCAGGCCCGCACCCGAGGCGAACCAGCGCTTCTCATAGTATTCGCGGTAGTTCGGCAGATAGGTTTTCGGGACCACGCCAAGGATGCGGCCGCGGGCGATCGCCACGGCGCAATTGTACAGCCGGCCGTTGCGCACGAGCGCGGCGCCGATCAGCAGCACCGGCTTCAGCGCGCGACTGGCCTCGACGATGGCGGCGATGCCGGCCTCGGAGGCGGCGAGGATCGCATCCTGCAGGTGGAGGTCGTCGATCGCATAGCTGGTGACGTTGAGTTCGGGGAACACCAGGATGTCGGCCCCCGCCGCGTCGCCCTGCTGCGCCAGCGCGATCGCGGCGCGGGCGTTGGCGGCGGGATCGGCCACCGTGCCCACGGGGGTGCAGACGCCCGCCCGGATCATCCCGTGGCGGTGGAGCGCGAAGAACGGATGCGGATCGGCCATGCGTGTGTCCTATGCCGGGGACCATGGCCTGCCAACCCCGCGAGCGCGGGTTTGATAGGGGTAGGGGCGGGACACGCGCCCGCGCCGGACGCCCGTCACCCCAGGCCGCCCGCGAGGGAGAAGCGGCTTGGAAAGAGGCTTACGCCTTTGCCGCGTAGATCATCCGACCCGGGCCTAGGCGGTCGAACACCTTGGCCAGCTGCCGCTCGCCGACCGCAAAGCAGCCCTGGCTGCGGCCTAGCTTGCCGTGCTTCGGGATCATGTCCGGGTTCGCATACCAGGCGGAGTGGATGACGATCGCGCGGGCAAGCGCATTGTTGTTGGTCGGGTCGAGCCCGATCAGTCGCTGCGAGTCACCATGCTTGCCGACATAATAATCGGCGGTCAGGAAGGCGCCTTCGCAGGTCGCTTCCGAATTGATCTGGTTGGAGAAGCGCTGGAGCACGCCGGTGTGCCCCGGATCGGAGCCGATGCCGTGCGCGACCATCAGCGGCTCGACCTCGCCGGTGCCCATGTTCACCAGGAAGAAGCGCGCCTCCGACGAGGGCTTGGAGAAATCGGCAATCGCGATGCGATCGTGCGTGTCGACCTTCATCGAATGGCGATCCAGCGCCGCGGTCGCGCGCTTGAACAGCTCCGGCCGAATACCGGCCGGCATGATCCGTGCCTGGGCTGCAACCCGGGGGGCCTCCCCAAGCGTTGCGGCATGCGCGGGCTGGATCCGCGGCGGGACCGGGGCAGGCGATGCCGATGCCATCGTCGTCCCGATCGTCCGGGAGGCGCAGGCCGAAACCGCCGCGCCACTCGCCATCACCAGCGCCGACTTGAGCAGCGCCCGACGCGATTGAATCATAGCCTCAGACTTCATGATATTGTTCTGCGCCCGCAAATTTCTGTCATGCCCTGGCAACCGTATAGCAGAAGCAGCGTTAACGATGCGCTGGCCATGGCCTGGAATTGGCGCGTTTCGGCGCGTGCGTTGCCCGGTTCATCGATCTGTCATGCCGTTTCGGGACGGATGTTCGGCTGCGGCGTTTCCCCTATTGCACGAATCGCGCCGCGTCGCGGCAGCCCGGCCGCACTGTTCGGGCGGCTAAAAAATGCCTGTCGCGCCGCGCCCGCGAAGCGCTAGAGGCGCCGCATGAACATGTCCTATGAACAGGCCGTCGCGGCGCTGATCGATGTGGGCCGCCGCCTCGATGCGCGCGGCTGGGCGCCGGCGACTTCGGGCAATTATTCGGCGCGGCTGGAGGATGGCAGCATCGCGCTCACGGTCTCCGGCCGGCACAAGGGGCGCCTGACCGCAGACGGGCTGATGCGCGTCGATATCGACGGCCTGCCGCTTACCGCCGGCAAGCCCTCCGCGGAGACCGATCTGCATCTCGCGATCTATCGCCTGTTTCCAGAGACGGGGGCGGTGCTGCACGGCCATTCGCCCAATGCCGTGGGGCTGAGCCGGGCGACCGCAGCGGACGGCTGGACGCTGGCGGGGCACGAGATGCTCAAGGCCTATCCCGGCCACACCACCCATGCGGCCGAGGTGCGGCTGCCGATCGTCGACAACAGCCAGGACATGGCCGTGATCGAGGCGGCGATCCGCCCGGCACTGCTGGCCCCCGGCGCCATTCCGGCGTATCTCATTCGCAGCCACGGGCTCTATGCCTGGGGCAAGGACGTGGACGAGGCCGAACGCGTGCTCGAGGCGACCGAATGGATGATCGCCGCCGAGCGCGCCGAGGCCAGCTTCAGACAGGCAGGGGCACGATGAGCCAGCTTCGAATTTTCGCGGAAACCGGGGACGCACCCCTGCTCGATACAAGGGATCCGGTGACGATCGCCGAGGAACTTGCGATCCACGGCGTGCGCTTCGAGCGCTGGCCCGCGCGCGCCATCGCGCTCGACGCCGGGCAGGAGGACGTGCTCATCGCCTTCGCGCCCGAGATCGAGCGGCTGAAGGCGGAGCAGGGCTATCGCTCGGTCGACGTGATCCGGATGCTGCCCGATCATCCCGAGAAAGCCGTGCTCCGCACCAAGTTCCTGTCGGAACATCGCCATGCCGAGGACGAGGTCCGCTTCTTCGTCGAGGGGGAGGGATTGTTCACACTTCATCTGAACAACCGGGTTTATGCCGTTCTTTGCGAGGCTGGGGATCTGATTTCCGTGCCCGCAGGGACGCCGCACTGGTTCGACATGGGACCGGCACCACGCTTCACCGCGATCCGGCTGTTCATCAACCCCGATGGGTGGATCGCCCAGTTCACCGGCGACACCATCGCCGATCGTTTTCCGCGCCACGAGCCCGTCGCCGCCTGAGTGCGGCGCAGCGAGACACATCATGACCCAAGCCAAGGCCGTCCTGCTCGACATCGAGGGGACCACCAGCAGTATCGCCTTCGTAGCGGAGGTGCTGTTTCCCTATGCCCAGAAGCACTTGGCCGACTATGTCGCCAAGCATTCTGAGGCAGTGGCGCCGATCCTCGCCGAGGTGCCCGGCGCCGACAAGGTCGCCACGCTGCTGGGGTGGATCGCAGAAGATCGCAAGGCGACGCCGCTCAAGACGCTGCAGGGGCTGATCTGGGCGCAGGGCTATGCCGACGGGACGCTGCAAGGGCATGTCTATCCCGATACGCCAGAGGCGCTGCATCGCTGGTACAGCGCGGGCGTGGCGATCTACATCTATTCGTCGGGCTCGATCGACGCGCAGAAGCTCCTCTTCGGCCATTCGGTCGCCGGGGACCTGACGTCGATGCTTTCCGGCTATTTCGACACCACCACCGGGCCGAAGCGTGAAGCTGAGAGCTACGCCAAGATTGCCGCTGCAACTGGCTTTGAACCAAAGGAAATCCTGTTCGTGTCGGATGTCCAGGCAGAGATCGACGCCGCCCGCGCGGCAGGGCTGGGCGCGCTGCTGATCGATCGCGGCGGCGGGCCCGCCGACATTCACGCGCTTGTGGAGATTCGCCTGTGATCCTCGAAGGCCGGCATACCCGATCGATTGCCCGCACGGCGGACGGGAAGGGGATCCGTATCCTCGACCAGCGGCAACTTCCCTGGGAAGTCCGCTGGGTCGAACTGTACAGCCTCGATGCCGCAGCGATCGCGATCCGCGAGATGTGGACCCGCGGCGCGCCGATGATCGGGGCCACCGCCGCTTATGGTCTCGCCATGGCGCTGGCGGTCGATGCCAGCGATGCGGGGCTCGAAAGCGCCTATGCGACGCTGGTCGAAACGCGCCCGACCGCGATCAACCTGCGCTGGGCGCTGGATCAGGTCCGATCGGCGGTGGCGGGGCTGCCTTTCGCCGAGCGCGCCGCTGCCGCGTTCACCCGCGCCGATGCGATCTGCGACGAGGATGCCGAGCTTTGCCGCGCGATCGGCGAGCACGGCCTGGACCTGCTGCGCCGGCTGCATGCGAAGAACCCGGGCCGCCCGCTCAATATCCTCACCCATTGCAATGCCGGGTGGCTGGCGACGGTGGACTATGGCACCGCGACGGCGCCGATCTACCTCGCCCATGATGCGGGCATTCCGGTGCATGTCTGGGTCGACGAAACCCGGCCGCGCAACCAGGGTGCGCTGCTGACCGCGTTCGAGCTGCGCAACCACGGCGTGCCGCACACGGTGATCGCCGACAATGCCGGCGGGCTGTTGATGATGCAGGGGAAGGTCGACGCGGTGATCGTCGGCACCGATCGGGTGACGGCGAACGGCGATGTCTGCAACAAAATCGGCACCTACCTCAAGGCGCTGGCGGCACATGACAATGGCGTGCCCTTCTATGTCGCGCTGCCCTACACGACCTTCGATCCGGCGACCGCGAGCGGTGCCGACATCCCGATCGAGGACCGATCGGCCGAAGAAGTGACGCGGCTGACCGGCCCCGACGCAGACGGCCGGATCTCCACAATCCGCGTGACGGATTCGCCGGCGCTGAACCCCGCCTTCGACGTAACCCCGGCACGGCTGGTGACCGGCTATATTACCGAGCGCGGGGTGCTCGACCGGATCTGAGCGATCAGCCTAGCGCCGCGCGCCAGGCCTTCACACGCGCGATCGCTTCGTCGAGCACGTTGTCTTCCTTGACGAAGCAGAAGCGGACGACGCTGGTCACCGGATCCTCGGCATAGAAGGCGGAGACGGGGATCGTCGCGACCTTCGCCTCGTCGACCAGGCGTTCGCTGAAGGTCACGTCGTCCATCGTGAAGCCCGACGCGGCAAGATCGACGGAGAGGAAATAGGTGGCAGCGCTGGGCAGCACCGTGAAACCCGCGTCGCGCAGGCCGGCTGCCAGACGGTCGCGGCCGGCCTGGAAGCGGGCGCGCGCCGCCTGCACCCACGCATCCTGCGTCGCCAGCCCTTCCGCTACTGCCCATTGCAGGTTGGGCGGTGTGGTGAAGGTGAGGAACTGGTGCGCCTTGGACAGCACGCGCGCGATGTCCGGGGCAGCGCACATCCAGCCGACCTTGAAACCCGTGAGCGCGAAGATCTTGCCGGCACTGCCGATCTTTACCGTACGATCGCGCATGCCCGGAAAGCCGATCAGCGGCAGGTGGCGCGCGCCGTCGAAGGTCACATGCTCCCATACCTCGTCGCAGATCGCCGTGAGATCGTGGGCGACGCAGAACTCTGCGAGCATCGCCAGATCTTCGGCACTGGTCATCGTCGCGGCCGGGTTGAGCGGGTTGTTTAGCAGGATCAGGCGCGTCTTCGGCGTTACCACTGCCTCCAGCGCGGCGCGCTCGATGCGCCATTCGGGCGGGCGGAGCCGTACGAAGCGGGGAATCCCGCCGGCGCGCCGGATCAGCGGCACATAGGCGTCGTAGAGCGGCTGGAAGCAGAGCACCTCGTCGCCGGGCTTGATCAGCGCAAGCAGCGCGGCGGCCAGCGCCTCGGTCGCACCCGAGGTGACGATCACTTCCTCGGGCGCGAGGTTCAGCGCCTGATGCCGCGTGTAATGGCCCGCGATGGCCTGGCGCAGTTCGGGCAGCCCGGCCATCGGCGGATATTGGTTCGAGCGATCAAGGACGGCGCGGGCGGCGGCTTCCAGCACCGCCTCCGGCCCCCGTCCGTCGGCAAAGCCCTGGCCGAGGTTGATCGCGCCATTCGCCCGCGCCCGTGCGGACATGGCCTCGAAGATGGTGGTGCCCATCGAAGAATAGATCGGGTTCATCGCGTACCGCTATTGCGGAGAGTGGTTGCGCCTTGCAAGCCGGTGCCGGTTCGCCGCATGACGATGGCGGTCCCTGGCCGCGTAATCGAAGGAATCTCATGAGCAAGAAACCGCCCGTGCCCGCCGACTCCCAGTCGCCTTATCCGATCGCCGAAGCCCCGCACGATGCTGCAGGGGAGGGCGAGGCCATCGCCGTCGCCAAGGAGCAGGCCGCCGCGGCCAAGCGCCGCGGGCCGAGCAACCGGCAGCTCGGCATGGGTGCAGCGATCGGCATCGGATCTGCAGCGATCGTTGCCGGCCTTCTCTACTGGAAGGGCGGCCGCAAGGACCGCAAATAAAGGCATTCTTCTGGATTTTCCGTAGTGCGGAACGGGATAGCGGGCCAAAGCGCCCGCTAATTCGTGCCCGGCTGCGGCCAAGACCGCTCCTTCGACGCTACTACCCAACTATCGCGCAGCTCCAGCGAACGGTAGCTGCTGCTGAATTGGCGCGACTTGCGCCCAAGCCCCAAGCGCTACTTCGTGAAGAGAATCTTAATTCCCGGGAAACCTAAGTGTTTCTCCGATGGACTGTTTCTGCGCGCGGTGACCGCTCGGTAAGGTATTGTTCCTATAATGCGATCAACCACAGGCCGGGAATGGGGTGGGAATGCGCATGCGAGATCGGTTTCATGGCAGTGCAAACGTCGGCGCAAGGGCTGGATTGGCCTCGTCGCGCGGTCGTGCACACCACGGGTGCCGCGCGTGATCTGGCCATTACCCCATCCATCGGCGATCGATCCGGCGCGGGCGCACGCCGGCATTGAAAGCAACGTGTCGGGGCGCGCTACAAGGTATCGGAAAGACCAGAAATGATTGCATCGATGAAAATTCCGAGGAAGCTCGCACTTTCGTTCCTGCTGATCTGCGCATCGGCGGCGATCGTGATGGTCGTGTTCTTCATGAACATCTCGATGATCCGCTCGGTCACCGATCAGAACAACCTCAGCCAGCAGATTCACGCGAAGACGCTGACGCTCGAGACGGCGCTGCTGCGCCAGAACAGCCAGTTGCGGGGGTTCCTGGTCACGGCCGATCCGACCTATCTGAAGTCGTATGACGAAGGTCGCGCGGAATATGACGATACCTCGGCCGAGCTCGAGAAGCTGCTGACCGATCCGGCGCTGCTCGAGGCGCTGCGCAAGTCGCGGGCAGAAACGCTGTCGTGGCGCGAGAAGTGGGGCGATCGCCTGATTTCCGAAGTGAAGGCAGGCCGGCGCGATGCCGCCCAGACCGAGGTTCGCGGCGCCGGCAAGGCGGTGCTGGTCTCCGCCGCGGTGCTGCCGCTGCGCGCGATCAAGGACGCCCAGGCCGAAGCCATCGAAAAGAACGGCGCGCGTCAGGAAGGCGCGATCGCGACCGCCACCACCGTGCTGATCACCGGCGCGATCGCGCTGATCGGCATCGCGATCGGCCTGGCCGTCATGCTCAGCCGGATCATTGCCCGCCCGATCAGCCAACTCACCCGCACGATGGCCGACCTGGCCGCCGGTCGCAACAACGTCGAAGTGCCGGCCACCGCGCGCGGTGACGAATTGGGCGACATGGCGCGTGCCGTGCTGGTGTTCCGCGATGCCGCGCTCGCCAAGGCGGCGGCCGATGCGGCGAATGCGGAGGCAGAGGCTTCGCAGAAGATGGTCGTCGAAACGGTTTCGAACCATCTGGCCGAACTGGCCCAGGGTAACCTGACCGCGCAGATCACCGCCACCTTCCCCGGCGAATACAGCGTGGTGAAGACCAACTTCAACAACGCCCTGTCGAGCCTCCGCGAGCTGATCTCGTCGGTGATCGAGGCGACCACCTCGATCCGCACTGGCTCGAACGAGATCGCCCAGGCGAGCGAGGACCTTGCCCGCCGCACCGAGGCAAATGCCGCCAGCCTCGAGGAAACGGCCGCCGCCGTCACCCAGATGGACCAGCGTCTGAAGGCTACTGCCTCGGCCGCGGGCCAGACGGTGGAGCGCGCCGACGGCACCATGTCGACCGTCAACAACGGTCGCTCGACCGCGGACGAGGCGGTGCAGGCGATGACCCGCGTGTCGGAAAGCGCCAAGGGCATCGACAGCGTGATCGAAGGCCTCGACAAGATCGCCTTCCAGACGCGCGTTCTCGCGATGAACGCCGCGGTGGAAGCCGGTCGCGCCGGTGAGGCGGGCCGCGGCTTCGCGGTGGTCGCCGATCTCGTCTCGGCCCTGGCGATGCGCGCGGAAGAAGAGGCCGGTCGCGCCCGCGATCAGCTGACCGCCACGCAGAGCGACATTGTTACCGCGGTGCAGGCCGTGCAGCGGGTGGACGGTGCGCTGGCCGATATTTCGGCGGGCGTCGGCGAAGTCCATCACCTGCTCGGCAACATGGCTTCGGACAACCACGCACAGTCGAGCGCGGTCACCGAGATCAGCGCCGCGCTGGGCTCGATGGACCAGTCCACGCAGCAGAACGCCGCGATGGTGGAAGAAACCTCGGCGGCTGCCCGCAACCTGGCAAGCGAAGTCTCGGTGCTCTCCGAGCAGGCAAGCCGCTTCAACGTGGGCAACGGCATGTCGGCACCCGCGGCGCGGGTGGCCCCGTCGCGCTTCAGCGGCGGCAATGTGAAGCCGCTGCCGGCAGCCGCCGTCTCGGCGCTGGTCCGCAACAGCAGCGCGGACGATGACTGGCAGAGCTTCTGATCGACCTACGACACCTCCGGGAGTGGCCGTTCGATCGGATTGCGAATCGAACGGCCCCCGGCAAAAAGATCCGATGCGTCGGCCACTGCCCGGGAAGAGCATAATGACAATGATATCGGTCCGGACGGGATTGGCGGAACTCGCCCGGATGGCCCGGGTTTCGGGCGAGCTTGGGTCGCCCTTCGTGGGGGAGGTGCTCGCCGCTGGCCTCCGGCAATTGCACCGGGGTGCACATAGCCAGGCAGTCATCACCCATTGGGAGGGGGACGCGGCCTCGGCGGCGCTAGCGATGCGCTTCAATGCCGCGCTGCATTTCCTCGCCCGTCGCGGCAATCCGCCGGCCTTGGCAGCGCTTTACCGGCACGAGCATGACGATTTCGACGGCGCGATCGGCGAGGCGCTCGCCGCCGAGGACGATCTGATCGCCGGATTTCTCCGCCGGACGCCGCAGACCAACGAAGTCGGCCGGTCCGGTGCGCTGGTGGCAGCGCTGATGCAGGTCCGTCGCCGCTTCGGCCTGCCTTTCGAGCTTCTCGAGATCGGATCCAGCTGCGGCCTCAACCTCAATCTCGGCCGGTACGGTTTCGATCTCGGCGGCGTGCTCGCCGGCGATGGCCATTCGCCGGTGCAGGTTGTGCCCGACTGGCATGGCCCGGCGCCGCAGCCGGCGCCGCTCGACGTGGTATCGGCGCGCGGCGTCGACCTCCATCCGCTCGATGCCGGGGATCCCGCCACCTGCGAACGGCTGATGGCGTATATCTTCGCGGACCAGCCCGCCCGGCTGCACCGGCTGGAGCAGGCACTGGCGATGGCGCGCCGCCACCCGCCGCAACTGGAGCAGGGCGACGCGTCCGAATGGCTGGCGAAGCAGCTTGCCGTGCCGCAGGCCGAGGGCGTGTGCAGGGTCGTGATGCACTCGATGGTGCTGCAATATCTGCCGCCGCGCGATCGCGCGGCGGTGGTGGCGATGATCCAGGATGCCGGGCAGTTCGCCACCCCCGAGCGGCCGCTCGCCTGGGTCGGCTTCGAATGGACCGAGACGCGCAGCGAAGTCCGCCTGTCGCTCAGCTGGTTTCCCGGCGGGGAGGAGCGCCGCGTGCTCGCGGTGTGCCACCCCTATGGCAATTCGGTGGACTGGCGCGGCTAAAGCATTTTCAAGGTGCCCGGTACGGACACCGACTCGGAAAATGCGCTAACAAAACGCTAAACTTGCACGGCGTGTTCGGCGCGACCTGCGTCGCCGAACACGCGCAGATAGCGTTCGATCTCGGCCGGCTCGCCGGTCGCCTTGGCCGGATTGTCGGAGAGCTTGACCGCCGGTCGGCCGTTCGCCGCCACCACCTTGCAGACCAGCGAGATCGGCTCCAGCCCGGCTTCGCCGTCAGGGTCGCAGCCGCGGAAGTCGTTGGTGAGGTTGGTGCCCCAGCCGAAGCTCGTCCGCACCCGGCCGTTGAAATGGCGATAGGTCGCCTCGATCGATTCGACGTCCATGCCATCGGAGAAGATCAGCAGCTTCTCGCGAGGGTCGCGGCCATGGTCCTGCCACCAGCGCAGGATCTGCTCGCCGCCGGGAATGGGCGGCGCGCTGTCCGGTCGGAAGCCGGTCCAGTCCGCCACCCAGTCGGGCGCACGTGCGAGGAAAGAGGTGGTGCCGAACGCATCGGGCAGCGCGATCAGTAGGTTGCCGCCATAATGCGCACGCCATTGCTCGAGCACGCGATAGGGCGCGTCGGCGAGGCTGGCATCGTCCGTGGACAGCGCGGCTTCGACCATCGGCAGCTCATGCGCGTTGGTGCCGATCGCCTCCAGGTCGGCATCCATCGCCAGCAGCACGTTGGAGGTGCCGATGAAGCGGTGGCCGAGCCCTTCCTTCAGCGCCTCGACGCACCAGCGCTGCCACAGGAAGCCGTGGCGCCGCCGGGTGCCGAAATCCGACAGCACCAAATCCGGAAGCGCGCGCAGCCGTTCGACCTTGTCCCACAGCTTGGCCTTGGCGCGGGCGTAGAGCACGTCGAGCGCGAACCGGTCGCGACCGCGCATCGCCGCGCGCGAGCGGAGTTCGTTGACGATGGTCAGCGCCGGGATCTCCCACATGGTGGTGTGCGTCCAGGGGCCGTCGAAGTGCAGCAGGAACTGGCCGTCATGGCGCTCCAGCTCGTAGGCCGGCAGCTGGAACTCCGCGAGCCAGGCGATGAAGTCCGGCGCGAACATCTGGGTCTTGCCGTAGAAGCTGTTGCCGGCGAGCCAGATCAGTTCCTTCTTGGTGAAGCGCAGCGAGCGGGCGTGGTCGAGCTGGGCGCGGAGCTCGGCCTCGTCGATCACCTCGGCCAGCCGCACGCTCCGGGTGCGGTTGATCAGCGAGAAGGTCACCTGCGTGCCCGGGTTCCGATGCCGGATCATCTGCAGCATCAGCAACTTGTAGAAATCGGTGTCGAGCAGGCTGCGGACGATCGGGTCGAGCCGGAAATTATGGTTGTAGGTCCGGCTCGCAATATCGGTGAAGGTCATGGCCGCTCTTTATTCCCAGCCGCCGCCGAGCGCGAGGAAGATCACGATCTGGTCGTCGGGCAGCTTTGCCTGCGCCGTCGCATAGCTGGCCTCGGCCTGGGCGAGGCTGCTCTGCGCCGACAGCAGCGAGAGAAAGTCGCTGCGCCCGAAGCGGAACAGGCGGCCAGCCTGGTCGGCGGCGGTGGCGGCGCTGTCGCGGGCG
>JAIYAA010000334.1 GCA_027489295.1 Sphingomonadales bacterium | reverse complement strand
GCGGCGCGGCCGCGCGCGGCCATGTCCTCGGTGAACGACGACAGCTTCGAGAAGCTTTTCTCGACGCGTTCGGCGACGAAGGTGCCGGCACCGCGGCGGCGGGTGAGCAGGCCTTCCTCGACCAGCCCGCCGATCGCCTTGCGCACAGTGATGCGCGACACGTCATATTCCACCGCAAGATCGCGCTCCGGCGGGATCGCGTCGCCCTGGGCGAGGATCTTGCCGCTGATCGCCTCGCGGATCAGCTGCTGCAACTGCAGATAGAGCGGCGACGGATTGCCCTCGCGAAACCGGCCGATCTGATCCGAAAACGTCATCTTTCCTCCCCCTTGCCTGACACCGGTGCCCAACCGGAACAGCAGCGCCTACGGCAAGTTCCCCGGCGGACGCAAACGTTCGCCTAGGGATCTACATTGGTATGACGATACCAACAGCCTCAAGCGACTTGGTCAAGGGGTTAATTGCAAAGAACTATGTCCGTTTGCGCAAGCCTATTGTCCGATAGGATCTAAATTGGTTACACCCTTGCTCCGGCCCCGTTCGGCGGCCGCCAACGAGGGGAGTTTCCGATGCGCGCGTTCCTGAAGCAGGCAAGGCATTCCGGCTGGGCGGCGCTGCTGCTGTCCACCACGGCTGTTGCCCAGACGGTGCCGCCGCTCACCCCCCTGCCCGCCAGCGTGGTTCTGGGTAAGGGCAGCTTCACGGTGGCGAACGGCACCGGCATCGCCGTACCGGCGGGCGATACCGCCGCCGTCAACGCCGGTAAGCTGCTCGCCGCGCATGTGAAGGTCGAGCGTGGCCTGACGCTGGACGCCACCGGCAGCAGCGGCGCGATCCGGCTCGAACGCGACGCAAGCATCAAGGGCGCCGAGGCCTACCGCCTCACCATCGACGCCAAGGGCGTGCGCATCGCCGCCTCGGGCGACCGCGGCCTGCTCTACGGCGCGATGACGCTGGCGCAGCTGCTCAGCCCGGACCATGGCTTCGGCACGGCGGTGAAGCTGCCTGCGCTCAGCGTCGAGGACACTCCCCGCTTCGGCTGGCGCGGGCTGATGCTCGATGTTGCCCGCCACTTCCAGCCGATCGAGTTCGTCTACGGCGTGGTCGACCAGATGGCGTCGGTGAAGCTCAACACGCTCCACCTGCACCTCACCGATGATCAGGGATGGCGCTTCGAGGTGAAGCGCTACCCCAAGCTTACGGAAGTGGGCGGCTGGCGCACCCCGCCGAGCACCGGCGGCGCGCCGGGCCCAAAGGTCGGCGGCCTCTACACCCAGGAACAGCTGAAAGGCCTGGTCGCCTATGCGGCCGAGCGCGGGGTGACCATCGTCCCCGAGATCGACCTGCCCGGCCATGCCCAGGCGCTGGTCGCCGCCTATCCCGAACTCGGCATCTTCGGCGACAAGCCCGAGGTGTCGCACGACTGGGGCGTGAACCCCTATCTGTTCAACCCCGGCCCCAAGGGCATCGCCTTCGTCAAGGAAGTGCTCGACGAGCTGATGGCCGTGTTCCCCGGCACCTATGTCCATCTCGGCGGCGACGAGGCGGTGAAGGACCAGTGGGAGCGCTCGCCGGAGGTGCAGGCGCAGATGAAGGCGCTGGGCATCAAGACCGAAAACGGGCTGCAGAGCTGGATGATCGACCAGTTCGGCGCCTATCTCGAAAGCCATGGCCGCCGCCTGATCGGCTGGGACGAAATCCTCGAAGGCGGTCTGCCGCCCTCGGCATCGGTGATGTCGTGGCGCGGCGAGAAGGGCGCGGTCGAAGCCGCCAACCAGGGGCACGACGTCGTGCTCACCCCCGCCCCCACCCTCTATCTCGACAGCCTGCAGAGCGATCGCCGCGACGAACCGCCGGGCCGCCTGTCGATCCAGACGCTGGCCGATGTCTACAAGTACGAGCCGATGCCTGTCGGTATCGACGCGGCCAAGGCGAGCCATGTGCTGGGCGCGCAGGGCAATGCGTGGAGCGAGTATCTGATCACGCCGTACCAGGTGCAGCACATGCTGTTCCCGCGCGCCGCGGCGATCGCCGAGATCACCTGGTCGGCCAAGGACAAGCGCGACTTCACCGGCTTCGTGACGCGCCTCCAGCCGCAGATCGCGCGCTGGCGCCGTTCGGGCATGGAAGTCGCCGACAGCGCCTTCGCCGTCGATTACAAGCTGCAGGGCACGCGCGGCGAGGCGCTGCGGGCGAACCAGGCCAAGGTGGCGCTCGCCGCCCAGACCGGCTTCGGCACGATCCGCTACACGCTCGACGGCAAGCAACCGACGGCCAAGTCGCCTGCCTACAAGGGGCCGCTGACGCTCAAGCCCGGTACGACGGTCACCGCCGCGGCGTTCGATGCTTCCGGCATCGTCACTGCCGCCCCGCGCAGCTTCGATACCAGCCGGACGGCGCTGCTCACCCGCACCAGCTCGGACATGGTGGCGTGCCCTAGGGGCGCGCTCGGTCTGCGCGTGCCACTGACCGCCGAGGCGCAGGAAAATACGCCGGTGTTCAACGTCAACCTGTTCGACACCTGCACCGCCTATCCGGCCGCGCCGATGGACCTGGCGACCGGCTTCACCGTCGACGTCGCCCGCACGCCGCGCAATTATGGCCTGGCGCGTGATTTCAACAAGGTGCGCGCGCATTACAATGTCAGCACCCATGGCGAGTTGATCATCACCGCCCGCTGCATCGCCGCCGCCAAGGATTCGGCGGTGAAGCCGGTCGTCGTCGCCACCTTCCCGCTGCCCGATCCGGCCAGCGCGCCGCAGCAGTTCCGCTTCACCGGCAGCCTGCCCAAGCTGGCGGGCGACGAGGACCTGTGCTTCCAGTTCACGTCGCCGCTCAGTGACCCGTTCTACACCGTCGCGAAGGTGGTGCTGACGGAGAACGCGAAGTGAAGGCACGCTCCCTCGCGCTGCTGCCGCTGCTCGCACTAGTCACGCCGGCCTGGGCCGATCCGCGCCAGTCGGTGTCGCTTGACGGCGCCTGGCAGGTGCGCATCGACCCCAGCGATGCCGAAGCGGCCAAAGCGCATCCGAAAGAGGCCGTCTGGTTCGCGGCCAAGGTCCCCGGCAGCGTCCAGCAGGATCTGATCGCGGCGAAGCGCGTGCCCGATCCCTACAAGGGCATCAACGAGGCGCCGATCCAATGGGCCGGCCTCACCCGCTGGCAGTTCCGCCGCACGCT
>JAIYAA010000313.1 GCA_027489295.1 Sphingomonadales bacterium | reverse complement strand
TGGGTGGCACGGTAATCAAGGCGAAATTCAAGAAGCGCGGATGAAGTCGGCCTAATCGCCCGCGGTGAAGGGAACTAACCGATTGAAATGCAAGTCTTAAAATGGGTACTTACCGCACTGCGGCAAAAATTAAGCCCCAGGGGTCAGGTCCCACTCCCCTTTTCGTAAATCGGGTTCGAAGCACAAACGTGATCGGGTTGGGCAACTACGAACGTCGGAAATGTCCTACGATCGTTCGGCAGCTGGCGACCATCACAAGCCGTTCCTATGAAAAGTTAGATTGTCGGCTTTTACCGCAATCTGCCATTCGCCTCGCTATTCTCGCGGGATTAGCTGAGATCCTCTTCCTCCAACTCAGGGCCGTTTGCTGACACGTCGAGCCCCGGATCCGGGCGGAGCGGCGTTAGGTTGCGAGCGATCGCAGCGCGCAGGCGTTCACGGCTCATTGGGCGCTGGTCTGGAAGCGCCGCGATCAGAATCTCCTCGACCCTAGTTACCCATGCGCGCTCGGTGCTGAGCATATCGCCATGGCGCAGTTCGTGCCGGCCGTGCAAAATCTCTAGCGCCCGCGATTGGATCTTCGGCGGCCAGCCGAGGACGCGCTCGACGAAGTATTCCGGCGGCAGGGCGGCGAGGACCGGCTGGTCCCAATATGGTGCCGAGCGCACATTGTTGACGACCATGTCGAGCAGAACGTCATCGGGTTCGTCTGGCAGTTGGCGCAGGAGCTCATGCGCGATCGAGAGGTATTTGGAGCGGCGCAGGCGTTGCGACGCCTCGCCATAGGCGTTCGCCAGGGTCCGGTATTCCGGTGTCGCCTCGTCGATCACCCGCGTCTGGAAGAAGGAGTTGTCGCGGTCGAAGGAGTTGCGGTCGATCTCGGCAACGTTGCCCGCCTCCTCAAGCGCGGCGATGTAGGTCATGCCCTCGTCGACGACCTGCTGGCGGTCGCGATCGATCAGCCCGAGCGTCGAGAACCACAGGCGGATCCCAAACAGGTGCATCAGCTCGCCCCGGTCCTTGACTGTTCGCGCGGCAAACACCTCCTCGACCTGCCTGGCCACGGTATCGGCCTCGTCATCATCCTCGAAGAAGGTTAGGTGGGCGCGATGCCACAGCGGCTGCTCGCTCGGCTGGAGGAAATCGCTGCTCGCGTCGAGCCCGGCGCGGATCGCGTCGCCATCGACATCGCCGCGGAAGAGCATGCCCGCGATCACGCCCGTGGGCAGGACGATGTCGTCGAAGTCGATCTGCTTGTAGCGGGCGTCGATCTCGTCCGCCGCAGTCGTCTGGCTGGTCGCCTCCTTGTGGAACATGCGGTGGAAGGTGCTGCCGACCAGCCGCGTCAGGTCGGCCTCGGTCATCTTGCCCGCGCGCCGCTCCATCGATACCGCCAGTACGCCCTTCAGCACCTTCGCCATGCTGGCCGGGGCGTCCCAGTGCCGCTGCTCGAAATGCCTGGACAGCTTCTCGAAGTCCCACATTGCGTGCTTCAGCGTGCGCAGGTTGCCGCGCCCGCCCTCAGCATGGACAGCGAGGACGACGTCGGCATGGGCCTCCAGGAAGCGGCGGGTCTGCTGGTCGCTGATCAGGGCCAGGAACGATGTGAACGCGGCCTCGGTCTCGGGCAGCACCTCCAGCGTCTGCCCGATCAACTTCTCTTTGATTTCAAGATAGGTGTCGTCGCCTTCCATCACCTTCGTCTCGTTCGCGACGATGATGGCCTTGAGCTTCTCGTGCTCGACATAGGAGTTGATGAATCCGAGCACCTCGCCGACGGGGATGCGGCAGCGCTCCAGATCGTCGAAGACAAGCAGGCGGCCGCGCGGATCGTCCAGGCCGGTCCGCAGGTCGAGGTCGGGAATGGAGGGGCTGACTGTGCCGTCATCCTTCCCGTCGCCGTTCAGGTCGATCTTGAACGCCCCCTTCAGCAACCCCTTGGTAACCGCACCGGCGAGCTCCATGCCTGGATGGGAGAGGATGGGGTGCAGCTGGCGGTAGAACTCCTCCTCGATCTGCGACACCGACGTCATGCCGTAGAGGCTGACATAGAGCGGCTTGGCGCCCGTCCCGCCAAGGAACTTCTTGATGAGATGGGTCTTGCCCGAACCCCATGGTCCGCTGATCAGGACGGCATAGTCAAGCGGATGGGTGGGATCGACGTAATAGGCAAGGAATCGCTCGATCGCCGCGTTCACCACGCGCGAGTCGCGCTTCGCTTCTTCCGGTTCGTTGGTCGTGTCGCTCATGTCCAGGATATGGATATTGCGCGTCCGCACCGGAAGGTCGGCGAACACTTCGCAAGAACGATTCTGCTATAAACGGAAACGGGGCGCTCGACCCGAAGGGAGCACCCCGTCTGCTAACAGTTCGCTGCTCTCCCGATTGAGCTACAGGCCCCCACTGGTGGACCCGACCGGGTTCGAACCGGCAACCTGCGAATTATTCCGCTAACTGATGAACCCTTCTACCGACATCCGACACCTGAGTCAATTACTATTTCATGTCCAATTTAAAAATTCGCTCGTTTCTCTAAACAGGTGGAGCATTGAATGCGTTTAACCAGTTCGGCGTGACAAGATGATCCGAAGGAGTGTATATGCTGTTCTCGCAATCCTGAGTGGCGCCACCGACAAGTTGATGCATCCGCGGACGCAGGCCATCCATCAGTATCTTTCCGTGACTATGCTCAAACGCGACGGGCATTAGGCCGTTGGCGGGAAGGAAGCCGCCGACTGCAGGCGGATCTGCGGGCATGTTGCATTGAGCCCATTCGGGTTTCCCGCGCTTTCGCGGGCTGTCGTAGACCGTCGTGCGGATCTGGTCCCGCGCGGTGCGGGCCGCGGCGACGAGTTGGTCGCGTCTGAAGGCTGTGACGTCGGTGATCGCAGCGTCGACCAGCCCGGGCGCGAGCTGAGCGAACCTGGCCCCGAGGTGACCCGCCTGAGCAAACGAGTGCTCCACGTCGTTGAACGGCGTGAACACCTCGGTCACGCGGGTGACGCCGTTCCGCTGGCGCTCGGCGGCGGCGGTCGCGATCTCGAAGTCCATCTCGGGCCGGGTGCGGAAGTCGCGGTCGCGGTGGAGGATGATCCGCGCGTCGGGCCGCATTTCGGTTATCATGCTGGCTAGCAGCCGGGCGGCCGGCAGGTTGCCGCAGCCGTTGTAGGAGATGACGGCGAGGTTCTGGGGCGCGCCGTTCGCGAGCGCCAGCGCCAGGACGGGCTTCGTCTTCTTGTCCTCGGTCATCAGGATGACGGGACGCCCGGGGTCGAAGGCGTCGGCGCCTGCCGACAACGCGCCGAGCGTCATCAGGATGGGGATCGCCGGCCGCTGCGCATCGTCGACGGGCACCTGGGCGCCGTCGCTCATCCAGACGACGGCGGCGTCGGCGTCATACATCAGCCGCTGGATCAATTGGGGTGAGTGGCTTGCGAACAGGATGCGCGTGTGGGTCTCAGCGGCGACGCCGCGCAGCGCTTCGTAGAGGCGTGACTGGCTGTCGGCGTGCAAATGGGCGTCAGGCTCGTCGAGCAGAAGGAGGGGCGGGGCGTAGAAGCAGGCGTAGGCGATAATCTGGATCACCTGGAGCATGCCGGTCGACGCCATGTCGAGCGTGACCCGGGAGTCGGTCGCCTCGATGTCGACCCGCACATAGCGGTCGCGCCTCGGATCGTGCGCCACGATGACGCGGGTGCCCGGATAGCAGCGGTCGAGCAGGGTGCAGAAGGTCTTCCACCTGCTGTCGGGCAGCACGCCGATGTCGCGGTTATGGCTCCATGCGGCGCGCGCCATCTCGTCGAGGTCACGGGTGAACAGGTGGTCGAGCACGGTGCGGAGGTAGAGGTTCGCGTCGCCGTGCATGACGGCGGCGTCCATTGCGCCCTTCGTGCGCCACTCCTCGCGCATCGGAATGCCAGACAGGCCCGGGGTCAGGATTGAGAACGGCGTGTCGGGATCTGCGAGCACCGCTGCCAGGTCGTCGTCGCCGCTCCGGTTTATGGCTATGTTGGCGTTCTTGCCGCGCCGGACCTCGATCGTCAGTTCCTTGGCCGCGTCCGTGTGCAGGTCCACACCGGTGTAGGTGACGGAGTAGCCGAGCTTCTGGGTCGCTGGGTCGCCCCGGCGCAGGTCCAGCAGATGTTCGGTCGGACGGAAGAGGACGCTGTCGTTCGACACGGTGCCGGCGAAGTCGGGCGTGCCGTCGCCGCGGATCCCGCGAAGGGCGGCCTGTAGGATCGAGACGCCAAGCTGCGCTGCCTGGAGCGCGCTGGACTTGCCACTAGTGTTTCCCCCGACGAGCGCTGTGACGGGCTTCAGGTCGATGGTGAGCGCTTCGATCCGTTTGAAGTGTCTGATCGTGATCTGATCTAGCCGAATCCGCATGCATCCCCCAACTTACTGCGAGATTGGACCCTGTTTAGGCACCAATAGCAACGCTGGTTCTGACACCCGCGTGGCATCGCGGTTAACCGAGCTACGCGAGCAGAGATCGGATCGGACGGACCCTGCTTTCAAACGATGCTCCGGTTGCTGAATTTCGAACCGAACGCGGGTATTCTTGAATGACCGCTCGCGCCAAGACGCGACATTTGCCGCCATGGCCGTAAACGGCAGGTTTGTCCCACGAAGCGCCGGTGGGTCCCGGCAGCAGTCGACCAGATCACGCCATTCGCTGGTCCGCCGTTCAACGGCAGGTTCTCCCAGAACCCGCCGCTGTCTCGGCAAAAGACCTCTTCCATCTGCGGGCACAATCGCACCTTTTACGAGCTCCGCCCCCGAAGTGGCGCTCAGGCGTGCTTCGAGAAGCGTACGCGATGCATGGCGGGATTGGTGCCGAGGTGCTGCTGGAAGGCATTCCGCATGGTCCGCTCATCACCGTAGCCTGATTGTACGGCGACGTTCTTGAGCGGCAAGTCGGTCAGCTCCAAAGCTCTACTCGCAGCCTCGAGGCGCATCAGGTCGACTGTTTCGCCGGCGTGCGTCC
>JAIYAA010000086.1 GCA_027489295.1 Sphingomonadales bacterium | reverse complement strand
GTGCCGGTGCCGTCGCGCGGCAACAGGCTGCAGAAGCTGCTGTTGTACGGCGACCAGCCGTTGCTCGCATCGCCGTAGCAGGCCTTGACGAGGTTGGCGGTGCTCATGCTGGCGATGTAGTTGCGGATCTTCACCCGGTAATAGTCAACCGACAGCGAGAAGCGCGGCGCGAAGCTCGGCTGGAACACGGCGCCCAGCGTGTAGGTGTCCGCGGTTTCTTCGCGCAGATTGGGGTTGCCGCCCGAGATCGATTCGATCTGGGTGTTGCCGCCGTTATAGGCGGTGCCGAGCAGGTTCGACGCCACGCCCGTCGCGATGCAGTTCGCCTTCAGATTGGCATTGGAAACCGCCGCGCTGCTCGTGCACGGATCGGTCACCGTCGGATAGTTCTGCGACTGGCCGCTATACAGGTTCGACACCGTCGGCGCGCGCACCGCGCGGGCGAAGGTGCCGCGCAGCTTGAAATCGGCGATCGGCGCCCAGACCAGGCCCGCCGAATAGGTGTTCACCGATTTGGCCGCGGTGGAATAATAGGAATAGCGATAGGCGCCGTTGAACTCGAGCGTCTTGACGAACGGCTTGTCCGCCAGCAGCGGCACGTTGACCTCGGTGAAGAGCTCCTTGACGTTGTAGCCGCCCGCCAGGCCCTCGCCGGCATTGAAGCCGACGACGTCGCCCGAAGACAGCGCCTCGTCGGGATTGTAGCTGCCATATTCGTCGCGATACTCGCCGCCGATGACGAGGCCGGCCGGGCCGGCGCCGAGATCGAACAGATTGTCGTTGGTGATGACGCCGCTGGCCACCTTCTCGGTGATCTTGGAGGCATTGCGCGTCGTGATCGCAACGAACTGCGCCGCCGCCGAGCTGATGTTGCCCGCGCCGAAAATGTTGAGCGGTACGCAGCCGTTGCTGGCGTCCGTGCAGACCAGGTTGCCCGAGGTGTCGGTGGTGGTCTTCAGCGCCTGCAGCACGCGCTTGCGCGACACGTTGCCGCTCTGCAGCTCGGTCTGCTTGGTTTCGGCGTAGCTGAAATAGGCGTCATACTTCCAGTCGCCGGTGATCTCGCCCCGCGCGCCGACCAGCCCTCGATAGGCCTCGCTGGTGGTATCGGAGATGCGGTTGCCCACCTCGCTCATGCGGCGATAGACGTTGGTGGTGACATAGCCGTCGCCATCGGTGTCGTAGCCCTTCAGCAGCGCCCTGGAACCCGCGGACAGGAACGACGAATTGGTGTCGAGCACGACCGATCCGGTGAACGGCGTCGGCGCCAGCTGGTTCTTCACCTCGTTGTGGATGTACTGGCCTTCCGCATATAGCGTCAGGTGGTCGCTGACCTCGTAATGCCCCTGGCCGCTCAACATGTAGCGTTCCTGCGGCACCTGCAGATAGTTGTACGGCGCATAATTATAGAGGTCGCCGGGCGAGGCGTAGGACGAGGTGCTGCCGTCGGTGTTGAACTTGTAGCTCTTCCCGCCCAGCGACATGCGCGTTCCCGGAATCGTGCCGGAGCCGCCTGCGGTGAATCCGCCAGTGCCGTTTTCGGTCAGCGTCGTGCTGGTGTAGCTGCGGTCGGCCTGCAGGATGCCCTTGCGGTTGGTATAATCGCCGTACAGCGTGATGTTGCCGCGGCCGCCCGCGAAATTCTTGCCGACCAGCAGGCTGGAATTGAACGTCCCGCCGTCGCCTGCGCCGGTCAGCCGGTAATTGGCGTTGGCCTGGACACCGCTGAAATCCTGCTTGGTGACGAAGTTGATCACGCCCGCGACCGCATCCGACCCGTAGGTCGCCGACCGGCCGCCGGTCAGCACCTCCACCCGCTCGAGCAGCGCCGCCGGGATGGTGTTCAGATCGACCACCTGGCTGCTGTCATAGGCGACATAGCGCCGGCCGTTGACCAGCACGAGCGTGCGGGTCGCGCCAAGGCCGCGCAGGTCCGCGGTGGAAACGCCGCCTCCGGGGTTGTTCGACGCGGCCGTGACGCTCGGGATCATCTGCGGCAGCTCGTTGACGATATTCTCGACATTGACCTGCCCGGTCAGTGCGATGTCCTGCGCCGACAGGATCGTGACCGGTGCGGCCTGTTCGAGATTCGGGTTGGTGAGACGCGAGCCGGTGACGGTGATCTCGCTCTGCGGTTCGGTGGCGCTGCCGCCGCCGGTCTGCGCCTGGGCGTGCGCCGCAACGGGCAGGCCCATCAGCAACGACGACGCCAGCAGGGCGCGGTGGAAAGTCTTGTTCATCACTTGCTCCTTCGTGCACGCCGACGAGGCCGAAGCCGACCGCGGCGAAGCGCGCAAAAGGAGGGTCGAAAACTCGCGATACTGCTTCGCGATGTTTCGAAAACTGTAACGATTTCGTAATCATCTTCCGGTGTGGCGCCGCGGACACAGCGGGCTTGTCCCGTTTCCGCACTGCGCGCATGGACGGCTGCGACCACAGCTGAAAGGACCTGCCGATGCCCCGCGACGTCACCATCGATTTCGTATCGGACGTGGTATGCCCCTGGTGCGTCATCGGCCTGCGGAGCCTGGAGACCGCGCTGGCGCGCGCCGCCGACGTCGTGACCGCCGAGATCCGCTTCCACCCGTTCGAGCTCAATCCCGCGATGCCGCCCGAGGGCGAGAATATCGTCGAGCATATCGGCCGCAAATATGGCGCGACCCCCGAGCAATCGGCCGGCACCCGGGCGATGATCCGCGAGCGCGCCGCCGAATTCGGCTTCACCATGGCGATGACCGACGATAGCCGGATCTACAACACCTTCGACGCGCACCGGCTGCTGCACTGGGCAGGCATCGCCGGCGACCAGCGGGCGCTCAAGCTGGCGCTGTTCACCGCCTATTTCACCGAGGGGCGCAATCCGGGCGACCGCGCGGTGCTGCTCGCCGCGGCCGAGCAGGCCGGCCTCGATGCCGGGGAAGCGGCCCACGTGCTCGACACCGGCCTCTACGCCGAGGAAGTGCGCGCCGAGGAGGCGCTGTGGCAATCACGCGGAATCAATGCAGTACCTGCGATTGTTCTCGACGGACGCTACCTGATCTCCGGCGGCCAGCCGCCCGAAGCGTTCGAACAGGCACTGCGCCAGATCGCTGCAACCCCCGCCTGATCGACGGTGCCGCCGGGGTCGTTCCGGAATCGAATTGTTTCTCTCAGAATGGGCATGCTATGCACGGCATGCACATTTTGGGGGTAATCGTGCTGCAATCGGCCACCTTGGATCGGGAGACGCTGCCCGCGGGCTGGATCGCGGTCGCCGAGCATCCCGCATTCCCCCTCGCCGCCCGCCGCCTGGCGGACAACATGCTGGCGGTGTGCGAGGCGGACCGGAAGCTTGCCGCGATCTGCAAGGACGCCGGCCATTACATCACCGCGATGTCGGCCGCCTATCTGGAGACGCAGGGCGCGCTCACGCTGTCCTCGCTCCGCCAGATCTGCGCCGGCTCCGGCCTGCTCACCGCCAATCGCGCCGCCGCGCTGATCGACTTCATGGCCCATCTCGGCTTTCTCGAGATCGACGCAGGCGGTTCCTGCCGGACGACCCCGGCGTTCCAGCGCTCGTGGAGCGGGCTGCTACGGGCGGCGCTCGATGCCGCGGCGCTGGTTGATCCCGCGCTGATCGCCGTCCGTGACACGATCGGGGATCACGGGACCTATGATCCCTTCCTCTCCATCCAGGCCGGACGGCTGCACGAACTGGCCCGAATGACCGATCCCTTCCCCGCCCTGCGTGCCGCCTTTCTGCATCCGCTGGCGGGATGTTCGATCCTGCACACGCTGGTGCTCGCCTGCACCGATGCCCGATTCCAGCCGGGCGGGTCGACCAAGGTGCCGCTCGCCTGGCTGGCGGAGCGCTTCGGCGTCTCCCAGCCGCATGTCCGCCGGCTGCTCAAGCGCGCCGAGGCCAGCCGCTTCCTGTTGCACCTCGGGCCCAGCATGCGGGCGTTCGATGCGACCGGCTTCGCGATCATCCGCTTCCATTATGCCGCGCAACTCCACGAACTGATCGAATGCGCCCGACACCTGCAGGCGGCACGGGAGCAGGCCGACCTCGTCCGCGCGGCACCGCCGCCGCGCTACGAGCAGGCACCCGTCCCGGCCTTCTAACCGGCGCGCGCTGCTGCCCGTATGGGCCTTTTGCCGGCAGTCCGCTTCCGACCGTCATGGCCTAGACGGTCACCAGCGTCTCGGGCGCGAACCGGTCCCAGCGGCCGGTGACACCCGCCCGCCAGCACGTAACCACCGCCCCCCCCAGGATCAGCCACAGCTTGCCGTCCGGCGCGGCCAGCGCGGCGTCGGTGGCCGACGGCATCGGATCGCCGCTTGGGTGCGAGTGCCAATAGCCGATCAGCCGGGGCCCGCCGGCCCGCTCCGCCCGCAACGCTGCGAACAGCGCGGCAGGGTCGATCTCGAACCGCGTCTCGGGCGATGCGGCGAGGTTTTCCGTCTGCGTAAAGGCGGTGACCGCATCGCCCTCGCCGAACAGCAGGCCGCACGCTTCGCAGGGCGCGGCAGCGGCCGAAGCTTTTTTCATACCGTTCAGTATGGATCTTGAAATCGTAACGCCCATGCCCATTTCCGGTAAAACATGAATCAGGGGGTTTCCATCTTAGAAGCGCGGATCGCAGACGAGGCGCATGGCTGGCGGCTCGATCGTGCGCTGACCGACGCGCTGCCAACGCTGTCGCGCGAACGCGTGAAGGCGTTGATCTCCTCGGGCGCGGTCACCGGCCCCGACGGCGCGCTCGCCCGCGATCCGGCTCGCAAGGCGATCGGCGGCGCGATCTTCCAGGTCGTCGTGCCCGATCCCAAGCCCGCCCACAACGAGGCGCAGGACATTCCGCTCAACGTAGTGTTCGAGGACGAGCATCTGATCGTGCTCGACAAGCCGGCGGGTCTCGTCGTCCATCCGGCGGCGGGCAATTTCGACGGCACGCTGGTCAATGCCCTGCTCCACCACTGCGCCGGCCAGCTCTCCGGCATCGGCGGCGTGGCGCGGCCGGGCATCGTCCACCGCATCGACAAGGACACCTCCGGCCTGATGGTCGCGGCCAAGACCGACCCGGCGCATGTCGGGCTGGCCCACCAGTTCAAGGCGCACTCGATCGATCGCCGCTACCGCGCCATCACCAGCGGCGCGGTGCGGATGGCGCAGGGCACGGTGAATGCACCGCTCGCCCGCTCGCCCAGCAACCGCAAGAAAATTGCGGTCTGCGCCGAGGGCCACGGAAAACACGCGATTACCCATTGGCGCAAAATTCGCGAACTGCGCGATGCAACCTATGTAGAATGCAGGCTCGAGACTGGGCGCACGCATCAGGTCCGCGTCCACATGGCGTCGATCGGCCACCCGCTGGTCGGGGACCCTCTATATGGAAGTATGCGTTCCAGCCACCGCGGACTTCTGGCAACCTTGGGTTTCCAGCGCCAGGCCTTGCATGCGGCACGTCTCGGGTTCATCCACCCGATAAATGGTAACGCTTTGGCGTTCGATAGCGAAATACCTGCAGACATGCAGGAACTGTTCAACCAGCTTATCGTATGAGTTTTGCGGCGCACGCGTCCCGGTGGGAGCGGCGCCCGAAGGAAAGGGAGAAACGATCATGGCTACCGGCAGCAACGTCCCCGCGACGATCCCGGCGCTCGGCGGCGAGGCCAGCCTCAATCGCTATCTTTCCGAGATCAAGAAATTCCCGATCCTGAGCCCCGAGCAGGAATATATGCTCGCCAAGCGGTTCCAGGAACATGGCGACACCGATGCGGCGGCGCAGCTGGTCACCTCGCACCTTCGCCTCGTGGCGAAGATCGCGATGGGCTATCGCGGCTATGGCCTGCCCGTGTCGGAACTGATCTCCGAAGGCAATATCGGCCTGATGCAGGGCGTGAAGAAGTTCGAGCCCGATCGCGGCTTCCGCCTTGCCACCTATGCGATGTGGTGGATCCGCGCCTCGATCCAGGAATTCATCCTGCGCAGCTGGTCGCTGGTGAAGATGGGCACCACCGCCGCGCAGAAGAAGCTGTTCTTCAACCTGCGCCGGATGAAGGCCAAGCTCGATGCGTTCGAGGATGGCGATCTCTCCCCAGAGAACCTCGCCAAGATCGCCACCGATCTGGGCGTGACCGAGGACGAGGTTACCTCGATGAACCGCCGCATGGCGATGGGCGGGGATACCTCGCTCAACGTGCCGATGCGCGAGGATGGCGAAAGCCAGTGGCAGGACTGGCTGGCCGATGAAGGCCCGCTGCAGGACGAGGCCGTTGCCGAAGCGCAGGAAGCCGATGTCCGCCACGACATGCTCGTCTCGGCGATGGAAGACCTGAACGAGCGCGAGAAGCACATCCTCACCGAGCGTCGCCTGACCGACGATCCCAAGACGCTCGAGGAGCTGAGCCAGGTCTATGGCGTGTCGCGCGAGCGCGTCCGCCAGATCGAGGTGCGCGCGTTCGAGAAACTGCAAAAGGCGATGATGCGGCTGGCCGGCGATCGCCGCCTGCTCGCCACCCACTGATCGGATCTGCGGTTCCTGGCAGGTGATTGCAGGAACCGCCCCGACTGGGGCATGGCGGTTCGGTGACGAAGAATCGCACCCGCAGCTCCGCTCCCCGCCGGTCCTCGGCTGCCCCGCGCAAGCCCTGGTGGCGCCGGCTGATCGTGCTGGGGGTCCAGCTCGTTTTCGGCTTCGTGCTGCTGTCGCTGGTGATGGTGACGGTGTATCGCTTCGTGCCGCCCCCGATCACCTGGACGATGATCGGCGATGTGGTCGCCGGCCACGGCGCGACCAAGGACTGGATGGGCCTGAACCGCATCGATCCGAGCATGGCCCGCGCGGTGATCGCGGGCGAGGATGCCCGCTTCTGCCAGCATAACGGCTTCGATTTCGCGGCGATCGAGAAGGCCTATCAGCGCAACAACGATGGCCGGCACAAGATCCGCGGGGGATCGACGATCAGCCAGCAGACCGCGAAGAACGTGTTCCTGTGGCAGGGCGGCGGCTATTTCCGCAAGGGCCTGGAAGCCTGGTTCACCGTGCTGATCGAGAATATCTGGGGCAAGCGGCGGATCATGGAGGTGTACCTCAACGTCGCCGAGACCGGCATCGGCACCTATGGCGTCAACGCCGGCGCCGAGCGCTACTTCCATCACGATGCGTCGCAGCTCTCCGACCGCGAGGCGGCGCTGATCGCCGCGGTGCTGCCGCTGCCCAAGAAGCGTGCGGCGGTCGACCCGCGCGGGTTTACGCGCAAGTACGGCAACAAGATCAATGCGCGGATCAACGTCGTGGCGGGGAACGGGCTGGATCGGTGTTTGAAGTGAGCGCCCTGTAAAACGTCATCCCGGCGAAAGCCGGGATGACGGCTGTTCGGTGGAAGCTTACTTCGTCGCGTCCTTGGCCGCGTCGCCAACGTCCTTCGCGGCCGAGCCGACATCCTTCGCCACGCTGGTGACGGCGTCGGTCTTGGCGTTCTCGCGAGCGTTCTGGTTGAACAGGTAGAAGCCGCCGATCACCACCGCGATCAGCACCGCCAGCCC
>JAIYAA010000070.1 GCA_027489295.1 Sphingomonadales bacterium | reverse complement strand
TATCAACATTGGAGAAATGAATGACTGACCTACCCCCGTATCTGGCGATTGCGCAGAACTGGACCTTCGCGCTGCGCGTGCTGATGGGATATCCGCGGCATGCGCCGCCGTTCCACACCATCGGGTGGTGCGCGACGGGATGCACCGGTTCGCTGCAGGAGCCCCAGCTGACGCGCGTTGCCGCCGAACTGCAGCGCGACATGATGCAGATCGTGATGCCGGCGAACGACGAAGCGCCGCGCGAGCTCGCGCTTGCGGTCCGCGAAGGCATGAACATCCGCTTCCGGGGCGGATTGCGGCTCTATGCCGCCAGCGACAATGCCCGGGTCGAACTGCTGGCCAGCGATCGCCGCTGGTTCATCGGCCCACGCCATGTCCTGACCAGCGCCAAGCTGCCGCCAACCCACCGGCGTGATGCCGGCGAGCGGATCGCCCTGCGGCGCTGGCGTCAGGTCTTCGAGCAAGAACAGTCGCTGCGGCTGGAGGGCAATCTGCTCGTGCCTGCGGGCAGCGGCATCGCCGAAAGCCAGCGGTTGGACGACCTGAAGATCGCCTGCTGATCCGCTCCCCCAATTGCCCCCTGCAACGCCGCCCTGCTTCGGGCGGCGTTGCCGTTTCTGGAGACCAACATGATCGAGATCACTACTCCATTCCTCCGCCAGGAGGACGTGGACACCGCCCGCCGCGCCTGGACCAGCTATCGTCGCGAACGGCGACATGCCTCCGGCCTGCAATTCAACATCCGGCCGATCAGCGAGGCATGGCGGATCGCCGGCCGCTCACCCGCCTATCGAACGGCCGTCGCCAATGTCGCCTATATCTGGCGGGACAGCGGCCCCATCGACCAATTCGGCCCCATGCCGCGCGCCTTCAGCGAGCGGCGCTGCGAACTACGGGGTTCGGGTCTGTTGCTGCCCGCCAATGCGCCCGTCTGGGCGACCGAAGGTTACACCATCTGGCAGGAAGCCGATGCTGCGGCAGAGGCGACGGACGACTTCACCGAGGTTTCAGCCTGGCACGTGGTGATGGAGATCCCCAAGGCACTACCATCGAAGAACTGGAAAAGGCTGGCGACCAGCTTCGTCGAGCGGGAGCTTGTGGCCAGGGGGGCGGTCGTGGCGTGGGCGATCCATGCCATGGAAGGGGATGCGGACGACTGGATCATCGCGCCGCACGTCCATCTCGTCGTAACGGCCAGATATTGGCGGCGCGGCGAACGACACGGGAAGCGCCATCCCGGGTGGCTGCCGTCATGGCAAGCACACCGGAGGCTCGAGCTGAGCTGGCGGAGGCACTGCGCGTTGGCAAATGACGCGATGAAGATAGGCTGGCAGCTGAACTAAGCATTCCTAGAAGGGCGAAGGTGTATGGTCCAGAATAACCCGGGACTTACACCTCCGCCGGCGTCAAAATTACAACATTATATCAAACTTTCTCAACTTTGACGTTATGCTTGCCGTAGAGGCCGACCAGTGAGCCCCTTAGCTACTTGCCCTAGCTTAAACTCCTCTATCGACCGAGCTACAAAATCACTTCTCTCAGTCGAGTTCTTTTCGTAAGCATCCCGCAACAATGCAACAAGCCTATCTCGCAGCTTAACAAAATGATTGGCTTCAGCCTGAAAGATCATACCAGTTGGATTTGCTTGCGAGTGATACCCTTCGGCAGGCCCAATCAGCACAACTCCAACAACACTTCGCCCTTCGGAGTGGTCGTTCATCCAACTCAAATGATCAAGCGCCTGCGAAACATCATCCTTTGAATACATCGAACCTGTAGTTTTATCGGTCTTCAACTCTAAGCCGACAATTAGCCTTTCTTCTTCGCAGGTCCACAGGACGTCAGGACCAGTTCCAACATCGTTGTCAGGGCGGGTAGCCGCAAACCCTAGCCACTCACCGAGGAGCCTTGTAGCCTCTTCCATCTGGGCCGGTGTTCCACCGGAAAGCGCACTTAGATCAGCCTCAAGGTTCCTCAGCTGCTTACCGAACGACTCACGCCCCAGATTGGTTATCATTGAGACTTTCGCCATCATCTTACTAACAAAGACCGGGCTCTCACCCGCTACCAGGTAGTTTCCGGTCGACACTATCAGGTTTACTCCAAGCTGACCCTTTGCGCGCGAAAAATAGAAACTCGCCTGCTCATGATCACCTTCATGTGAAAGTGCGGCACCGATCCAAAGATTATGCCAGCCCGCCAATTTCTCGTCCGCTCTGGCCGTACTCGCAACTATTTCATCAAGCGCATTTCTGGCACCTTGGTAATCACGATTCCACATAGCCTTTGCATAAATCGCCTCCGCTTTGGCTGCCTCAAGGTTCTGAAGCTCAACTCGCTTGGCACGTTCGGACCTCTCCTCCGAAACGCTCATTGATTCGATGAACTGGCCATAATAGCCAAGCCATTGCGGGTCACGAGGCTGAGACCTTATAACTGTGTCCAACACTGCATCGACGGAATCAAGTGACTTGATGTTCATTCCGTCCTGAACATACCGACCTAGTAGAACCTGCTTCCTCAGAAGCTCCGGGAGAAGAGCAACATGCTTATCATTGGACAGCCACGTGTTGAGCTCACGACCAGCAACTAGGAAAGCCCCATAATCGGATCTTCCGCGATTTATTCTACCAAATAGCTGAACAAGCCTATTTGCAATACGTGACGCCGCGAAAGTCCTCATCGTCAAATATTCAAATTGATAACGCTCCAAAAGACCTTCACTTCGCGGTATTCCATCCATAATCATCAGGCGACATGCATCATGAGGCAAATCTATGCCGTCCACTCTGTTGACGAGGATAAAGGCGCCACCACTTGACCGCCGAAACACATCCAACTCTTCTGAGAAATTATCCGTTCTTGGAGGCACGGCCACCGATGACCATTCCCGCGCCTTATGATAGCTTGGGACAGCTACAAGAACCTTGTGCTTCCCCTGCAACCTTGTAGCAAATGCGGAGTCGAAGGACGCCGGCGACACCTCTCGCTCAAATATTATAAGCCTCTCCCCGTTACCTGCATCGTTATTTGGTTCGATTACAACGCTTGGCATCCTGCCGAATGCACGTACGATATCCGCTTTATTGTTCAAGGTTGCAGATAGATAGACCCTTCTTATTTTACTATCGAATATGTTCAAAGATAACGAAGGCAGAAACGGTGGCGTAAATTCAAACTTACCATGCGTGATAACGATCGCGCATGTGCTAAGATGGTCCCGCAGATGATGGTAAGCGTACTTAAGCGAGCCGTCATTTGAAGCTCCAGCCTCGCGGAACAGCGTTTCAACTTGGTTTCCCACAGAGGCGACAACATCCGGTGGGATAAGCACTGAGTGTGATGGCCGCGCAGAATCAATAGAGTCTATGAACTCACCTTCTCGCCCCAATGCCCTGAAGTGCGGCTGAAAGAGCGAAACTAGCCCCAAGAATAGAGATCTATGCGATTCCACTGTCAGTGACATAGAAAATGAGTCTCTCATCACAGACTCTGCCACGTGCGCGTCATCGAATATGATGGCGTCTGGGAAGTTGCGCCGTCGCAAGCTACTCAAACCGTTAAATATGGAACTGTAGTTCGTAATGCAAAACGTTTTGCCCGATTCAAATAGATCATTATCAAAATTTGATTCAACTCTGGTCGTTACTGTTATTCCGATTGACCTTGCCTGAACAGCAGTTTGATTTACGAGATCATTCGTAGGGCAAATATATAAAACATTATCCAGCCCTTCATTGACGAAACTCTTCGCTATTAGAAGACCTACCAGCGTTTTGCCCGCACCCGTATTCAAAGATATGAGAACATCCGACTTTTCGCGTTTGTCATGCCATGCGGAGAGAGCTTCTGATTGTCCGCGCCAGAGGTCATTCGGCGCGCCCCCCAACCGAGGTAGCCCTGTAAAGATTTTGTATGGGTCAACCTGCGGCTTCGCCGCTTGAGGAACGGACAATTTGGAAAAGTCGATAGTCATTATTCATTCTCCCTATCCACCTAGCTGGCCGGAGAAGGACGATCTGACAAGACCTTAAAGCGACGGGCTCTCGCGCACTCCCGACGCCAACAGAATCCCGGGTCATATAAGCTATCGGTGTATGAAAGGCCCGAAACGGGGTTCACGACCGCCGGGTTAGCTGGAGACTTCAAGCGCAACTTTCAGGGTGACTATGCCCAATTTAATACCGGCGGTGAAATAGGTGGCCGCCTATAATCAATCCCGAAATACCAATGCATATACGTTGTTTCATCTATAGCCGTGCGCATTTACGCAACCAGCAGACACATTCGTCGGAGTCACGAGGTACTGGCGCCTCTAACATTCCCAATAATTCTCGATTGATCCGCTCGTGACTAGTGTGGGCATGTGATCGTTTCATGCGTGGTTCGGATGCTAAGGGGCAGAAGTGTAGACCTAACTAGCATCGATCGACGATCTTTCGCGGATACGTCAGGCAGCGGACCGCGCTCATCGTGCTTCCTTAGCCAGCGGAACATACGTTGCCTTATGTTCCGATTTTGTTCTAATCGTAAGGTTGTGTCAGCGACTCGACACACGGGAGCGTTAGTGTGGGCCACGATTTCAAGCTGCGCGCAGCGGCGCGCGCGATCTATGACGCCTGCTATCCAAGTGAAGAATGGGCACTGTTCGGCTTCGACGAGGCAGAACGTTATGGCACCGTTCAATACCGGCAGGCGGTCGGCGCCGCGCAGTTGGCGCGCCTAGTGCTGCTGGATCAAGAGGCTCAGCCTGGGTTGTTCCCAGAGCGAACGCACGCCTGAACCACTGCACCATGGATGCCATCGAGAAGACCAACTGGCTGGCGCATCGCTGGCCGGTCGAGCTGGAGACCTTCCCTTATGGCGGATGGACGATACATGTTGGCAAGGTCGAGGGTCACCGGGTGGTGCAGACCCACTCGCAGAAGCAGTACGAAGCCTGGGTAGGCGAACAACGGCCGCTATGCCTCGCGCGCTTCATCGCCGCGCGCCGGGAACTCCATCCCGCGGTAGTGCTGGTGGTCGCAGGAAACTACCGCCTGGGACGCGTGCCGCCGGAACTGTGGTGCGGCTATGACACGACGCTGCTGATCGACATGCCGGCCGCGACGCTGCTGTCGGCAAAGGTTCGCGCGATGTTTCCCGCATGGCCGGGCGCGCTGTTGCGGGCCGTGCCACAAGCGCAGCTGCCGTTGCTGGACCTGCAGCGTGCGCCGGAGGCCGCGGGCCCCAGGCTGCGACTGGTCGGCTGACATGGCCCGGTACGACGCAGATGGCGGCCAGATCCCGCGCACGCTGTTTGAGGCCGCCGCCTTCCATCGCACCCTTCGGGCTCGATGCCGAGCATGCGGCAACGAGGCCGTGTTCCATGCGGCCGCCCTGTGGTGGCTATTCCAGCGCCGACAATGGCCGGACCGTCTGGCCGACGCTGGGGCTCGCCTGCGTTGCTCGCGATGCGGACGAAGGGGAACGCCGCTTGAGCTCACCCGCGATCCACCGACGATCGTCGATCTGCCGCTGCCCAATGACGTAGCCTGGCGCCGCGCCGTCAGCCGGTTCCGCGCCTAGAAGAGCGAGGGCGCAGCCTCCGCCGCCTTGAGCTTCACCCAAGGCTCGCTCGTGCGGTCGGTGACGATCAGCGCGTTCGGGAAGCATCGCTCCTGCAGGGCGATGATGTCGTCGAAGCTGCCATGAAGCCAGCGATCATGCTCCTCGCGGTGGAGCAGCACCGGCATGCGGTCATGCACCGGGCGGATCGCCTCGTTGCAGTCGGTCATCACGCCGGAATAGACCGGTCCCCATTCCGCGCTGTCACGCCACAAGCCAGCCCAGGCGAAGATCGGCTCGTCCTTCACGCTGAACCAGGTACGAGTCTTGGCACCCTTAGCGCCTTCGGCCTCGGCGAAACCGGTCAGCGGGATCATGCAGCGCCACTCCGGCTTGCGCGCCAAACCCACCCACATCGGCTTGCGCAGATCGGCGATGTTGTTCACGGGCTTCGGCTTCGCCGTGGGGCTCATCGTCTTGAGCCGCAGGGGAAAGCCCCAGACCATCGACTGAACGAGGCGCTGCCCTTCGGCGGCACGAACCACCATCCCCGGGTATCCCGGATATACCTCTTCCCCGGCGTTGGACGCGGCGACAGGCGTAGCATCGAAATGCGCGGCCACTTCGGACATCGAGCGACGCAGGGTGTAAAGGTTGCACATCGCCGAGCCTTACCATCGTGTGACTAGGGCGACAAAGCGGGCAGCCCTTCAAGCCCCACCTCAGTGATCGAAGAACATTCTCCGCATCCCCTGCAGCCGTCCGGTGATCTCCTCTAGCGAGAGACCGACCCCCGCTTCGGCCGCGAAGCGCAGCCAATCCGACACCACACTGTCGACCGCGTCAATGATGTGCGCGATCTGGCGGTTCGAGATGCCGTGAAGCCTGCCAACCTGCTCGACATGCCCACGCGTCGGCCGTCGACCTTCACCGGCAATCGCCAGATAGTGTTCGCCGCCGGGGCCGGGCGAATAGGTCAGGTCGTAAGCCGGGGCCAGTCGCCAGCGTCCTTCCAGGTCCATCAGATAGGCGTGCTGGCGGGTATGGTCGTCCCGGTTCAGGGCCAGCACGTTGAAGACCATGCGGCGGAACGCCTCCTCCACATCGCGCACGTCGCGGGTTATCGCCGAAGTTGCGCGCAAGAAGCCGTCATAGTCGAGGCTCGGCAGATGCGGCGGCGCCTCGACGGCACCGGCGAGACTGAGCATGTGCAACCGCTTTCCGCCGGCCGGACGATCGAAACGGCGCGTGGCGAAGTATCCGGGACCTTTTCGAGCCGGCAACACGCGGCTTTCGGCCATGGTGATGCCGGCAGCGCGCGCCATCGCCGCATAGGCCTGCTCGATCGGCCCCATATCCACGGGGTCCAGCAATGCCGGGAATTTCACGATCCAGCTTTCGAAGCCGGGGGCGCTATTGCCCTCGTCGATACTGATCTGACCCGTCGCATCGAAGCCGATATGAACCTTGGGCCTTGCACCGCCGGAGGCGCCACCAAGACGAGCAAGGACGTCCGCGAGCGCTGCGTCGTCGCCAAGCAGGATCGACTGCGACTGCGCGGCGAGCGCGTCGAGGTCCAGCGCAACCACATCGGCGGGCGGCGTGGTCGCCGGTGCAAACACCAGCGCACCGCGCCCCTCTTCGCCGACAAGGGCCAGCCGGTCGACCGGATCCAGCGTTTCCCAACGCGTGCCGAGGCGCTCTACCCTGCGCTTCATCAACAGCGCGCCCCACCCTTCGGGCAGACTGTCCGCGAGGAACCCGTGCAGCCCATCGAATCCACGACCTCGCGCTTCGATCAGCCCTTGCTCATGCGGGTAGAGCAGCGGCGAGACGGCGATGCGGGAGTTCATGATCTCCCTGCTCCACTCGAGCATCGCCAGCCCGCTCGCCATGACAGCCCGGCCGACGGAGCGGTCATTAACGGGATCGCCAAACCGCAAGCCGATCGCAATCGGCGTCCCCGGCGCCAACCGCGTCACATCGATGCCCGGCTACGCGCGCGACGTCGCGCTGGAGCAGGCTGTTCCCGCTTCTGCTGCTTCAACAGATCGTCCATGCTTGCGGCCACGGGTGGCGGGAACAGGTCGGCAAGCTGGTGTTCGCAGCGCAGCAGGATAGCCGCTCGGACGAGGTCCTCGATCGACGCCTTCCCCTGCGTCTCGAGACGACGCCAGGTGCTGTAGGATACGCCTGATCTCTCCGCTGCCTCGGCCTGCGTTACGCCTAATGCTGCCCGTCGGGCCTGAATCCGAAGCCCTAGGCTCTCCATAAACTCGGCGGGCGTAGAAATCATAGATCATATATGAGCATTTGACGGCATAAATTCAATCAAATGCTCATATATGGGCACCACTAGTTAACGCTTGGAGCTGCCGATGTCCGACCGTTGCTTCCGTTCGCGAGGCGATCCAGTGCGGGACCGCTGAGCCAGCGGGAGTAGATTTATCGGCGCTGCGAGAAGATGCTCTGTGATCACCGGCACATACCGATTCATGAACGCGAGCCGCTCGGCCAGGATCACCTCCTCGCCTTCGGTCTTCTCGCGCTGCGAGTAACTCACCGCATTAGTGCCCTGCCGGGAATGGCCCATCACGTCGGCGCGCAGGATATCGTTAACGCCATCCACCTCGTAAAAGCTGCTGCCGAGGGAGCGAATGGAATGGATGTCGGCGCCCTTGCCGTTCACCGCCTCCGGGAGCGGCATGCGGTCGCCGATATAGGCGACCATGTGTCGCCAGGCGCGGTCGTAGAAGAACCCTCCGCCGCGCTTTTCCTCGTTGCAGTACAGCTCGGGGAACAGTGCGACGTGCCCCTCGCCAGCGATGGCCTCCACATAATCAGCGAAGCCAAGACGAAGCACCTCGGACGGGATGGGCAACAGCCGGTTGCGGGAGTCGGTCTTCTCGCCCGCCTTTTCGCCATCGCGGCCCCGGGTGAGGTTGTCTCGGATGTGGAAGTGCGGCGTCGGATGATCGAGGATCACGTCCCCGATCTCCAGGCCGCATATCTCCTCGCGGCAAGCCGCCGTGTAGAACCAGATCAGGGGCGCCCAATATGCCGCGTCTTGCCAGATGCCGAGGCGCGGACCATCATTCTTCAGGCGATGCAGCGCTCCGTCGCATCCGGTGTACAGCGGCCCGTTGAACAGGCACGCCAGATGCTCCTTGCGCCACGGCGGACGCGGATTTTCCTTGCCGCGCTTCACCTTGTTCCGCGACTTGCCGAAGTTGAGGACGAGCGCATCTGAGATCCGCGCCTTCCAGCTCGATTTCTCGAGATATCGGGACACGGTCTGCATCGTGCTGAGGTCTCGGTTGAGCGTCTTGACGTGCCGCCTGTCGGTATCCTTCAGTCCGTGCAGTTCGGCGAGCACGTCGTCGAACGGGCGAGACATGGCACCGGCGGTTGCGCTGCCGAACCTGAAGTTCTTGGGCAGCTTCAACAGGCCGTTCTTGAATTTGGCCACGTCGAGATGACTGTACGCGCCCAGCGGCTTGTCCCCGGTGATCCACGCGAACGTCTGCATGATGCGCCGCTGCTGTGACACACCACCCTTCCAGATTCCCTCCAACTTCAGGTTTTCCAGGATATTCTCGATGACCTCGCTGAACGGACGCGGATCGTAGGCGATGAAGGGGCAGTCCGGCGGGATGCTCGCCGAAGTCGCGGCGTTCATCGAGGGCCCGGTGGGCTCGGGCGGAGAAGCTTGCGGGAGCGGAGCTAGCCCCAAGTCAGCAGTGAGGGTTCGGATCGGGTTCGCGGCATCCAGCACGTCATCGTCGAAGGCGCGCTGGGCGAGCTTGGCGCCAACTCCCATGCCACGAATGAGATGCGTCCGGGCGACTTCGAGGTTCGCGCCGGTAACCGGCATCTGCATCGTCTTGAGCAGGGCTGCCACCTGCTCGCTGCCGAGGTTCGCCACGATCTGTGCCGCGTAGAAGGCAGCCCCGTCGAGCTGCACAAATTCATCGAGGTCTGGATCGGCGCTCCTGTCCGACGTGATCGGGCTGATCGGGCGGTTCGGGCGCCGCAACTCGCGGCAGGCGGACGCAATCGATGCTGCGACGTCGGGCACCGAATCGGACCACGGCGCATTTGCGTAGGCGTCACTCAGCAGGCCTTGGAGTTCCTTCTCCAGCGCATGCCTGAATAATGCCTCGATCTGCTCGCCCGTAAGGGGCGGGCCACTTTCCAACATCCGCTCGACCTTCGCCTTCGCCGCCAGGAAGCGCACCGACAGCAAGGCGGCACGCGCGCGGGCAACCGACGGGTCGGCAGTCCGCAGCGCGACGCTAAGCGGCTTGGAGATAATTTTCCGGAAATGGAGCCTGCGCCGATAGACATATCGGCCCGAGATGCGGCGGACGTGGGGGATGGAACACATGACGGCATCGCCTTTCCGGCGCGGACCGACACCCTTTTGTGTACCGCATGTGTGTACCTGCGATGTGCACAAACCAGAATATCGGACCGCGCAAAGTGGCGGATTTCCGTCGTTTTCACAATAAAGTGGTCGGGGAGACAGGATTCGAACCTGCGACCCTCTGGTCCCAAACCAGATGCGCTACCAGACTGCGCTACTCCCCGACGAGCCGACGCGCTTAGAAGGTCCCCGCCGCAGATACAAGGCAAAGCTGCGGCATATCGACCAGGATCGACAGGTGCCGACAATAGGCCACCGCGGCAATGGGCCGGAACGAGGCACCAGAGCCGCCGATTGGCGCGGTCCGTTCCCCGGCGCCAAAGGCTGTCCCGGCGCACGACAACCCGTCAGACAACATGCTGGTGGGCCCGGCAGGACTCGAACCCGCAACCTAGCCGTTATGAGCGGCCAGCTCTAACCATTGAGCAACAGGCCCCCAGCACACATCGCCCCTAGCGGAGCCTGCGCCGTCGCCGCAAGCCCCGGCGCGACCAAGACCCTAGTGGCGGTGCGCCTGCTCCGCCGCAGCCTCCGCCGCCGCGGCCGGCAGGCGCAAGGTGAGCAGATCGGGCGCGATCCTCAGGCTGCCGCCCAGTTCGCGCGCCAGGTTTCGCGCCAGGCGAAGCGCGAAGCCGGTGCCGAGCAGCGCGCCATCCTCCTCATGCTCGTCATCGATGCCGAGCACGGCATCGCCCGGGAACTGGCCCAGCGCACGCGGGCGATCGATGCGGATCGCGACCTGCCCATCGCCCTCCAGCGCGAAGCGGACGCAGAGGCGCTCCTCCGTCGCCGTCGCCGAGACCAGCGTGGCCAGCAGGCGTGCGAGCAGGCGTTCGATCGCACGGGGATCGCCCGCGACGAACAGTTCATCCGGTGCCAGCGCGATGGACGACCCCCGAAGTGCCAGCAACTCACCCAGATCGTCGACGATGCCAGCAAGCAGGGGCCGCACCGCCACGCGCCCAGCGGACAGCGACAGCGCCGCACTTTCGATGCGTGCCGCGAGATCGAGATCGTCGATCGCGCCGAGCAGTTCGCGCGCCTGGGCGCGGATCACCGCGGCGCGATCGCGATATGGTTCCGGCACCGGCCCCAGCATCTCGGTCTCGATCATCTCGGCAAAGCCGGCGATCGCATTGGTGGGCGTGCGGAGTTCATGCACGATCTGGCGCAGTGCGTCCGCCTCGGGCGACACCCGCTGCGGCTCGGCGCGTTCGTCGCTGCGCGGACGGCGCGCATTGCCCCGATAGCCGGTGAAGCGACCGGTGACCTGGTCGAACACGGGAAGACCGGAGACCAGCCAGTCCCCGCCCGCATCCGACTCGCCCGCGATCGTCAGGCGGGCATTGGTGAACCCGGCCCGCCGTCGGAATGCGCCGCTGGCCACGCCGTCCAGGCGGCTACCGGCGGAAAGGCCCTGAAGATCGAGCGACAACCCGATTACCGGCTCTCGGCGCACACCTTCAACCCAGCGGACGACGCCCATCGCGTCGGTCTCGAACCGGAAACTGCGGGCGCGCTCGGGCGGTCGGCCGCGCTCGAAATGGTCGCGGTCCTGTCGGTAGCGCGCGATCCGCGCCATCAGATCGGCGACGGCGAACAAGCCATCGGGCGCATCTTCGCCGCGCATCGAGGGCTGCGCGTCGGCGCCGAGGGCGCCGGCGTCGCTTTGATCCGGCAGCACGAAATCCGCCGGGCCGAAGCTTTCCAGCGCGCGCAGGATTGCGGGAGCGAGATCGCGGCGATTGCGCAGCACATGGCGAGCCCCCGGCGCGAGTTTGGGGAGCAGCGCAAGCCAATCGCCTTCGCTCAGCTGCGCGCTCCGCAACACGGGCAAGGCAACGCGCAGGTCATCGACCGCCAACAGCAGGACGAGCGCGGGCGGCGGGCATGCGCCTTCGAGCGCGCGGGCACTGGCGATCCTCGCCTCGATGGGGACCAGCGTTCGGATCGACGCAAGCATTTCCATCGCCCGGTCGTCCGCCGGCACGCGGCCGCGACCGATCAGGTCGACGAGCTGCCGCCAGGCGAGCGGCGCACCCGTCGCCGAGCGGACATCGCCCGCCAGCACCGTTTCCAGCGTATCGTCATACCGCAAGGGCAAAACCTATGGTCCCCCGAAGAGCCTGTCTCTCGATCCCGGCCTCTCCATACCGCCATGCAACCGGCTGTGGAAACAGTCCATTTCGGCACGTCGCAATGTGGGACAATTGCGTTGAAGCGTAATTTTATTATGCTAAAGCGCACATAGAAGAAACGAACCCACGCAGGAGCCCCAGAAAAAAATGCGATTCGACGAGATCGACGTCCGGATCCTTGGATTACTCCAGGAGAATGGCCGCATGACCAATGTCGAGCTGGCCGACCGGGTCGGACTGAC
>JAIYAA010000348.1 GCA_027489295.1 Sphingomonadales bacterium | reverse complement strand
GCGATGCTCGCGGCGAACCTGCCCGGCGTCTCCGAAACCTATTTCCACACGCTGCACCTGGAAACCGGCCCGGTGATCGCGCCACTCCACGGCCCGATGACGGTGCATCTGTGGATCAACGACGGGCTGATGGCGGTGTTCTTCCTGCTCGTCGGGCTGGAGATCAAGCGCGAGTTCGTCGACGGTCGGCTGGCGAGCTGGGAGCGCCGCCGCCTGCCGGTGATCGCCGCTGCCGCCGGCATGGCCGTACCGGCGCTGGTCTATCTGCTGATCGCTGGCCGCACGCCGGGCGTGGCCGCGGGCTGGGCGATCCCCGCCGCGACCGACATCGCCTTCGCGATCGGGGTGCTGGCGATCCTCGGCAGCCGCGCGCCCGCCGCGCTCAAGCTGTTCCTGACCACGGTGGCGATCGTCGACGACATGGGCGCGGTGGCGATCATCGCTGTCGCCTATACCGCGCATATCGACCTGATCGCGCTGGGTGGGGCGGCGGTGGTGCTGGCCGCGATGATCGCGTGCAACCGCTTCGGGGTGCGACACCTCGCCGTCTACCTCGCGCTGGCGGTGGTGCTGTGGGTACTGGTGTTCCAGTCCGGCGTCCATGCGACCATCGCCGGAGTCGCCGCCGCGATGACGATCCCGCTGGTCAAGTCGCCGGCCGCGCCCGACGCGGTTGATTCGCCGCTCCATAAGCTGGAGCATGCGCTGCACCCCTGGTCGGCCTTCCTGATCGTGCCGCTCTTCGGCTTCGCCAATGCCGGCGTGTCGTTCGAGGGGCTGTCGCCGTCGATCCTGCTCGAACCGCTGCCGCTGGGCATCGCCGCCGGCCTGTTCCTCGGCAAGCAGCTCGGCATTTTCGGCAGCATCTGGCTGGCGGTGAAGACCGGCATCGCCCGGCGCCCCGGCAATGCGCGCTGGCGGCAGATCTACGGCGTGTCGCTGCTTGCGGGCATCGGCTTCACGATGAGCCTGTTCATCGGCGGCCTCGCCTTCCCCGGCAACGAACTGCTGGTCGACGAGGTGAAGATCGGCGTGCTGCTCGGCTCGATCCTGTCGGCGGTGGCGGGTTACGCGGTCCTGCGATCGACCAGCACCGCGACGCCGAGGATCGCCAGTCCGCCCAGCGCCAGCAGCGCGCCGACCCAGCCGGTCGAGGTCCAGCCGTAACCCGCGGCGATCGCGAGGCCGCCCAGCCAGGGGCCTAGCGCGTTGGCGGTGTTGAACGCCGAATGGTTGAGCGCGGCGGCCAGCGCCTGCGCCTCGCCCGCCACGTCCATCAGCCGGGTCTGGAGGACCGGTCCCAGCGCGCCGGCGAACCCGATCGCGAACACGTCGATCGACACCCAGACGAGCGAGTGCGCCGCCAGCGGATAGAGCGACAGCGCCACGGCGCTGGCGAGCAGCAGCGCCGCGCCGGTCGGCATCAGCGCGCGATCGGCGAAGCGCGGCACGACGATGTTGCCGCCGATCATCCCCAGGCCGAACACCGCCAGCACCAGCGGCACGCCCCAGGGCGGGGTGCCGGTGACGTGCATCAGCGTCGAGGCGACATAGGTATAGACGCAGAACAGCCCGCCAAAGCCGATCGCGCTGACGCCGAGGGTCAACCACACCTGGCCGTTCGCCAGCGCGCGCAGTTCGCGCAAGGGGCTCGCGCCGTGCTGCGGGCGGTCCTGCGGCGCGAGCCACAGCACCAGCAGCACCGTAATCAGCGCGAGCACCGCGACGATCGCGAAGCCCCAGCGCCAGCCTACCGCCTGGCCCAGCCAGTTCGCTGCGGGCACGCCGAGCACGGTCGCCACCGAGAGCCCGAGCATGATCCGCCCGACCGCCTGCGATCGCTGGTCATTGGGCACCAGCGAGGCGGCGACCAGCGACGCGATTCCGAAATAGGCGCCGTGCGGCAGGCCGCTGAGGAAGCGGAACAGCAGCATCCAGTGATAGGTCGGCGCCAGCGCGCTCGCCGCGTTGAACAGCGCAAAGCTTGCCATCAGCGCGATCAGCAGCGTGCGGCGCGACCATTTCGCCGCGGCCACCGCGAGCAACGGCGCGCCCACCACCACGCCCAGCGCATAGGCGCTGATCACATGGCCGGCGGTCGGCTCGTCGATGCCGAGGCCCTTGGAGAAATAGGGCAACAGGCTCATCGTCGCGAATTCGGTGGTACCGATCGCGAACCCGCCCATGGCGAGCGCGAAATGGACCAGACCCGGCGAGCGGGCGGCGGAGCGGGGCAGGGGGGAATGCACACCCCGCAAATGGGTTTGCTGCAGTGCAGCGTCAACCGAAAGCCGTGCAATCGCAAATGCCTTGCGCGCAATCAATGCGGCGGCTGCACCTGTGCCGTCCAGCCGCGCCGCCGCAGCACCAGTGCATAATAGAGCGCGGAGACCAGCATCTGTCCGCCGGTCGCGACCAGCGCGGGCCGGCCTTCAGCGGGATCGAGCGCGTTGAGAAGGGTGACCGCCGCCAGCACGAGCAGCGTCGCGATGGCGGGAATCGGGTGCAGCGGCATGCGATAGGGCGCGTGCCCGGTCGTGCCGCACCGGCGGCCGGCGATCATGGCGAGCGCGAGTCCCGCATAGATCGCGATCAGGCCGGTGCCGCTGAGCAGCAGCAACAGCCGCAGCGGCAGGAAGCAGACGGCGATGCCGATCGCGCCGGACACCAGGGTCGCCCGCGCCGGCGAGCCGAAGCGCGGGTGAATTGCGGCGAGCCACGCGTCCAGCGGCCGGCCCCAGCTGCCGTCGCGGGCGGTGGCGTAGAAGAACCGCCCATTGGCGAGGATGCACGCGATCACCGCATTCACGATCGCGACGACGATGCCGATTGCGACCCACAGCTCGAGCATCGGCCCGCCGCGTGTCCGCACGAAGGCGCCGAACGGATCCTCGGCCGAAAGCAGCGCCGCCAGGTCCGGCGCCGCGGCCAGCGCCGCCAGGATCGGCACCACCTCCAGCAGCAGGGCGCCGGCGAGCGCCAGCAGGATCGTGCGCGCGATCCGCTGCGGAGCGGCGCGCATCTCCTCGCCGAAATAGACGGCCGCCCCGTAGCCGTTCAGTGCAAAGATCGCGATCGAGGTGGCGAGCCCGATGTTCGCGGCGGTTGCCGGCACGAGCAGCCCGCCGTTGACGGCGACCGGATGCAGCAGCAGGGGCAGGACATCGCGGACGGGGCTCGCCATCCCCAGCCCCAGGATCACCAGCACCGCCGCCACCTCGGCGGCGAGGAAGGCACCGGTCAGCAGCGCGTTGAAGCGGATGTTGAGGATGCCGACCAGGGTCGAGGCGAGCAGCACCGCGACGGCGATCGGCACCGGGGGGAGCCCGGGCAGGATCGTCGATGCCACCGACGCGATGCCCAGCGCTGCCACCGGCGGGAAGAGCAGATTGTTGCAGGCGTTGACGCCCAGCATGACGAATCCGGCCGCCGACCCCAGCGTCTGCCCGACCATGACATATTCGCCGCCCGCGACCGGAAAGGCCGAGGAAAGCTCGGCATAGATCAGCGCGGTGGCGAGGCAGACCACCCCGGCGATCGCCAGCGCGAGCAGGGCACCGGTGCCGGCGATCTGCAGGCTGCCCGGCACGATCACGAACAGCGAAGAGGCCGGCGTGGTGATCGATAGGGTGAGGAACAGCACCCCCATGGTGCCCAGGCTGCGATCGAGTTGCGCGTTCGGTTCCGGCATCGGCCCCCCAGAGGTGCGGCACACGGTGCGCGCGCATCGCAGGCCCGTCAATCACGCCGGCTTGCCCTGCCTGCGCGATTCGCTAGGTTGCGCGCGTGGCTGCTTCCACCCCTTCGGCCGGCGACGGCGCGCGAGCAAGGCTCGTTGACGCGCTTGGCGAGGTTGCGGCCGGCGATCGCAAGGCGCTGAAAATCGTCTATGATCTAACAGCGGCGAAGCTGATGGGCGTCTGCCTCCGTATCTGCCAGGACCGCGAGGCCGCAGAGGACGTCATGCAGGAAGTGTATCTCAAGGTGTGGGACCGGGCAGGGCGCTTCGATGCGTCGCGCGCCAGCCCGATCACCTGGCTGTGCACGATTGCCCGCAACACTGCGATCGACTGGCGCCGCGCGCGCGGCCTGGGCGAGACCGCCCCGGTCGAGGCGGCGTTGGAACTGGCCGATGGCCGACCCTCGGCCGATGCGCTGCTCGAGGCGGGCGAAACGCAGGCGCGAATCTTCGATTGCCTCGAGGCGCTCGAGGAAAAGCCGCGCGGGGCGATCCGGGCCGCATTCTTCCAGGGCCGCACCTACCCCGAACTCGCCGCCGCTGCCGCGGTACCGCTCGGCACCATGAAGAGCTGGATCCGGCGCGGGCTGCTCCAGCTCAGGGGGTGCCTCGGCGATGGCTGAGCAATTACGCCCCGACGAAGAAGAGATCGCCCTGGCCGCCGAACTGGCGCTGGGCCTGCTGGAGGGTGCCGACCTCGCTGCGGCCCGCCGTCGCCAGCTTGCCGATCCGGCCTTCGCCGCCGCGGTCGAGCGCTGGTCGCTGGATTTTGCGCCGCTTGCGCTGGGTGGGTTCGACGTGCCCGCTCCGGACAGCCTGTGGCGCCGGATCGAGGCGCGGCTGCCGGCCGGCGACCATGGCGCCGTCATTGTGCTGCGACGCTGGCGCGCGACTGCGATCGCGGCGAGCGCGGCGGCTGCCGTGCTGCTTGCCATCCTGCTGGTGCGCCCGGTGCCTGCCCCCGTGGTGCTGCCGCCGCCGCCGGTGGTGGTGGCGCAGATTACCGGCACCGCGGGCGCGACCTTCGCCGCGCGCTACGATGTCGATCAGGGCACGCTCCACGTCCGCACCGAAAGCTTGCCGGCCAGCCCCCGCGCGCCCGAGCTGTGGGTGATCCCGGCCGGCGGCAAGCCTGTCTCGCTGGGTCTGGTCGCGGCGCGCGGCGGGCGGGACGTGACCGTGTCTCCGCAGAACCGCGCGCTGCTGGCGGAGGGGGCGACGCTCGCCGTGACGATGGAAGATGCCGCCACCGCGCCGCACGCCGGCCCGACCAGCGCGCCGGTCGCCGCAGGAAAAATTACGATTCTTTAAGGCTCGTTGCATCCGGGGCGTGCGCCGCCCCGTAGCTTCGTCGCACCTCCGGAACGAGAGGTGTGAAGCAAGAGGAAGCTAGAAGATGCGCAAGTCCAGTCTCGCCTCGCTCACCGGATTCGTCGGTGCCGCCCTGCTCGCCACGGGCGCCGTCGCCGCCGTGCAGAAATTCCCGATGGTCGGCGGTGCTGCGATGTATCCGACCAAGAACATCATCGAGAATGCGGTGCATTCGAAGGACCACACCACGCTGGTTGCCGCCGTGAAGGCCGCCGGCCTGGTCGAGACGCTCTCGGGCCCGGGCCCGTTCACCGTGTTCGCGCCGACCGATGCCGCCTTCAAGAAGCTCCCCGCGGGCACCGTCGAGACGCTGGTGAAGCCGGAGAACAAGGCGACGCTCACCAAGATCCTCACCTATCATGTCGTCGCCGGCAAGCTGAGCGCGGCGTCGATCGCGGCCAATGCCAAGGCGCATGGCGGCAAGGCGACGCTGACCACCGTGCAGGGTGAGCCGATCACGATCATGAAGGGTCCGAAGGGCGGCTGGATGATCCAGGATGCCAAGGGCGGCAAGGCGAAGATCACCATCGCCGACGTCAACCAGTCCAACGGCGTGATTCACGTGATCGACAGCGTCCTTATGCCCTGACGCCGTCGAGAGGCCTCGCGCTATCCCCCCATTGGGCGAGGCCTGGCCCGCCGGCGACCCTCCTTGCCGGCGGGCCTTCTCTTTCAGAGGCCCAGCCATTCCAGACCCGCCGGCAGCACGGCGCTGGTATAATCCACCTGCAGCACCCGGCGGTGCGCGTTCGCGCAGCTCGCGGCCGAGGCATGCAGGATCGGCGTGCTGTAGATCCAGATATCGCCCGCATCCGCCAGACATATCGCCGTCCCGCAGCGCGCGACGGCGGCCGCGATCCCGGCTTCCGGCACGCGGCCCAGCCGGTGCGAACCGGGGGCGATCAGCAAGGGCGCGTTGTGCGCCGGCACCGCATCGATGTGGATGCGCAGCGTGACCATTGCCTCGAACAGCGCGAAGGGAGGCTCAACATGGCACAGCCCCTGCTTGGTCGACCAGGGGCCATAGCCGGGCACGTCCATCCGCTCCCGCACGGCGATGGTGCGGTCCTGGTGCCAGCCGAGCGCCCAATTGGTCGCGGCGCTCTTGTCGAACAGTATGGCGCGCACCGGCCGGGCGGCGGGGCCCAACCGCTCGGCGGGCGCAGCCCCAAGCGCGTCGGCCGCCAGCAACTCGGCCAGCCCTTCCACACCGTGCAGCCGCAGCCCGGCCTTGTCTGCTGGCAACGAGTCGACCAGCGCGCGCAGGCGACCAAGAAAAGGGGCGGCCGCACCGGCAAGGTGCGCCGCCCCATCGCGTTCGAAATCGAGCGTCACGCGGCGCTCAGAGCTTTTCCGTCAGCTCCGGCACCAGCGTGAACAGGTCGCCGACCAGGCCGATGTCCGCCACCTGGAAGATGGGGGCGTCCTCGTCCTTGTTGATCGCGACGATCGTCTTCGAATCCTTCATGCCGGCGAGGTGCTGGATCGCGCCCGAGATGCCGACCGCGACATAGACCTGCGGTGCCACGATCTTGCCGGTCTGGCCGACCTGATAGTCGTTCGGGGCATAGCCGGCATCGACCGCCGCACGGCTGGCGCCGACTGCAGCGCCGAGCTTGTCGGCCAGCGGATCGATCAGCGCATGGAACTGCTCCGAGGAGCCCAGCGCGCGGCCGCCCGAGACGATGATCTTGGCGCTGGTCAGTTCCGGACGCTCCGACGCGGCGATTTCCGAGCCCGCGAAGGTGGAGAGGCCCTTGTCGCCCGCCGCCGCCACGGCTTCCACCGTGCCGCTGCCGCCGGTCGTCGCCGCCTTGTCGAACGCGGTGCCGCGCACGGTGAGGACCAGCTTCTTGTCGCTGGTCTGCACGGTGGCGATCGCGTTGCCGGCATAGATCGGCCGGGTGAAGGTATCCGCACCCTCGACCGAGAGGATGTCCGAGATCTGCATCACGTCGAGCGCGGCAGCGACGCGCGGCGCCACATTCTTGCCCGTGGTGGTCGCCGGGAACAGCACCGCGTCATGATCGGCCATCAACTCGACGATCAGCGGCGCGACGTTTTCGGCGAGGAAATGCTCGTATGCCGCATCGTCTGCGACATGGACCTTGCCCACGCCGGCGATCTGCGCCGCGGCTTCCGCCACGCCGGAGACGCCCTTGCCGGCGACGAGCAGATGCACTTCACCCAGCTTCGCCGCCGCGGTGACGGTGGAGAGCGTCGCGTCCTTGACGCTCTGATTGTCGTGTTCGACCCAAACCAGCGTCTTCATCACGCGACTCCCATGCCCTTGAGCTTCTCGACCAGCTCGTCGACCGAGCCCACCTTGATGCCGGCCTGGCGCTTGGCCGGCTCGACCACCTTCAGCGTCGTGAGGCGCGGGGTGATGTCGACGCCGTAATCCGCCACGGTCTTCTTCGCGACCGGCTTGGTCTTCGCCTTCATGATGTTCGGCAGCGTCGCATAGCGCGGCTCGTTGAGGCGGAGGTCGGTGGTGACGATCGCCGGCATCTTGAGGTCCACGGTCTCGAGGCCGCCGTCGATCTCGCGCGTGACGTGCACGCGGTCACCGGCGATCTCGACCTTGGAGGCGAAGGTGCCCTGCGCCCAGCCGAGCAGCGCCGCCAGCATCTGGCCGGTCTGGTTCGAATCGTCGTCGATCGCCTGCTTGCCGAGGATGATCAGCCCGGGCTGCTCCTCTTCCGCCACCTTGGCGAGCAGCTTGGCCACCGCCAGCGGCTCCACCGTCTCATCGGTCTGGATCAGGATGCCGCGATCGGCGCCCATGGCGCGTGCGGTGAGCAGCACATCGGTTTCCGCCTTGGCGACGCCGATGGTGACGACGACGATCTCGGTCGCCGCGCCCTTTTCCTTCAGCCGCACCGCTTCCTCGATCGCGATCTCGTCGAAGGGGTTCATGCTCATCTTGACGTTCGCCAGATCGACGCCCGTCCCGTCCGCTTTCACGCGGGGCTTCACATTGTAATCAAGCACGCGCTTGACCGGTACCAAGACCTTCATCGCATCCTTCCTGTCTGCCAGGGCTATCCCCTGAGCAAGTGGGTTACGTTTACGCGAACGTCAACCGCTCGCAAGCGATTCGGCGTACGCCTGCATCAGCGTGCCGAAGGATTCCGGGGGCGGAAATTTTTGGAAGCTGTACGAAGCGCCAGTCGCGGCCCAGGGCAGCGCTTCCTCGGTATAGGTTTCGAGGAAGGGCGGGGCGGACATGGCCGTGTCGAGCATCGTGGTGCGGACATTGACGAAGGCGTCGAGGCCTTCGGGCCGGGTGAACAGCCAGCTCTTGCAATGGTCGCAGTGGAAATGCCGGGTGGGGCCGTGGAGGCCGCCGATCACCGGCTCGCCTTGCGTTACCGCGAAGGCCTCTGCCGGGTAGAGGCCGCTCAGCGAATAGGCGCTGGCGGTCATGCGCTGGCAGCCGGTGCAGTGGCAGGCCATGGTGACGAGCGCATCGCCCGTCACCCGGAACCGCACGCGGCCGCAGCGGCAGCCGCCCTCGACCGACGAATCCGTCGGGGCGGCCGTGTCGCTCACGCGACCTTCTTCACCTCCGCCACGATCTTCTGGGCGGCATCGCCCAGGTCGTTGGCGGCGACGATCGGCAGGCCCGAATTGGCCAGGATGTCCTTGCCCTGCTGCACGTTGGTGCCTTCGAGGCGGACGACCAGCGGCACCGCGAGGTTCACTTCCTTCGCTGCGGCGACGATGCCCTCCGCGATGATGTCGCAGCGCATGATGCCGCCGAAGATGTTGACCAGGATGCCCTTAACGGCGGGATCGCTCAGGATGATCTTGAACGCCGCGGTGACCTTCTCCTTGTTCGCGCCGCCGCCGACGTCGAGGAAGTTGGCCGGGAACATGCCGTTCAGCTTGATGATGTCCATCGTGGCCATCGCCAGGCCGGCGCCGTTGACCATGCAGCCGATGTCGCCGTCGAGCTTGATGTAGGCGAGGTCGTACTTCGACGCCTCGAGCTCCATCGGATCCTCTTCGGTCTCGTCGCGCAGTTCCATCAGGTCCTTGTGACGGTACATCGCGTTCGAATCGAAGCCGACCTTGGCGTCGAGGACCATCAGCTTGCCATCGTCGGTGACGGCGAGCGGGTTGATCTCGATCTGCGAGGCATCGGTGCCGAGGAAGGTGTTGTACACCTTGCCGGCCAGGCTCTGCGCCTGCTTGGCGAGATCGCCCTCGAGGCCGAGCGCATTGGCGACCGCGCGGCCGTGGTGCGGCATGAAGCCCGTCGCGGGATCGACGTCGAAGGTGTGGATCTTTTCCGGCGTGTCATGCGCGACGGTTTCGATGTCCATGCCGCCTTCGGTCGAGACGACGAAGGCGACTCGGCCGGTGGCGCGATCGACCAGCAGGGCGAGATAGAATTCCTTGGCGATGTCGACGCCGTCGGTGACGTACAGGCGGTTGACCTGCTTGCCGGCGGCGCCGGTCTGGATCGTCACCAGCGTGTTGCCGAGCATCTCGGTCGCGGCGTGGCGGACTTCGTCCTCGGTCTTGGCGAGGCGGACGCCGCCCTTGGCTTCGGCGGGCAGTTCCTTGAACTTGCCCTTGCCGCGGCCGCCGGCATGGATCTGCGCCTTCACGACATAAAGCGGTCCAGGCAGCTTCTTCGAGGCTTCGACGGCCTCCTCGACGCTCAGAGCGGCAAAGCCGGCCGGCACGGGCACGCCGAACTTCGCGAGCAGTTCCTTGGCCTGATATTCGTGGATGTTCATGGGAGCAGTCCGCCTTTTCAAGGGAACGGGGAAATGGATCGGGCCGGGCTAAAGCACAGCGCGCGCGCGAAATCCACCCTTTTAGGCGTTATCGCAAGTGCGAACGAATTGCAAATACCCAGGTTCCCGTCTGCGTGGCGTCGTTGCTATCACGCATCGGCGGTTAAGCCCGGGTTACGCGCCCCTGCCGCGCGGGTGGGCATGTCTCAGTGCTCGACGGGGCCCCGATCGCCGAAGTTCAGTCGGCGCGTCACGTTATAGTCGAGCACCGCCATGACGAAATAGGCGCCCAGTTGCTTCACGCGTGTCCACCAGCCGGTGCGCGCCTTGTAGAGTTCGGGCGTGATCCGCTCCGACTGCGCGACTTCGCCGTCGACATAGGCGCGGACGTGCGCGGCGAAGGCAGGATCGGCGACGCGGAGCATCAGTTCCAGGTTCAGGAACATGCTGCGAATGTCGAAATTGGCCGAGCCGATATGGACGACATCGTCGATCACATAGAGCTTGGTATGCAGTTTGGTCGGCTGATATTCGTGGATCTGCACGCCCTTGCGCAGCAGCCCGGCATAGGTGAAGCGGGCCGCCCAGATCGCGGCGGTATGATCGAGCTTGGCTGGCAGCACCAGCCGCACGCGGCCCCGCCGCCCGGCCTTGTCGAGCCGCCGCAGCATCGCCGGGCTGGGCGCGAAATAGGCGGCGATGAGGTCGAGCGAGCGGGCACGCTCCATGTCGTGCTTCACCACGCGCGCCCAAGGCGAGAGGCGCCGCATCGGGCCGCCGAACAGCCAGCGGGTGGCACCTTCCGGTTCGCTCCATGCCTTGAGCGTCCGCCCCAGCGAGCGGAGCGATGCGCGCGGGCGCTTGGCCCAGGCGGCGAGCGCGTCGAAATAGCCGGTGAGGCGTTCGGCGGCGGGGCCTTCGACCAGCAGACCCATGTCGCGCCACGCCTGATCGGCAACGGTGCCGAAATAGCTCGATTCGATGTTGAACCCGCCGACGATCACACGCGCCTCGTCCGCCAGCGCCAGCTTCTGATGGTTGCGCAGCAGGTAGCGCCGCCCCCAGCGCGGCACGAAACGACAAACCTCCACCCCGGCGGCGTGGAGCGGCTCGAAGAAGTCGTTGCCCTGTGCATGTTCGCTGCCCAGCCCGTCGACGATCAGATACGTGCGCACCCCACGCCCGGCGGCATCGATCAGCGCCTGGCGCACCGCGGCGCCCGCTTCGTCGTCGAGATAGATGTAGTAAAGCACGCGCAGCGTTCGCTCGGCACCCGCGATGAGCGCGAGCAGTGCCTGCAGCCGCTCTGGGCCCTCGGGCAGCAGCGTCAGTCGGTTGCCCTCTACCGTGAAGCTGGGCTGCGAAAGCGGTGGCACGGTTGCGCCTTGCGCTGCATCGGCGCCAGCGGCAAGCGGCTCGGCATCGGCATAGGGCGCCATCGTGAATCGATTCTCCATCAGGTTCAGGGCCACAACGATTCAATCGCGAAACGGGTTCGTGCCCGCCCACGGGCCGCTTTCCTTGACATTTCCACAGCCGGTCTCTAACTGGCCGGTCTTTCCCGGACACCCCTATCCCAAGGAAGCGTACATGGCGCGCGTCACAGTCGAGGATTGCGTCGACAAGGTTCCCAACCGGTTCGACCTGGTGTTGTTCGCCG
>JAIYAA010000111.1 GCA_027489295.1 Sphingomonadales bacterium | reverse complement strand
GGGGCTGAGCTTCTTCCTGATGCGGTTCGATCGCGCCGGGCAGGTCTCGAAACGCTATGCCGGCGCCAGCGGATCGGCGCTGGTCGAGGCGGCGGTGCCGTGCCCCTTGTGGAACGCCTATGACGCGTTTGCGCGGACCGACGAGACGGCGGTGCAGCTGGTCGAGCTGGAAGACGGCGCGCGCGCCTTCACCATCGCGCGCTGCGTGCATCCGCATGGCGGCGCGCCCGGCGGCGTGCGCCCGCGCTTCGTGATCGCGCTGGGCCTGCCGGCGGCGGAGGCGGGGACGCTGGCGGCGGCACGCGGGGTCGACCTGGCGGGGCGGGCGGCGCCGATCGGGCTGGGGTGCCGTGCGTGTACGCGGGTGGCGTGCCCGCAGCGCTCGGCGGCGCCTGCGGGCCGCGCGGCGGCGGGGAGCGAGCGGGAGCGCGGGGTTACGGCGTTTGGGTTTGCTGGGGATTGAGGGGCGCTTGACAGTGCGGCGATGAATTCATTGCCAAACTGGAACTACGCTGCTTTATTTTGTTACGTGATATCGAGAATTGCTCCCACGGAATTCATTCATCGCGTCGGTAGCGGGAAGACACGTCCCGCATTGCTGTTTTGCGAGGTCGACGGGGACAGCATCGAGGTATTCGCAAAGCTTGCGGCCGGGTGCGAGCAGCGAGAGACGTCGCTAGCGATGGAGATGGTATCTGTCCTCCTGGCAGGCGATCTCGAAATACCAGTTCCGCAACCATTTTTTCTCTACCTCGACCCAGAGTTTGTCGAAGCTATTCCGGACATTGAATGGCGAGGCATGGCGCGCGCAGGACCCCCATTGGCGTTTGGATCTCGCGCGCTGGGTTCAGCTTATTCGGCGTGGGTTACCGGTACCGTCCCGGTAGGGCAGATGGTGCCGACGCTTGCAAGCATCTTGTTGTTCGACGCTGCCATCGAGAATCCGGACCGACGGGGAGTGAATCCGAATTGCCTCGTCCGAGGAGATGAGGTGCGTGTGTTCGATCACGATCTGGCATTTCCTACAATGCTGATTGGGGCTAAGAAGCCTTGGTTGCTCGGGGCGCTCGACTTCATGGAAAGGCCGGGCGTTCACATTTTTCGTGATGCGCTGCGAGGGCGGGAGCTCGATTGGCAGCCGATCGTCGAGAGGTGGCAGGGATTGTCTGATGGGCAAATAGACGACTATGAGGCCGCGCTCCCGCCCGAGTGGGCCGGTGCTCAAGGCGCTGTTCACACTGCTATCGACAAAATTAAGACCGTGCGTGACAACATAGAAGGATGCGTGGCTGAGGTGCGAAGGGTGCTGTCATGACCAAGCGCCGTTACACATTCACGGTATTGCGGTACGTTCACGATCGCGTGACGGGCGAGTTCGTGAACGTTGGCGTTGTTGCGTTCGCGCCTTCTGCCAGCGGGCTTCCCGGCGCCTTGTTGGCGCGTACTCGGCATACCATCGGCCGAATGCGACACATGTTTCCTGACCTGGATCGCTCAGATTTCGTCTCCGCGATGTCCACGGTTGACCGGGCTGCCCGAAAGCTGCTGGCCGAAGTCGCTGCGGACCCTCTCGGCTTGGCTGTCGATCTGGATGCAGCATCGTTCGCAAGGCGCATCGTTGTCAGCGATGACAGCGCATTGCAGTGGAGTGCTGTTGGAGGTGGGTTAACTGAGAATTTTCAGGCCACGTTCGATCGGCTCTACCGCCGACACGTATCGAAATATGATGACCGCTCGGTTTCTCGGCGCTCCGATGAAGAGGTTTGGCGGCCGGTAAGGCAGCTTCTCGAAGAACGTGAAGTCCCCGTCGATCTGGCCGAAAAGACGATTTCGGGCGATGGCGACAGGGTTCATTTCCACCATGCGTGGAAAAATGGTGTCTGGCACGCTTATGAGCCTCTCTCTCTCGATCTCGCGGACGAAGAAGGTATCGTAAAGAAGGCGCATCGATGGCTTGGCCAGTTGACCTCTATTGCGGAGGAGCCAGCTGAGCCGTTCCACGCTCACTTTATCGTCGGCGCGCCTTCGAGTGAGGCGCTGATGCCAGCATATCACCGGGCTATTCGAATTCTAAAAAAGTCGCCGGGCACGGTGGACGTTTACGAAGAGCGGGATCTCGGCGACTTCGTGAACAAGATTGAGGATGAGGTGCGGGCGCACCTCTCTGGTAGCTAATGAGCTGGCATGGGGCGGATAGGCCGCCCCATGCCGACTACCTCACCCCTCCACCCCTAACTGCCAAAGCACGAACGCCATCTCGTCGGCGTACTCCCGCAAACTCTCCCACCGCCCCGACTTGCCGCCATGGCCGGCGCCCATATTGGTCTTGAGCAGCAGGATGTTGTCGTCGGTCTTGGTCGCGCGCAGGCGGGCGGCCCATTTGGCGGGCTCCCAATAGGTCACGCGCGGGTCGTTGAGGCCGCCCGAGATCAGCATCGGCGGATACCCTTGCGCCCGCACATTGTCGTACGGGCTATAGCTGCGGATCAGCTCGAACGCCGCCTTGTCCTCGATCGGGTTGCCCCATTCGGGCCACTCGCCGGGGGTGAGCGGCAGGCTCTCGTCGAGCATGGTGTTGAGCACGTCGACGAACGGCACGTCGGCGATCACCGCGCCCCACAGCTCGGGATCGGAATTGACCACCGCGCCCATCAGCTCGCCGCCCGCCGATCGGCCGGCGATGGCGATCCGGCCCGGCGCGGTATAGCCGAGCGCGATCAGCCCCTTTGCCACGTCGACGAAATCGTGGAAGGTGTTGGTGCGCTTCTCCAGCTTGCCCTCGTGATACCAATGCTGGCCAAGATCGTCGCCGCCGCGGATATGGGCGATGGCGAAGGCCATGCCGCGATCGAGGAACGACATGCGGCTGGTCGAAAAGCCCGGCGGGATGGCGTGGCCATAGGCGCCGTACGCATAGAGATAGAGCTTGCCGGTGCCGTCGCGCGGGAAATCCTTGGGGTAGACGATCGAGACGGGGACGGCGGTGCCGTCGCGCGCGGTGATGGTCAGGCGCTCGGTGCGGTATTTGGCTTTGTCATAGCCGCTGGGGATTTCCTGGACCTTGAGCGTCTCCAGCGCGCCGGTGGCGACGGTATAGTCCTGGACGGTGCCGGGGGTGACCATCGATTCATAGCCGAGGCGCAGCTTGTCGATCGCATATTCGGGGTTGTCGCCCAGGCCCGCGACATAGCTCGCCTCGGGGAATTGCAGGCGCACCGGGGGGACGCTGGCGTCGTAGCGGTGCAGCTCGATCTGATCGAGCCCGTCCTCGCGGCCCTCGACGATGAAGAAATCGGCGAAGCAGGTGACGCCGGTCATGTAGAAATGGCGCGAGGGGGCGATGCGCTCGGTCCATTCGCCGGGCGCGGTGACGGGGGCGGTGACGAGGCGCCAGTTGGTGTCGGTATCGTTGGTGTGGATGAACAGCGTGCCGTCATGCTCGTCCACGTCATATTCGCGCCCCGGCTGGCGCGGGGCGACGCACACGGGCGTGGCGGCGGGGTTGTCGGCGGGAAGCAGCCAGACTTCGCTCGTCACATGGTCGCCGGTGGCGATGGTCAGCCACTTGCGCGACTGGGTCTCGCCGACGGCGACGCGGTAGCCTTCGTCGGCCTCGCGGAACAGCTCGATGTCGCTGTCGACCGGCTCGCCGAGCTTGTGCCAGCGGGCATTGTCGGTGCGCCAGTTCTCGTTGGCGAGGCCGTAGAGAAAGCCCTTCGAATCCGCGGTCCACACGATCTCGGAGAGCATGCCGGAGATGGTATCGGGGAGGAGTTCGCCGGTGGTGAGGTCCTTGATGCGGACTTCGAACCGCTCCGAGCCGTTGTCGTCATAGGCATAGGCCAGCCAGCGGCCGTCGGGGCTGGCGGAGATCTCGCCCAGGCGGAAATATTCCTTGCCGGCGGCGAGCGCGGGTTCGTCGAGGATCAGCTCGTCCGCGCCGCCGGCGGCGGGCTTGCGCCACCAGCGCGGATATTCGCCGCCGACCTCGTAATCGGTCCAGTAGATCCAGTCGCCGTCGCGCTGGGGGACGGTGGCCTCGTCTTCCTTGATCCGGCCGCGCATCTCCTGGAACAGCGTTTCGGCGAGCGGCTTGAGCGGGGCCATCACCGCGTCGAAATGGGCGTTCTCGGCCTCGAGATAGGCGAGCACGTCCTTGTCGGTGACTTCCGGATAGCCGGGGTCGCGCAGCCAGGCCCAGGGGTCCTCGATGGTGATGCCGTGGCGGGTGAAGCTGTGCGGACGGGTGGCGGCGACGGGCGGCTTGGGGAAATCGGTCATGGGGATGTTGTAGGAAGTCGCGGGGGCTGGGCAAGCCCTCGGCCGCAGATCCTCCCCCCGGGCGGGGGGAGGGCGGGCCCGCTATTTCACCGGCAGCGCGATATAGCTGGCATCGGGGCCGGCCACCGTCACCTTCTGCGTCGCCTTCACATAGTCACCGGGCTTGGCGAGCAGGATGTTGGGCACGAAGGTCTGCGGGTTGCGGTCGTAGAGCGGGAACCAGCTCGACTGGACCTGCACCATGATGCGGTGGCCCGGCAGGAAGACGTGGTTGGCCTGGGGCAGCGCGAAGCTGTAGTCGAGCGGCTTGTTCGCCGGGATCGGCTTCGGCGTCGCCAGCGATTCCCGGTAGCGGCCGCGGAAAATGTCCATCGCCACCGCGAACTGGTAGCCGCCCTGGGCGCGGTGGACCGGCATCTGCTCGGGGTACACGTCGATCAGCTTGACCACCCAATCGCTGTCCGTCCCGCTGGTCGCGGCATTGAGGTGGACCATCGGCTGGCCGGCGATCGTCACCGGGGCGGTGAGCGGATCGGTGGTGAAGGTCAGCACGTCCGGCCGGCTGGAGACGGGGCGCTGGTCGGTGGCGAGCCAGGCGGTCCAGTGATCGCCCTCATAGCCGACCGCCTGCACCGGGCGCGGCACGAAGGTGACCGGATGGGCGGGATCGGAGACATAGTCCTCGGTCGCCGTCTTCCCGCCCGGCGCGGTGAAGCCCAGCTTGCCCTCGGGCTGCAGGAACAGCTTGGTCGCGGCCGGGGCGGCGGGCCAGCCGGGCAGGCGCTGCCATTCGTTGGCGCCGCTCTGGAAGGCGGTGACGGGCGCCACGTCCATCGGCGTGCCCTTGAGGAAGTGCGAAAGAAACGGGGCGAGCACGTGCCAGCGCCACCATTTGGCGGTGTCCTGGTCCCAGGTCATGCCGGCGATGCCGCTGCCCTCGGCGATCGCCATGCCGTGCCACCACGGGCCCATGGTGAGGAACAGCCGGCCCGCCGCCTCGGGCTTGTCCTTGAGCGCGGCATAGACCGCGGGGGCGCCGTAGATATCCTCCTGGTCCCACAGCGAGTGGACCAGCATCACCGGCACGGTGAGCGGCTGGGCGGCGAGCACCTTGTCCATCGCCTGATCGGACCAGAAGGCGTCATAGGCGGTATGCTCGAGGATCTTGCGCCAGAATCCGGTCTGCTCCAGCCCGTGCGCCTTCGCCAGCGCGCCGGCCGATCCGCCCGCCATGTAGAGCGCGTAATCGTCGTAATAGTTGGAGACCCAGGGGCTGCCATTGTCGCGGGTGGCGTCCTGCTCCCAGATATAGGGCAGGTTGGTCTGGCGGAACGCGCCGTTGTGGAACCAGTCGTCGCCGCGCCAGCCATCGACCATCGGGTTCATCGGCACCGCCACCGCCAGCGCCGGATGCGGGTGGATCAGCGGCATCAGCGAGGTGAAGCCGTCATAGGAGATGCCGATCACGCCGACCTTGCCGTTCGATTGCGGCAGGTTCTTCACCAGCCAGTCGATCGTGTCATAGGCGTCGGTGGAATCGTCGGTGTCGGTGGGGTTCCAGCGGGTGTGGGCCAGCGCCGGGTTCATCATGTAGACGCCCTGCGAGCCATATTTGCCGCGCACGTCCTGGATCACGCGGATATAGCCCCCCGCCGCGATCACGTCGGCGGCATTATCGTAGCCGTCCAGCGCGGCGGCGATGCGGCCGCTCTTCACGTTGCCGGTCAGCGCCTCGGCATTGTAGGGCGTGCGGGTAAGCAGGATGGCTGCGCCCTTGGCGCCCTTGGGCACCAGGATGACGGTGTGGAGCTTGACGCCGTCGCGCATCGGTATGTCGACGACGATCCGGTCATGGTCCCATTCCGTGCTGGGCAGGGTGGCGGCGGCGGGGCGCTCGTCGACGGAGGTCTGCGCAGCGGCAGGCGCGACGCTCAGGGTCGCGAGAATGGAAGCGGCGGTGAGCCAGCGGCGCATGATATCGAGTCCCCCCAGGGTGATGGTGCGGCGGAGGATGCCGGACCGGGCGGGAATGTAAATGGGCCGTGGGGGAAGTTGAGCAGCCGGCGCTTCCAGCCTGCGTGCCCCCTCCCGCGAGCGGGAGGGGAACTAGCGGACCTCCCCCTTGCAGGGGAGGATTTTAGCGGAGCGTTACGCCCGCGTGCCGGTGATCGGGAAGCTGCCGAACGCGCCCGCGGTCACGGTGCCTTCGATCGCGTCGCCGGTCACGGTCGCCTCGCAGGTGAGCGTCATCGGCATCGGCACCGAGATGTCGAGCGACCAGTGGAGCGTATCACCGCTGACCCTGCCGTCCTTGATCTCGGTCTGGCCCATCGCGCCGTTGAAGCTGCCGGTGAAGCTGTCGCCGTTGCTGGCGACGGTGAGCGTCGCCTGCTGGTCGCCCAGCGGCGACTTGGTCACGGTGTTCCAGTTGCCATCCACATTCGCCATTTGGGTCTCTCCTGCGTTAACCTGGTTACTTGGCCGCCGGCGGGGTCTTCCCCGCCAGCGAGGCCGCGCTGATCACCTCGACAGGCAGGCCAAGGCTGTCAAGCTGCGGGCGGACCTTGGCGGCATCGCCCACCACGACCCAAACGAAGCGATCGACGTCCAGTGCCCCGCGTGCCGCAGCGTCAAGCTGGGCCGCCGTCAGCGCACGATATTTTTGCGCGATGCTGTCGTAATAATCGTCGGCGCGGTGGCGGATGTCGTTCTGCTGCATCGCGCCGAGCACCGCGTTGGCGGTTTCGAATCGCCCGGCCAGTTCGCGGGTGCTGCCGGTGATCTCGCGGGTGAGCTCGGCCGGGGTCACGCCGCTGGTGGTGAGGAAGCCGCGGACGTCGTCGCGGATCGCCTTGATAGAGTCGCCGGTCCGGTCCGCCTGGACGGGTGCGTTCACCGCATAGGGTACGGCGTGTTCGAGCCAGTTGAACCCGCCGCCGGCGCCGTAGGACCAGTGCCGCGCCTCGCGCAGGTCCATGTTGATGCGCGACAGGAAGCCGCCGCCCAGCACCTGGTTGGCGGTGACCGCGACGAGCAGGTCGCTGGTCGGATCGAGCGGGGTCATCTGCGCGGCGACGATCAGCGACTGCGGCGAGTTCGGCCGATCGACCAGCACGATGCGCGGGGACGCCTGTTGCGGCTTGTTCGCGAACGCCTTGGTGCCGGCGGGGCCTTCGCCCTTCCAGTCGCTGAAGCGCGCGTCGAGCGCGGCCTTCACCTGCGCCAGCGGCAGGTCGCTGACCACGAATACCTTGGCCTTGTCCGGCCGGATCCAGGCATGGTGGAAGGCGACGAGTTCTTCGCGGGCGAGCTTGGCGACCACGGCCGGGTCTCCCGAGCCGTTGGCCAGCTTCGCATAGGGGCTGGCCGGGCCGTAGAGCAGGCCCGGCAGCGCGCGGCCGGCGAGACCGCTGGGGTTGCTCAGCTCGAACTGGATCGCGGTGAGCGTGGTGGCGCGCAGCCGCTCGACCTCCGCGGGCGCGAAGGCCGGGTGACGCACGATGTCGGCGAACAGCTCGACGCCGCCGGCCAGATTGGCGCTGGGCACGCCCAGGCTGAGATAGGTGCGATCGGCCGAGCTGCCGCTGTCGATATCCGCGCCCAGCCGCTCCTTGGCCTCGGCGATCGCGATCGAATTGCGGCTGGTGGTGCCCTCGTCCATCAGCGCGAGGGTGAGGTTCTGGGTGCCGGGCTTGCCGTCCGGATCGGCGGTGGCGCCGGCATCGAAGCTGAGCACCATGCGCGTCACCGGCACCGCGGTCTGGCGGGCGTAGACCAGCTCGACGCCGTTCGCGAGGCGGGTGCGCTCGACGGTGGGGAAGCGGATGTCGCGGATCGGGCCGACGTCGGGCAGCGGCCCGCGATCGCCCTTGGGGATCGCTTCCTCGGCCGCCGGCTTGGCGGGGGCGACCGCGGCTGCCTCCTGATAGGCTTCCCGCTCGCCGGGCTCGACGCGGATGGTGAGCGCCGGGCGGGTGAGCCACTTGGCGGCGGCGGCGCGGGCCTTGGCCGGCGTCATCTTCGCCACTTCCTCCATCCGCTTGCGGAAGAAGCCGGGGTCGTTCGAATAGAGCAGCCCCTCGGCCAGCGTCGCGGCCTGGGCGCGGGCGGACTGGAGGCCCCGAATCGTGCCAGCGACGTTGGTGGTGGCGACGCGTTGCACCTCGTCCGCGGTCGGGCCCTTGGCGATCAGCTCGGCGAGGATCGCGTCGATCCGCTTGTCGACCACCGCCGGGTCGACGCCCGGCTTCAGCGTCACGCCGATGGTGAAGGTGCCCGCCTGCGAGAAGGTCTCGGCATAGGCATAGGCGCTCACCGCCAGCTTTTCCTCGCGCACCAGCGCGTTGGCGAGCCGCGAGCTGGCGAGGCCGCCCAGCACCTGGCCGAACACGTCGAGCGCGGCGGCATCCGAATCGTTGAGGCCGGGGATCGCCCAGTTGCGGGTGATCTGGACGGCGGGGACGCTATCCTTGAGCACCACCGTCTTCGCGGCGGGCAGGGTGGGGATGGTGACCTTGGGCAGCGCGCTCTGCGGCCCGCGCGCGATGCGGCCGAAATATTTCTCGACCAGCGGCCTGGCTTCGGCCGCATCGATGTCGCCGGCGAGCGAAAGCACCGCGTTGTTGGGGCCGTAATGGTCGCGGAACCAGCCCTTGACGTCGTCGACACTCGCCTTGTCGAGATCGGCCATCGATCCGATCACCGAATGGCCATAGGGGCCGCTGCCGAACAGGCCTTCGGCGAGGGCATATTCCACCAGGCCATAGGGCTGGTTGTCGCCCTGGCGCTTCTCGTTCTGGACGACGCCGCGCTGCTCGTCGAGCACGCCTTGCGTGATGGCGGGGGTGAGCCAGCCCATCCGATCGCTTTCGAGGAACAGCGCACGCTCCAGCGCCGGCTTGGGCACCGTCTCGAAATAGTTGGTGCGATCATAATAGGTGGTGCCGTTGAGATCGGTCGCGCCGACCTGCTTGAGCGGCTCGAAGAAATCGCCGGGGGCGTTCTGCGAGCCGTTGAACATCAGATGCTCGAACAGGTGCGCGAAGCCGGTCTTGCCGGTGGGCTCGTGCTTCGATCCGACATCGTACCACACCGAAAGCGCCACGACCGGCGCCTTGCGATCGGTATGGACGATCACCCGCAGCCCGTTGGCGAGGGTGAACTGCTCATAGGGCAGCTTCACCTGATCGACGAGCGTGGCGAGCGGCGCGGGCGCGGGCGCGCCGGCCGGGGCCTGCTGGGCAAAGGCGGGCAGGGCAGGCGCGGCCAGCGCGATCAGCGCGGTGCTGCAGAGCAAACGAATGGACGGCATCGAAGCGGAATCCCCCAAGGCAAGTGACGGCGCACCATAGCCGCGTGCGCACGTCCGGCAAGCAATCCGAGGGGAAGGCGGTGGCGCATCGCGGTTGCCGGGCGCCACCCAAAGGCTTGCCCGAAGCCATGAACGAATGGTAGCGCTACCGGCAAGCAGCACAAGCTGCACCGGACATGACGAGAGGATAGGCTGTTGCGTCTTTCGCTGAAACTTCCGACGGCAGTGGCCGCCATCGCCTTGCTGGCCGGCTGCTCGGCCGGCAAACCGGCGCAGAACGAGGCTGCGGCGAACGCCGCCGCGCCGGCGAACGCATCCGCGGAGCCCCTCAGCGCGGATGGCAAGCGCTTCCTTGCCCAGCCGCTGGTCACGGACCTGTTCTTCGCCGATCCGTCCGCGCACGTGTTCGACGGCAAGATCTATGTGTATCCCAGCCATGACGTCGACATGGGCATTCCCGACGACGATCTCGGCAGCCAGTACGCGATGCACGACTATCAGGTGCTGAGCATGGATCGCCCCGGCGGCCCGGTGACGGTGCACCCGGTGGCGCTCGACCTGAAGCAGGTGCCCTGGGCCTCCGAAAAGGCCTGGGCGCCCGATGCGGCGTTCAAGAACGGCACCTATTACCTCTACTTCCCGGCCAAGGATAAGCAGGGCGTGTTCCGGATCGGCGTCGCCACCTCGACCTCGCCGGTGGGGCCGTTCAAGGCCGAGCCGCAGCCGATTCAGGGCAGCTATTCGATGGACCCCGCCGTCTTCACCGACGACGACGGCCAGAGCTATCTCTATCTGGGCGGCATCTGGGGCGGACAGCTGCAGCGCTGGGCGACCGGCAAATATGACCCCAACGGCGGCGATACCGACCTGAAGAAGGACGACCAGCCCGCGCTGACCGGCAAGGTCGCGCGCCTCGCGCCCGACATGAAGAGCCTCGCCGAACCGCTGCGCGACGCGGTGATCCTCGACGAAAAGGGCAAGCCGCTGCTGGGCGGCGACCATGACCGCCGCTTCTTCGAGGCGGCCTGGACGTTCAAGCGCGGCGGCAGATATTACTACATGTACTCGACCGGGGACACGCACTTCCTGGCCTATGCCGTCGGCAAGAGCCCCTATGGCCCGTTCACCTATGCCGGGCGCATCCTGGAGCCGGTGCAGGGATGGACCAGCCATGGCTCGGTGTTCGCGTTCCAGGGCAAATGGTATCTGGCGTACCACGACACCCAGCTGACGAATAAGAACCACCTGCGCTCGGCCAAGATCACCGAACTGACCTTCCGTCCGGACGGCACGATCGAGACGCTGAAGCCGTTCAAGGACTGAGGACGGCGCCGCGCGGTTCGCGGGACGACCGCGGTCGCGCGGCATCTTCCACCGCGCGCGCTTTGGCGCTAGCACCCGGCGATGGATACCCCCAAGCTCGCCATCCCGCGCTCGCTCTTCGTCTACGCCATCCTCTATGGCGGCATGGTCTGCATGGCGGGCGTGCTGGGCGTGAAGCAGGT
>JAIYAA010000338.1 GCA_027489295.1 Sphingomonadales bacterium | reverse complement strand
TCGATACAAAAAGCGCCGGCCCGCATGTGCGGACCGGCGCTTTTTCGTACCGGAAGTGCGGCCGCTTACTGCGGCGTCTTGACGCTGGCGTCCTTGTTGTCGCCCTGGGGCGACTTGAGAATGTCCTGGGTAGTCTTGCCCTTGTCGACCACGGTGGTCTGCGGGCTGCCGGCGTTGCTGCGCACGCCGGCATCTGCGCTGGCGGCCCCGGCCTGGTCGAGCGTCGCGGTCTCCGCCGGGCTACGCGCCGCGGTGCCGCCGAAAAGCGCCTCGAGCGCCTGATCGGACGGGTTGGTATCCTGCGGGCGGGCCGCACCCGGCTGCGGCGGACGCAGCGAGAAATCGGGCGGAATCACCAGCGGTGCCTGGCGGGCGACCGCGAACTCGTCCGGACGCGCCCGATCATACCCCTTCTTGCCGCACGCCGACAGCGAGGCCACCAGGGCGACGCCGGTCGCGACGAGGATCAACTTACGCATTGAATTTCTTCTCCACAGGGGCAGGCGACTTGGGGTTCTTGTCGCGAACGAGCAGGGCACGGAGCAGCAGGATCACCACCCCGATGGTAATCGCGGCATCGGCCACGTTGAAGACCAAAAAGGGGCGCCACTCGCCGAAATGCAGATCCGCGAAATCGACGACATAGCCGAGGCGGCTGCGGTCGAGGATGTTGCCGCACGCCCCACCCAGCACCAGGCCGAGCGCGACCACGTCGCCGGTCTTTTTCTCGCGCAGCATCCACACGCACACGCCCACGGCGATGCACGCGGTCATCAGCACCAGCAGCCAGCGCATCGTCGGGCTGTTGGCCGAGAGCAGGCCCAGCGACACGCCGATATTCTTGACGAAGCGCAGGTCGAAGATCGGCGCGAGGGTCAGCGAATCATTCTGCACCACCAGCCCCAGCGGACCGGTGACGATGTACTTGGTCAGCTGATCGAGCAGGAACACGCCCAGCGCGGCCGCAAAACCGAAAATCCGCACCGACTTCATTCCGACACCACCTTTTCGCAGCGGTCGCACAGCGCCCCGTCCTGCGTCACTTCGGGAAGATGCCGCCAGCACCGGCCACATTTGTGGCGCTGGGTGGGCGTGACCGTGACATCGGCGCCGGATTCGACCTTCGAGACGATGAACAGCTCGGTCAGGTCCTCGGCCGGCATCGGCAGGCTCGGCACCGTCACCTCGGCCTCGAGGCTGGAGCGGACCTTCTTCTCGCGGCGATAGGGCTCGATCGCCTCGGTCACCGTCTGGCGGAGCGCGCGGATCGCGGTCCAGTCATGCTCGACCGTGGCGCCTTCCGGCAGCACCGGCCATTCCAGCTCATGGACCGATCCGTCCTCGCTCGGGAAACGGGCCTGCCACACTTCCTCGGCGGTGAAGGCGAGGATCGGCGCGGCGTAGCGGACCAATGCGTGGAACAGCACGTCCAGCACCGTCCGGTACGCGCGGCGCTTGGGATCGCTCTCGGCGTCGCAATAGAGGCAGTCCTTGCGGATATCGAAGAAGAAGGCCGAGAGCTCCTCGTTCATGAAATCGCCGAGCGCGCGCGCATAGCGATTGAACTCGAACGCTTCCGCCGCCGACCGCAGCTCCGCATCGAGCGCCGCGAGCTTGTGGAGCACATAGCGCTCCAGCTCGGGCATGTCGGCCACCGCGACCTTCTCGGCCTCGCCGAACCCGTCGAGCGCGCCGAGCAGATAGCGGAAGGTGTTGCGGATCTTGCGATACGCGTCGCCGGTGCCGGCGAGCACTTCCTTGCCGATGCGGACGTCGTCGAAATAGTCGGTCTGCGCGACCCAGAGGCGCAGGATGTCCGCACCGCTCTCGCCGATGATCTTCAGCGGATCGACGACGTTGCCGAGCGACTTGGACATCTTCTTGCCCTGGCCGTCGAGCGCGAAGCCATGGGTGAGCACCGCATCATAGGGCGCCCGGCCGCGCGTGCCCGAGGATTCGAGCAGCGACGACTGGAACCAGCCGCGATGCTGGTCCGACCCTTCGAGATAGAGGTTGGCGCGCACGCCCTCGCCGTAACGCGCCTCGATCACGAAGCTGTGGGTCGAGCCGCTGTCGAACCACACGTCGAGGATGTCGGTGACAACCTCATAGTCCTCGGCCGCATAGTCGGGCCCGAGCAGCGCCTGGTGATCGGCCTGGAACCAGGCATCGGCCCCGCCGGCGCGGAAGGCGTCGAGGATGCGGGCGTTGACCGTGGGGTCGCGCAGATAGTCGCCGGTCGCGCGGTTGACGTAGAGCGCGATCGGCACGCCCCAGGCGCGCTGGCGGCTGATCACCCAGTCCGGGCGGCCCTCCACCATCGCGCGGATGCGGTTGATCGAGCGCTCGGGCACCCAGCGGGTGTGCTCGATCGCATCGAGCGCGATGCCCCGAAGCGTGGGCGCGTTGCTGTCCGCAGAACCCTCACCCTGCGCGGGCGTGGGCTTGTCCATCGGGATGAACCATTGCGGCGTGGCGCGGAAGATGATCTTCGCCTTGCTCCGCCAGCTGTGCGGATAGCTGTGCTGGAAGTCGTCGGAGGCGGCGAGCAGTGCCCCTGCGGCACGCAGGTCCGAACAGATCGGCCCTTCGGCGCTGGTGAACTTCTTGTTGATCACCGATCCCTGGCCGCCCAGCCACAGCCAGTCGGCGCGGTACATGCCCGCGCCGTCGACCGCGAAGACGGGGTCGATGCCGTGCGCCTTGCACAGCAGGAAGTCGTCCTCGCCATGATCCGGCGCCATATGGACGAGGCCGGTACCCGCATCGGTGGTGACGAAGTCGCCGGGCAGGAACGGCCGCGGCTTGGCGAAGAACCCGCCGAGCGCGTGCATCGGGTGACGGGCAGTGGCGCCGGCGAGGTCCGAGCCTTTACCAGCCCATACAACAGACCAGCCGCTACCTTCGGAAAGCCACGGCGAAGCAGAACTACCGTAGCGCGCGAGCGAATCGGTAACTAGATCTTGCGCGAGCAAGAGAACTCGCCCGGCGACCCGAACAGCTGTGTACGCGACATCAGGCCCATACGCCAAAGCCTGGTTCACCGGGATCGTCCACGGCGTGGTCGTCCAGATCACCGCATGCGCGCCGACCAGTTCGGGCGCGTTCGGCGCCTCGGTGATTTCGAACGCCACGTCGATTTGCGTGGACACAATGTCCTCATATTCGACCTCGGCCTCGGCCAGCGCGGTCTTTTCGACCGGCGACCACATCACCGGCTTGGCGCCGCGATAGAGCTGGCCGCTCTCGGCGAACTTGAGCAGCTCGCCGGCGATCCGCGCCTCGGCGTCGAACTTCATGGTGAGATAGGGATCGTCCCAGTCGCCCAGGATGCCGAGCCGCTCGAACTGGCCGCGCTGCACCGCCACCCACTTTTCGGCATAGGCGCGGCATTCGGCGCGGAAGGCGACGGGGTCGACTTCGTCCTTGTTGAGCTTCTTGGCGCGGTACGCTTCCTCGACCTTCCACTCGATCGGCAGGCCGTGGCAGTCCCAGCCGGGGACATAGGGCGCGTCCTTGCCCATCAGGCTCTGCGAGCGGACGACGATATCCTTCAGGATCTTGTTGAGCGCATGGCCCATATGGATGTCGCCATTGGCGTAGGGCGGGCCATCGTGCAGCAGGAAGCGCTCGCGGCCGGCGCGGGCCTCGCGCAGCTTGCTGTAGAGCCTAATCTTCGCCCAGCGCTCGAGGATGGCGGGCTCCTTGGCAGCAAGGCCGGCCTTCATCGGGAAATCGGTCTTCGGCAGGAAGACGGTGTCGCGCCAGTCGCGCTGGGTGTCGGTTGCGTCAGTCATGGGTCGCGCGGGATTAGCCGGTGTGCGCGGCGAAGTCATCCCTGCTGTTAGATCGGACTGAGAGTACGCTCTCAAGCCCCTCCCCTTCAGGGGAGGGGTTGGGGTGGGGCTGTGTCTCACCGAGACCAACCTGCGTTCTGGGATCCCTCCACCCCAACCCCTCCTCCAAGGAGGAGGGGCTTAGAAGAAGAGATTACTCGTGCGCCCCATTCGGCTTCGGCGTCACCGCCTTGGCATGTGCGCCGGACTTGCAGGCGCGGATCGCCTCGGGCTCGGGGCGATCGCCGCGTGCCTCGAACACCGCCATATAGCCGCCGGCCGAGGGCATCGGCCGCATCGATACCTGCACATAGCCGACCGCCGCGAACTCGCACTGGAGCAGCGCGGGCGGGGTGCCGTGATTCTCGGTCGCGCGGTCGGCATCGACCACCACCACCTGCCCGCCGGGTGCCAGCGACGGCCGCAGCCGCCACAGGAATTCGTAGGGCGATTCGATCTCGTGGTACATGTGCACCATCAGCACGCGGTCGAAGCTGTTCTCCGGCAGCCGCGGATCGGCGGGCAGCCCCAGCCGGACGCTGACATTATCCAGCTTCTCGCGCACCACGCGCGTCGCCAGCTGGCTGATGTAATCGGGGACGATGTCCTCGGCGACCACCCGCCCCTTGGCGCCGACGCGCTGGCCGAGGCGGATCGTGTAATAGCCCTCGCCCGCGCCGATATCGGCGACGGTCATGCCCGGCTTGATGCCGGCGAGATCCATCACCTTGCCGGCTTCGTTCAGCCGGTCGCGCTCTTCCTCGCTCGACCAGCGCGACGAGACGATCGTCGCCACCGGCCGGTCCGCCGCCGGGAAGCCGGTGGTGGACGAATCCTGGCTCTGGTTGCCCGGCCCCCGTGGACTGCCGTCACACGCTGCCAACAGCAGCAGCGTCGCACCGAGCAGCAGGGGCCGCGCCAGGGTCAATCGACATCCTCCACCACGACGGCTTCACCCGTCACGCGCTGTGCTAGCGCGGCGGCCATGAAGCTGTCGAGATCGCCGTCGAGCACATCGCTCGGCGCGGTCGAGGTCACGCCGGTGCGCAAGTCCTTCACCAGCTGGTACGGCTGGAGCACATAGGAGCGGATCTGGTGGCCCCAGCCGATATCGGTCTTGGTGGCGTTGACCGCGTTGGCCACCGCTTCGCGCTCGGCCAGTTCGCGCTCGTACAGGCGGGCGCGGAGCTGGTTATAGGCCTCGGCGCGGTTCTTGTGCTGCGAACGCTGGTTCTGGCACTGCACCACGATGCCGGTCGGCAAGTGGGTGATGCGCACCGCCGAATCGGTGGTGTTGATGTGCTGGCCGCCCGCGCCCGAGGCGCGATAGGTGTCGATGCGCAGTTCGCTCTCGTTGATCTCGATGTCGATATTGTCGTCGATCACCGGATAGACCCAGACGCTGGCGAAGCTGGTCTGGCGGCGCGCGTTCGAATCGAACGGGCTGATGCGGACCAGGCGGTGCACGCCGCTCTCGGTCTTGGCATAGCCGTAGGCGTTCTCGCCCTTGAAGAGCAGGGTCGCGGACTTGATGCCTGCCTGTTCGCCGGCGTGATAATCGACCAGCTCGACCTTGTAGCCGTGGCGCTCCGCCCAGCGCGAATACATGCGCTGGAGCATCTCCGCCCAGTCGTTCGATTCGGTGCCGCCGGCGCCGGCGTTGATCTCGACATAGGTGTCGTTGGGATCGGCCTCGCCCGAGAGCAGCGCCTTCACCTTGTCCTTCTCGGAACGCTCGGCGAGCTCGCGCAGGCTGGCGGTGCCGTCGACCGCCATTTCCTCGTCGCCCTCGGCCTCGGCCATCTCGATCAGCTCGACCGTGTCGCTCAGCTCGGTCTCGATCGCGCGGGTGGCGGAGATCGATTCGTCGAGGCGACGGCGCTCGCGCATCACGTCCTGCGCCTTCTTGGCGTCGTTCCACAGCGTCGGATCTTCCACGCGCGCGTTCAGCTCGTCCAGACGGCGCAGCGCGCGGTCCCAGTCGAGCGAACGGCGGAGCAACGCCAGCGCGCTGTTGATCTTGTCGACATATGCCTGCGCTTCAGCGCGCATGTTCCAAACCTTCCGAAGTAACCGCCGGCCGCACCACGAACGATGCGGCGATCTCATGCCATATAGGGTGCGCGCGATCCGCTAGTAGATTCCGCCCTGCCGTTGCAAGAAGTCGCTGTCGGTTTGCCGGTCCGTCTTGCGCTCGACCGGCGCGGCCGCGGCGGGTGCAGCCTCGGCATTGGCGGTGCGGCGGGTACGGCGCGGATCGCTGTCCGGGCGGAAGGCTTCCCAGATGATCGAGGACAGCGGATCCTCGCTCGGCCAGCCACCCTGCACCGGGCGGCCGCTGCCGCGATCGATGCGCACCATGCGGATGCCCGGCGGCGCGGTGAAGGGCAGCGGCTCCAGCCCTTCATAGGCAGGGACCGCGAATTCCTTGAAGATCGGCGCGGCGATCACCCCGCCCTGGGCATAGCCGCCCAGGTTCGTGGGATTGTCATAGCCCAGATACAGGCCGCCGATCATCTGCGGGGTGCCGCCGACGAACCACACGTCGGTGGGGCCGGTGGTGGTGCCGGTCTTGCCCATCATCGGCCGGTTCAGGTCGCGCAGCACGGTCGCGGTGCCGCGCTGGATCACGCCTTCGGTGATATGGACCATCTGATAGGCGACCATCGGATCGATCAGCTGGCGGGCGCGCACGATCGGGCGCGGCATCGGCTTGCCGTCCCAGTCGCGGGCGTTGCAACCCTGGCAGGCGCGCCAGCCGGCAGGGAAGATCACCCGACCGCGGCGATCCTGGACGAAATCGATCAGGGTCGGGTTGAGCGCGCGGCCCTGGTTCACCAGGATCGAATAGGCGTTGACCATGCGCAGCACCGTCGTTTCGCCCGCGCCAAGCGCATACGATATATAGGGCTTCAGCCGGTTCTTCGAGACGCCCAGGCGCTGGATCACGTCGACCACCTTGTCCATGCCGGTGGCGTTGGCGATTTGCACGGTCATCAGGTTGCGCGACTGTTCGATGCCCCAGCGCAGCGTGTGCGGGCCGGCGCCGCGGGCATTGCCGAAGTTGCGGAAGCATTTCTGGCCCAGCCCCGCGCCCTGCCACACGCAGAACGGCCCATCGACGACGATCGAGGCCGGGGTCATCCCGTTTTCCAGTGCGGCGGCGTAGACGATCGGCTTGATCGTCGATCCCGGCTGGCGCGTCGCCTGGGTGGCGCGGTTGAACGCTTGGAGGCGCGAATCGAAGCCGCCCTGCATCGCCAGAATCCGGCCGGTCGACGGATCCTCGACGACCATCCCGCCGGAGACCTTGGGCACGCTGCGCAACGCCCATTGCCCGCCTTCGGGCGCCACCGCGAGAATGTCGCCGACCTTGATCACGTCGAACGCATGGCCGCCCCGGCCTCGGATTGGCATGACGGCGGCGCTGGCCGGCAGCATGCCGGTATCGCCATCGTCGAAGCCGAGCTGCGCGCTGCGCGAATCGCGGTCGATCACCACCGCCGCGCGCCAATTGTCGTAATCGACCCCGATGTTCTTCGAGGCGAAGGCCGAATACCAGCCATCGCCTTCGAACTGCACCTTGCCGAGCGGACCGGACCAGCCGCGCCCGCGATCGAACCGCAGCAGCCCGTCGCCCAGCGCGCGCTGGGCATAGGCCTGCAGGCGCGGATCCAGCGAGCTGCGTACCCACAGCCCGCCGCCATAGACGCTGTACGGCCCGTCCTCGGGATTTTCGCCGAAGGTACGGCCGAGCTGCCGGCGCACTTCCTCGACGAAATAGCCCCCTACCCGCTCGAACCGCGGCGTCTGGCGCGGCACGGTGCCGAGCGGCGACGCCACCGCTTCGTCATGCTGCGCCTGGTTGATGAAGCCATTGCGGAGCATCTCGCCCAGCACCCAGTTGCGACGATCGAGCGCGCGCCGGGTGTTGCGATCCGGATCATAGTTGGCCGGGCCCTTCGGCAGGATTGCCAGATAGGCCATCTGCGCCAGGCTGAGCTTGTCGAGCGGCTTACCGAAATAGGCGTCGCTGGCTGCCGCCACGCCGCCGGAATTGCGCCCCAGCTCGATGAAATTGAGGTACAATTCCATGATCTGCGGCTTGGTGAGGGCGTCCTCGATCCGCCAGGCGAGGATCGCTTCCTTCAGCTTGCGGGTGTAGCTCGCCTGGTTGCCCACTGCGAGATTCTTGGCGACCTGCTGGGTGATCGTGGAGGTGCCGCGCGGCGTCTTGCCGCGCAGGATCCCCTCGCCCGCGGCGCGCACCAAGCCGGGAAAATCGAGCCCGTGGTGCGAAAAGAAGGTGCGATCCTCCGCCGCCATGAAGGCGCGGACCAGCAGCGGCGGGAACTCGCCGTAGCTCAGCTGTACGCGCCGCATCTGGGCATAGGCGTGGATCGGCGTACCGTCGGCAGAACGGACATAGGAGGGCAGCTGCGGCTCATAGGCGCGCAGCTTGTTGACCGAAGGCAGGTCACGCGCGACCAGCAGCCACAGCGCCAACACGATCACCCCGGCGAGCAGCGCCAGCACGGCGAGGATGCGGAACCACCAGCGGCGCCGCAGCCGCGTCCAGCGGCCGGGCGCGCATTCGCTGCGCTGGGGAGTGTTGGAAGGAACGCCATCGGCCATGCGGCGCGCGGTGTAGCACCTTTTCGGCGCGAAGAAAGGGAGCCGCGCCGGGCGCTTGCCGCGCCTCAGCGGGTGGCGAGGAAGATTTCGGTGGCCCGGCGCACCGCGGCGCCGAGCCGTTCGCGTCCTTCCACCGAGCGCAGTGCCCTGGCGTCGGCTTCGTTGGAGACATAGCCGAGTTCGAACAACACCGAGGGCATGTCGGGCGCCTTCAGCACCATCAGCGCGGCCATCCGCCGCGGCCGGGCATGCAGGTGCATCGCCGGCGCCACCTCGCGGGCAAGCAGATCGGCGTAGCGCGCCGAGACCGCCATGGTGCGGCGCTGGGTCAGGTCGATCAGCAGCGAGGCGATGTCGGCGCGCGCGCTGCCCAGATCGACGCCGGCGAGCAGATCGGCGCGGTTCTCGCGCGCCGCCATCCGCGCCGCCTCCTTGTCCGAGGCGACTTCGGACAGGGTATAGAGCGTCCCGCCCGAGGCCAGCGGATCGCTGGCCCCGTCGCAGTGGAGCGACAGGAACAGCGCGGCACCCAGCCGCCGCGCCATCTCGGTGCGCTGCTGCAGCGGCACGAACGAATCGTCCTCGCGCGTCATCGCCACCCGCACCCGGCCGGAGGCGAGCAGCGCATCGCGGATCGCGCGGGCGGCGGCGACGGTCAGTGTCTTTTCGGTGATGCCGTCGACGCCGGGCGCACCGGGATCGCGCCCGCCATGGCCGGGGTCGAGCACGACGAGCGGCAGGCCGGCCGCCCCCTGCACCCTGGGCAGCGGTCCGCCCGAAGCGGCCACCGGCGCCGGCATCGCCAGGCTGACGCTGTAGTCGGGCGCCCGCCAGACGAAGCGCAGCGCTTCCGTCTCGTCCAGGGGGTCCGCAGGCACGACCAGCGCGCCCGTGTCGACGCGCAGCCGTTCCGCCGCGCCGAGCAGGCCGGGCATGCCGGCCAGCCAGGCGGCGCAGAGGAACAGGATCCAGGACACGCCGCCGCTATGCCGCGCGCGCCCGCGGCGGGTCCAGCCTCGAAATCGCACGCGCGCATCGTGGTTAACCGGATGCTAAGCGCCCTTTGCGATAGGAAGGATCGAAATCTCCCGAAAAGCTTTGTGGCTGCCGGGAGACGAAATCTTGCCGATGCGCTTCCGGTTGCCGCAACGACATAGCGGTGCTAGGCAAGATATGCTTCCGGCATTGCGCCGGATCAGGCCCGCGACGCTTCTTTGTCGCGACAGTTCAGGTTGACGTTCGCATGAGGCAATTTCCCCACCGTCCGCATCGCCAGGCCCTCGCGGCCGGCAGCGCGACGATGGTGGAGCAAGGGGACCGCTGGTCCGCTCGTGCCCGTGCAGCAACAGCAGTTTTTGAAACCCGCGCCACCCGGATCGGCCTCGCTGGCCGCCCGGTGCGCTTCTTGTATCGCGCGCTCGCGCCCCATTCCTTCGAGGAACTGTGCCGGCGCGCCCGGAGAATCATAAATGACCATGCGTATGCTGATCGACGCACGCCACCGGGAGGAAACCCGCGTGGCCGTCGTCAAAGGGAATCGAATCGAAGAATTTGACTTCGAGTCCGCTGAGCGCAAGCAGCTCAAGGGCAATATCTATCTGGCGAAGGTGACCCGCGTCGAGCCGTCGCTGCAGGCGGCGTTCGTCGATTACGGCGGCAACCGCCACGGCTTTCTGGCCTTTTCGGAAATCCATCCCGACTATTACCAGATCCCCAAGGAAGACCGCGACGCGCTGCTGCGCGAAGAGGCCGAGCACGCCGCGCAGGAAGCCGCGCTGCGCGAGGCTGACGGGGACGATGACGACGATAACCATGATCACCACGATCATGACCATGACGACCATGAAGATGGCGTCGAGGTCGTCGAGCGCCCGCACGACGACGAGGAAGCATCGGAAGGCGAGGACGCACCGCAGGGCGGCCGCCGTCGTCGCGGCCGTGGCGGCAATGGCGACGAGGCAGAGGCGCTGCGCCAGCGCCGCATGAACCTGCGCCGCCGCTACAAGATCCAGGACGTGATCCGTCGCCGTCAGGTGCTGCTGGTCCAGGTCGTCAAGGAAGAGCGCGGCAACAAGGGTGCAGCGCTGACCACCTATCTCAGCCTCGCCGGCCGCTACTGCGTGCTGATGCCGAACACCGCGCATGGCGGCGGCATCAGCCGCAAGATCTCGTCGGCTGCCGACCGCAAGCGCCTCAAGGGCATCATGGCGGACCTCAAGCTGCCGGCGTCGATGGGCTGCATCGTCCGCACCGCGGGCCTCCAGCGCACCAAGACCGAGATCAAGCGCGACTTCGATTATCTCGCCCGCCTGTGGGACGAGATTCGCGAGAAGACGCTTACCTCGTCCGCGCCCGCGCTCGTCTATGGCGACAGCGACCTGATGAAGCGGGCGATCCGCGACATCTATAACCGCGACATCGACGAGGTGATCGTCGAGGGCGAGGAAGGCTATCGGCAGGCCAAGGACTTCATGAAGCTCCTGATGCCCAGCCATGCCCGCAAGGTGCGACAATATGCCGATGCGGTGCCGCTGTTCCAGCGCGCCGGCGTCGAGGAGCAGCTGTCGGCGATGTACCATCCGGTGGTGCAGCTGAAGTCCGGCGGCTATCTGGTGATCAACCCGACCGAGGCGCTCGTCTCGATCGACATCAACTCCGGCCGTTCGACGCGCGAGCACAATATCGAGCAGACCGCGACCGCGACCAACCTCGAAGCCGCCCAGGAAATCGCCCGCCAGCTCCGCCTGCGCGACATGGCGGGCCTGGTCGTCATCGACTTCATCGACATGGATCATTCGTCCAACGTCCGTAAGGTCGAGAAGGCGATGAAGGAGGCGCTAAAGAACGATCGCGCGCGCATCCAGGTCGGCCGCATCTCGCCCTTCGGCCTGATGGAAATGAGCCGCCAGCGCCTGCGCACCGGCGTGCTCGAAGCCTCCACCCGCACCTGCCCGCATTGCGAGGGCACCGGCCTGGTCCGCACCGCGTCGTCGGCGGGCCTCTCGGCGCTGCGTATGATCGAGGACGAGGCCGCCCGCGGCCGCGGCTCCGAAATCCTGTTGCGCGCCAGCCAGGAAGCCGCCTTCTACGTGCTCAACAAGAAGCGCGGCGAACTGGCCGAGATCGAGGATCGCTACGGCGTGATGGTCGAAGTCGCCGCGGACGGCGAGCTCGAAGGCGCGCGCATGACGGTGGAGGCCTCGGGCCCGCCGCCGGCCTATGCGCCCCGGATCGAGCCGCTGCTCGAGGAGCCGGAAGAGGACTTCGTCGAGGAGATCGAGGAAGAGGAAGAAGAGCTCGAGGCCGAGGCGGAAGTCGAAGCCGCCGAGCCGCGCGAGCGTGGCGAACGCCCCGAGCGCGGTGAGCGGGACGGCGAAGGCCGCGGCAAGCGCCGCCGTCGTCGCCGCGGTCGCGGGCGTCGCGGGCGCGAGGAAGGCGAAGGCCAGGACGAGCAGGCCGAGGGCGAAGGCACCGACGGCGAGGCGGAAGCCGAGGTCGAGGTCGACGACGCCGAGGCGACGGAAGTCGAGGCAGTGGCCGAGACCGAGGAAACCGCGGCCCAGCGCGAGGAAGGCGAGCGTAACCGCAAGCGTCGTCGTCGCGGCCGTCGTGGTGGCCGTCGCGGTGCCGGTGAAGAAGGCGCCGAGCAGGCAACGGACGAGGCCGGCGAATCGGTCGCGGCCGAAGCCCCTGCCGCCGAGCCGGAGCCCGTCGCCGAAGCAGCGCCTGCACCGGTCGCAGTAGAGGCGGAAGCGGAGGCCGAGCAGGCACCCGCCCCGAAGAAGCGCCGCAGCCGCAAGAAGGCCGATGCCGAAGCCGCACCGGCCGAGGAAGCGCCGGCAGCCGTCGAAGCGCCTGCGGAGGAGGCCCCGGCTAAGCCCAAGCGCACCCGCCGCAAGAAGGCCGATGTCGAGGCGGAGGCCGCACCGGCCGCGGTCGAGGCACCGGCCGAGGAAGCGCCGGCCAAGCCCAAGCGCACCCGTCGCAAGAAGGCCGATGCGGTAGCCGAGGCAGCGCCCGAAGCACCCGTCGTCGAAGCACCGGTGGCGCAGGACGAAGCCCCGGTTGCCGAGGAGGCACCCGCCGACGACGCAGAATCCTCTGCCGACGAAGGCCAGCCGCGCCGCGGCTGGTGGCAGCGGACCTTCGGCGCCTGACGAGATTTCCGGCGCGGCACCCCATGCCGCGCCGGGGCTTTCAGTGTAGGTTCAGGGCCTTATTGCCAGGGCAGCCCTTAGAACGAGTCCCCGGGAGTATCGATCATGGCGCGCATCCACCGATTGGCCACGCTGCTCGCGATGCTGTGCCTCGCATCGTTCGCGTCGCGCCCGGCGATGGCGCAATCGGTGCTGCGCGACGCCGAGACCGAGGCGCTGCTCGCCGACATGGCGAAGCCGCTGTTCACCGCGGCGGGCCTCAATCCGGCCAATGGCAAGGTGGTGCTGATCGCCGATCCCTCGATCAACGCCTTCGTCGCGGGCGGCCAGATCGTTTATGTCAACGCCGGCCTGATCGACGCGGCGGATACCGCCAACCAGGTGCAGGGCGTCGTCGCCCATGAAATCGGCCATATCGTCGGCGGCCACGCGGTGTTCCAGCGCGACGGCGGCTATGGCAACATCTCGATCCTCAGCCTGCTGCTCGGCGCCGCGGCGATGGCGGCAGGCTCGGCCGAGGCTGGCACCGGCATCCTGATGGCCGGCCAGCGCGCCGCGATCGGCAAGTATCTCGCCTATAGTCGCGTGCAGGAATCCTCCGCCGACGCCGCCGGCGTCCGCTTCCTCAACACCGCGGGCATCACCGGCAAGGGCATGCTCAGCTTCTTCGACAAGCTGACGCAGGAGATGCACCGCTACGGCTATTATGCCACCGATCCCGAGGTCGACCCGTTTGCACAGACCCACCCGATGTCGCAGGATCGCGTCCAGACGCTGACCGCCGACCTCAAGAATTCGCCGAATTGGACCAAGCCGCTCGATGCCGACCTCGAGCGCCGCTTCAAGCGCGTCCAGGCCAAGCTCCGCGGCTATACCAGCGATCCCAAGAAGACGCTGCGGATCTATCCGCTGAGCGACCAGTCGGCCCCGGCGCACTATGCCCGCGCCTATGCCTATCATCAGTCGGGCTATCCGGAACAGGCTGCCGAAGAGACCGCAGCGCTGGTCAAGATGGCGCCGAACGATCCCTATTTCCTCGAGCTGCAGGGCCAGATCCTGCTCGAATCGGGCCAGCCCCAGGCCGCGCTCGATCCGCTGCGCAAGGCCACGCAGCTTTCCGGCAACGCGCCCCTCATCGCCAGCACCTTCGGCCACGCGCTGATCGCCACCGAGGACAAGGCCAACCTCAAGGAAGCCGAGCAGGTGCTGCGTGATTCGCTGACGCGCGATCGCGACAACCCCTTCGCCTGGATCAACCTGGGCACGGTCTATGATCGCAAGGGCGACGAGCCGCGCACCGCGCTGGCCACCGCCGAGCGCGCCAACCTGGTGGGCGACGCGCGCACCGCGATGGTCAGCGCGCGCCGGGCGATGGGCGGGCTGCCGCAGGGCTCGCCCGAATGGATCCGCGCCCAGGACATCGCCATGGTCTCCGAACAGGCGATGAAGGACGACAAGAAGAACAAGGGACGCAACCTCCAGCAATGACCCGCTCGAAGCTTTTCCTGGGCGGCGCGCTGCTCGTCGCCGCCGTGCTGGGCGGCCTGATCGTGCTGGCGCTCCAGGCGCTGGTCCCCGGCATCGGCGGCAACAAGGCGCAGGTCGAGCGCATCGTCCATGCCTATCTGCTCGAAAACCCCGCCATCCTGCGCGACATGATGGAGCGGCTGCAGCAGCAGGAAAATGCCGACGCGCAAAAGGCGCAGGACGGCGCGCAGGCCGCCGTGCCCGCCGCGCTGCCGGCGCTCACCACGCCGTTCGCCAGCGCCTGGGCGGGCAATCCGAACGGCGACGTCACCGTCTCGGTATTCATGGACTATGCCTGCGGTTATTGCCGCGCGAGCCTGCCCGGCCTTGCCGAGCTGATCGCCAAGGATCCGAACGTTCGCGTCGTCTATCGCGAATATCCGGTGCTGGGCGAGGCGAGCGTCACCGCCGCCCGCTTCGCGCTGGCCGCCGCGCAGGCAGGCAAGTTCCGCGCCTTCCACGATGCGCTGTTCGCCAGCGACGGACCAAGCAACGCCGCCATCTCGTCCGCGCTCGCCAAGGCCGGGCTGGATCTGGCCGCGACGCAGAAGATCGCAAACAGCGATGCGGTCGCCAAGGAACTTACTGCCAACCACCAGCTCGGCGCCAAGCTGGCGATGAACGGCACGCCCGCCTGGGTGGTCGGCAAGCAGATCCTGTATGGCGCCCGCGACTATCAGGCGCTGGCGGATGCGGTAGCGATCGCGCGTAAGACCAAATAGCCAGGGCACCTTGCCGGGAACCCGGCGCCACCCTAGCTATCGGGCTCCTTCCGGCCGGGGCCACCATTTCATGCAACCCATCCTGTCGCTACGCCAGGTCAGCAAGACCTATGCGTCGGGCCATACCGCGCTCGACCATGTCGATCTCGACATCCAGCGCGGCGAGATCTTCGCGCTGCTCGGCCCCAACGGTGCCGGCAAGACCACGCTCATCTCGATCATCTGCGGCATCGTCACGCCCAGCACCGGCACCATCCTGGTCGACGGGCACGACGCCATCCGCCAGCCGCGCGCGGCGCGCTCCAAGATCGGGCTGGTGCCGCAGGAAATCGCGGTCGACATGTTCTCGCGCGTTGGCTCGGCCGCGCGCTATTCGCGCGGGCTGTTCGGCAAGGCGCCCGACCACGCCTATTGCGACCAGCTCCTCAAGGACCTGTCGCTGTGGGACAAGCGCGACGCCAAGATCATGGAGCTGTCGGGCGGCATGAAGCGCCGGGTGATGATCGCCAAGGCGCTGAGCCACGAACCCGACATCCTGTTCCTCGACGAGCCGACCGCGGGCGTCGACGTCGAGCTGCGCCGCGACATGTGGAAGCTGATCGGCCGCCTGCGCGACCGTGGCACCACCATCATCCTGACCACGCATTACATCGAGGAGGCCGAGGAAATGGCCGACCGGGTGGGCGTGATCAACAAGGGCAAGCTGCTGCTGGTCGAAGAAAAGACCGCGCTGATGAAGAAGCTGGGCAAGCGCGAGCTCGATCTCAGCCTGGTCGAGCCGCTCGCCGCCATCCCGGCCGAGCTCGGCGAGTGGCAGCTGAGCCTCGCCGACGAGGGCCACAAGTTGCGCTACACCTTCGATGCACAGGCCGAGCGCACCGGCATCCCGTCGCTGCTGCGCAAGCTGCACGACCTGAACATCGCCTTCAAGGATCTCGACACGTCCAAGTCGAGCCTGGAGGACATCTTCGTCGACCTGGTGGGGGCGCAGGCATGAGCGGCATCAACTTTCCCGGCATCTGGGCGATCTACAAGTTCGAGATGGCGCGAACGATCCGCACGCTGTGGCAGTCGATCGCGACCCCGGTGATCACCACCTCGCTCTATTTCGTCGTGTTCGGCGGGGCGATCGGCAGCCGGATCGATGCGATCCACGGCGTGAACTATGGCAGCTTCCTGGTGCCTGGGCTGATCATGCTGTCGCTGCTGATGCAGAGCATCGCGAATGCCTCGATCGGCATCTACTTCCCCAAATTCACCGGCACGGTGTTCGAGCTGCTCTCCGCACCGATCTCGGCGATCGAGCTGGTGGTGGGGTTCGTGGGGGCCGCCGCGACCAAGTCGGTGGTGATCGGGCTGATCATCCTGGCCACTTCGGCGCTGTTCGTGCCGCTGCGGGTGGATCATCCCGCCGCGATGCTCGCCTTCCTGGTGCTGACGGCGGTGACGTTCAGCATGTTCGGCTTCATCATCGGCATCTGGGCGAAGAGCTTCGAGCAGCTCAACATCGTGCCCTCGTTGCTGGTGACCCCGCTGACCTTCCTCGGCGGCGCCTTCTACTCGATCGACATGCTGCCCGAGCCCTGGCACACGGTGAGCCTGTTCAACCCGGTGGTGTATCTGGTGAGCGGCTTCCGCTGGAGCTTCCTCGGCCACGGCGATGTCGGCATCGCCTGGAGCCTCGGCTTCACCGCCGCCTTCCTGGTCCTGTGTCTCGCGCTGATCGTGTGGATCTTCCGCACCGGGTACCGGCTGAAGAACTAGACGCGTCTAAGCCCCTCCCCTTCAGGGGAGGGGTTGGGGTGGGGCAGTGTCTCACCGAGACCAACAGAGGTTCTGGAATCCCTCCACCCCCAACCCCTCCTCCAAGGAGGAGGGGCTAAAAAGGGCGTTACCGCACCACCGGCAGCGTCACCGCCGAGCCGCTGCACACCCGCTGCGTCGCCTTGCGATAGTCCTCGGGCTTGGCCTTGTAGATGTTCGGCACGAAGGTCTGCGGGTTGCGGTCGATCACCGGGAACCAGCTCGACTGGACCTGCACCATGATCCGGTGCCCCTTCTTGAACACATGGTCGTGATCGCGCAGCGGAAAGTCCCAGGCGGTCACCTGGTCGGGCACCAGCGGCGTCGCCTGCTCGAAGCTCTTGAGATAGCGGCCGCGGCGGATCTCCATCGCGATCGGCAGCTCATAGCCGTTGAGGCCCTTGGCATAGGC
>JAIYAA010000072.1 GCA_027489295.1 Sphingomonadales bacterium | reverse complement strand
GCGGGCAAGCTCCCCTACATCAAGACCATGTGTGGCCGCCCGTGATGGGCGGCCCTTATTGTTTCAAGTTCCGGAGATCCACCGTGGCCCAGCCGCTGATGCCGCACGCGACCGCTTCCTGGCTGGTCGACAACACGTCGCTGTCGTTCGAACAGATCGCCGAATTCTGCGGGCTCCACATTCTCGAAGTGCAGGCGATCGCCGACGATACCGCCGCGACCAAGCTCACCGGCCGCGATCCGGTGCGCGCGCACGAACTGACGATGGACGAGATCGAGAAGGGGCAGGCGAACCCCAACTATGTCCTCAAGATGCAGAAGGGCCCCGAGCAGGTCCGCCGCACCAAGGGCCCGCGCTACACGCCGGTCTCGAAGCGTCAGGACAAGCCGGACGGCATCGCCTGGATCCTGCGCCACCACCCCGAGGTTTCGGACGGCGCGATCGGCAAGCTGATCGGCACGACCCGCACCACCATCGCCGCGATCCGCGACCGCACCCACTGGAACATCGGCAACATCGTGCCCAAGGATCCGGTGACGCTGGGCCTGTGTTCGCAGCGCGAGCTGGACGCGCTGGTGGCGAAGGCCGCCAAGGCCGCCGGCATCGAGGCGCCGACCGATACCCGCCTCGAAGGCGACCGCGAGGCCCTGATCGAGCAGCTCCGCGCCGAGCGCTATGCGGCTGCCCATGTGCACGAGGCCGAAAGCGCCCCGATCGAGCACACGGCGGAAAGCCTGTTCAAGCACTGAGATCGCCTTCCCGGGCGTAGACAAGCGGGCCCCGGCGCAGACGCGTCGGGGCCCGTTCTGTTTCTTGGGGAAGCTTTGCGGACGCGATCGGCTCGGCTAGACCGGCGGCGGGGCGGGGGCCCCGAGGAGGAGGATCGCCATGTGTGACGAGCATACCGCAGCCGACAACGACCGCATGCTGGGCGGACTCACCCGCCGCGGCTTTACCGCCGCCGCCGCCGCGACCGGGATGCTGGCGATCCTGCCGAGCCCCGCCAACGCCGCGACCGTCAAGGGCCGCGACGTCATCATCAAGACCGCGGACGGCACCGCCGACGCCTATTTCGTCGCGCCCACCAGCGGCAAGCATCCCGCCGTGCTGGTGTGGCCGGACATCATGGGCCTGCGCCCCGCCTTCCGGCAGATGGCTGATCGGCTGGCGCAGTCCGGCTATGCGGTGCTGACGGTCAACCAGTTCTACCGCTCCACCAAGGCGCCGTTCCTGAAGCCCGGGCAGTCGTTCGACCAGCCCGAGGTACGGGCGATGATCATGCCGTGGCGCGAGCCGCTGACCCCGGCTGCGATCACCGCCGATGCAAAGACCTTCGCCGCGTTCCTCGATGCGCAGCCGGAGGTGAATACCAAGCGCGGCATGGGCACCACCGGCTATTGCATGGGCGGGCCGTTCGTGGTGCGCACTGCCGCCGCCCTGCCGGGCCGGGTGCGCGCGGGCGGCAGCTTCCACGGCGCCCCGCTGGTGACCGACGCTCCCGACAGCCCGCACAAGCTCGCGGCGCAGCTGCAGGGTCGCTATCTGTTCGCCATCGCCGAGAATGACGATGCCCGGGCGCCCGGCGACAAGGAGGCGCTGCGCACCGCCTTTGCCGCCGCGAAGGTGCCGGCCGAGATCGAGGTCTATGCCGGCACGATGCACGGATGGTGCCCGCCGGACGGCCGCGTCTACAACGCCGCGCAGGCCGATCGCGCATGGGATCGATTGCTCGCCACCTTTGCCAGCCTGTAGGCGATTGACCGTACCCCCGTTTCGTGTTCCCCTCTTGTTCCCGACCGATCGAGTCGGGGGCAACAGGGGTACGGGGCCATGACGGACCAGCTGATTCTCTATACCAACCCGCAGTCGCGCGGCAGGATCGCGCGCTGGATGCTCGAGGAAGTGGGCGCCACCTATAGCGTCGAGGTGATGGACTATGCCTCGACGATGAAGGACGCCGCGTACCGCGCGATCAACCCGATGGGGAAGGTGCCGGCGATCGTCCATGGCGGCAAGGTCGTCACCGAATGCGCGGCGATCTGCGCCTATCTGGCGGACGCGTTCCCGGATGCCGGCCTCGCGCCGCTTCCGGGGGAGCGCGCCGATTATTATCGCTGGCTGTTCTACGCGGCGGGCCCGGTGGAGCAGGCGACGACGAACAACTACGCCAAGTTCGATTCGGGCGAGCAGTCGCGCATGTTCGGCTATGGCACCTTCGATCTCGTCGTCGAGGTTCTGGACGGCCTGTTGTCGTCGCGGCCCTATGCGACGGGCGAACGCTTCACCGCGGCCGACGTCTATCTCGGGTCGCAGATGGGGTGGCTGACGCAGTTCGGCATGCTGCCCAAGCGCGACTCCTTTCTGGCCTATGTGGCGCGGGTGCAGGGCCGTGAGGCGTACAAGCGGGCAGGCGCGCTGGACGATGCGCTCATCGAGGCAGCGCAAAAGACCGCCGAACCTGCTTGATCCCCACGCTCCGCTCGCCGATGGTTGTCCGGTGAGCGGGGACGGGATGCAGAAGGGACGTGCTGGCAGCAGCAGCGGCGCGACGGCGAAGGCGGATAGCTGGATCGCGACCGCGGGGCGCTATCCGCCCCGATTGATCGATGCTGCGCTGGCGCTGCACGACAACCAGTTGCACCTGGCCGAGCCGCTGCTGCGCGCGCACCTCAAGGACGATCCGTTCGACGTTGCGGCGATCCGGATGTTCGCGGAACTGGCCGGGCGGATCGGCCGCTACCGCGATGCCGAGTCGCTGCTCCGCCGCGCAGTAGAACTGGCCCCCGGCTTCACGCCTGCGCGCGCCAATCTGGCGCTGGTGCTCTACCGGCTCAACCGCCCGGTCGAGGCGTTGGCCGAACTCGACCGGGTGCTCGCCGACGAGCCGGACAACCCCACCCACACCAACCTCCAGGCGGCGGCCAGTGCGCGCCTCGGCGATTTCGACGCGGCGATCGAGCTGTACGAACGCGTGCTCGAACAGGCGCCCAACCAGCCGCGCGTGTGGATGAGCTATGGCCACATGCTCAAGACGGTCGGGCGCCAGGCCGATGCGGTGGCTGCCTATCGCCAGTCGATCGCGCTGATGCCGGCACTGGGCGAAGCGTGGTGGAGCCTCGCCAACCTCAAGACCGTGCGCTTCGACGATGCCGATCTCGCCGCGATGGAATCGGCGCTCGCCGACGCCGATCTCGCCGAGGAAGATCGCTTCCACCTCGATTTCGCACTCGGCAAGGCGCTGGAGGAGCGCGGGCAGGCGGCGCCGGCCTTCGCCCATTACGCCGCCGGCAATGGGCTGCGCCGGCAGTCCCTGCGTTATGCGGCGGACGACACGACCCGGCTGGTCGATGGCCATGTCGCGCATCTCACGCCCACGCTGCTCTCGGCGCGGGCCGGGCAGGGGTGCGCTGCGCCCGATCCGATCTTCATTCTGGGCATGCCGCGCGCGGGATCGACCCTGGTCGAGCAGATCCTGTCGAGCCACAGCCTGGTCGAGGGCACCGCCGAGCTCGCCGATCTGCCGGTGCTTGCGCGCGAGATCGCCGGCTATCCCGCCGGCCTCGCCGACCTGACTGGCGACCAGCTCCGCGCGTTGGGCGAGGCCTATCTGCGCCGCACCCGCATCCAGCGCCGCACCGATCGCCCCTTCTTCATCGACAAGCTGCCCAACAACTGGGTGCATGTGCCGCTGATCCTGCAGGCGCTGCCGAACGCGCGGATCATCGATGCGCGCCGCCATCCGCTCGGCTGCTGCTTCTCCAACTTCAAGCAGCATTTCGCGCGGGGGCAGGGGTTCAGCTATGCGCTGGAGGACATGGGCCGCTATTATGCCGACTATGTGCGACTGATGGCGCATGTCGATGCCGTGGCGCCCGGCCGGGTCCACCGCGTCTTCTATGAGGCGATGGTCGACGACACCGAGGCGCAGGTCCGTGCGCTACTCGCCGCCTGCGGACTGGACTTCGAGCCCGCCTGCCTCGCCTTCTACAAGACCGAGCGCGCGGTGCGCACCGCCAGCTCCGAGCAGGTCCGCCGCCCGATCTTCCGCGAAGGCGTCGAAGGTTGGAAGCCGTTCGAACCCTGGCTCGATCCGCTCAAGGCTGCGCTGGGCGAGGTACTCACGGCCTATCCGGCGGTACCGTCGTTCCCAGCATCCTGATGCCGCGCAGCCACGTTTCCACCAGCCCGGGCCAGCTGGCGGTAATCGCAGCACCCGAGGAGCGCAGCCCGAAGGCATGGCCGCCCGCGGCATAGAGGTGCATCTCCAGCGGCACCTTCGCCTGCTCCAGCGCCATGGCATAGGTGAAGGACTGGTAGACGCTGTCGGTCGGGTCGCCGATGCTGTGGAGCAGGAAGGTCGGCGGCGCCTTGGGGCTGACCTTCAGCCAGGGCGC
>JAIYAA010000093.1 GCA_027489295.1 Sphingomonadales bacterium | reverse complement strand
TGAAGGCGATCCAGACGCTGCCCGGCGTGCTCTACATCACCGCGGATCCGTGGGGGAACAACGAGCAGAACGCCCAGATCTTCATCCACGGCTTCAACTTCCAGCAGCTCGGCTACACGATGGACGGGGTGCCGCTGGGCGACCAGAGCTACGGGAATTACAACGGCCTCTCGCCCCAGCGCGCGGTGATCTCGGAGAATGTCGGCCGCGTCGTGGTGACCACCGGCGCCGGCGATCTCGGCACCGCCTCCACCAGCAATCTGGGCGGCACGATCGAGACCTTCTCGGCCGATCCGGCGAAGATGATGGGCGGTACCTTCAACCAGACGGTGGGCAGCTACGGCACGTCGCGCACCTATCTGCGGCTCGACAGCGGCGCGTTCGGCCCGAACGAGGAGAACAGCGCCTATGTCGCCGGTGTCCGCCAGCGCGCCCGCGCCTGGGACTTCAACGGCATCCAGGGCGGCTGGCAGGCCAACGCCAAGTTCGTCCACGACGGCGCCGCCGGCAAGCTGACGCTGTTCTTCGACTATTCGGACAAGATCGAGCCGAACGAGGATGCCACCACCTTCTTCAAGCCGTCGGTGAACGGCGCGCCGGCGACGGCGGCCCAGCTCTACACGCCCCGCACCCGCCCCTTCTATTATGCCGACCTGACCGGCATGCGCGCCTATCTCGACTCGTTCGGCAACACGCCGTCGACGCAGGGCGGCAACTATCGCAACTATTATTCGGACGCGCAGCGCACCGACTACCTGACCTACGCCCGCTACGACGCCAAGCTGGGCGATCGCGCGACCTGGTCGAACACCGCCTATTTCCACCACAATGACGGCGTGGGCGTCGTCGCGGGGCCGCTCGGCCAGTCGATCACGGTGATCCAGGCCTATCTCGATCCCAACTACGCCACCGGCACCAAGTACAAGGCCAATGCCAACGCCTCGTCCGCGCTGGTCGCGGCGACCGGCGGCTCGGGGCTGGTGACGCGCACCACAGAATATCGCATCGATCGCAGCGGCGGCATCTCGAACCTCGATCTCGATTTCGGCGCGCACCAGGTCCAGCTCGGCGCCTGGTTCGAGCACAACAGCGCCACCCAGTGGCGCCGCTGGTACGGCTTCGACATCAACAATCCGGGGGCCAGCACGCCCTATATCCGCCCGTCGAACCCGCTGTTCACCCAGTATCAGGGCGAGGCGCGCGTCAACGTGCTGCAGCTCCACGCGCAGGACGCCTGGAAGGTCACCGAGAAGCTGCGCGTCGAGGCCGGCGTGAAGACCAGCGCGCAATGGGCGAACGGCTATTTCGTCGTGCAGCCGAAGCTCGGCTCGCTCTCGGGCCTTACCGGCAACCTGCCGAGCGGCCGGATCAACACCAAGAACTGGTTCCTGCCCTCGGTCGGCGCGACCTACGACCTCAACGGCCGCGAGCAGCTCTACTTCAACGTCCAGAAGAACCTGCACCAGTATATGGCCTATCTGGGCGGCGGTTCGCTCTCGCCCTGGTTCACCGGCAGCCAGTCGGCGTTCGACGCCTTCGCCCAGCAGGGCAAGCCCGAGACCAGCTGGACCTATGAAGGCGGCGTGCGCACCCACCGCAGCTTCGACGGGATCCTGAGCGGGCTCGATGCGCAGGTGAACTATTACCACGTCACCTTCAGCAACCGCCTGCTGGCGATCAGCACTAACCCCGGCGGCATCGCCGGCGGCGCGATCACCGGCGGCACCTCGATCCTGGTGAACGTGGGCAGCGTGCACACCGACGGCGTCGACGCCGCCTTCACGCTGCACTTCGGCCGCGCGCTGTCGCTCTACAACGCGACCTCGTACAACAGCTCGACCTATCAGAGCGATTACAGCTCGACCGCGCTGGGCATCGGCGCGGCGGTGCCGGGCTGCCTGGGCGGCTATGTCGTCAGCGGCGGCGTGGTGCCGACCTGCGGCAAGCAGGTGCCGGGCTCGCCGAAGTGGATGAACAAGTCGGTCGCGACGCTGTCGCTCGGCGCGTTCGAGGCGCAGGTGACCGGCGACTATGTCGGCCGCCGCTATGCCACCTACACCAACGACACCAGCGTGAAGTCCTACTTCCTCACCTCGCTGCGCTTGGCGGCCAAGCTGCCGGCGGAGCTGGTGCGGCTGAAAAAGGCCGAGCTGAGCCTCAACGTCACCAACCTGGCCGATGTGGGCGGCTGGTCGACCATCTCGGTGGGGTCGGCGACCAACAGCTACTCGGTCTACCCGAACGCGCCGCGCCAGTGGTTCCTGACCTTGTCGGCAGGCTTCTGATCGGTCGCTGCGGTCCCGCGCCCCAACGGGCGCGGGGCGGGCGGCATGAAAAGGCCTCGTCCCTGCGGGCGAGGCCTTTTTGTTGCGCGATGGTCGCCAGCGTCAGTGGACGAAGCGCGCCACCACGTCGCGATAGGAGCGCGAGACCTTCACCTGCGCGCCCGATTCGAGCACCAGGAAGCACTCCCCGTTGGTGTGCGGCTTCACCTGGCGCACCAGATCGAGGTTGACGATCGTCGAGCGATGCACGCGCTGGAACCGGCGCGGATCGAGCCGCTTTTCCAGGTCCTTCATCGTCTCGCGCAGCACCAGGTTATTCTCGCCCGTGTAGATCACCATGTAGTCGCCGGCCGCGTCGATCCGCTCGATCGTGTCGACGTCGACGCGGAAGATCTGGCCGCGATCCTTGATGTTGATCAGCTTCTCGAAGCGGTTCGACGCGGGCTCGGCACCGTCGCCGGTCGCGATCTCGTCGACCGCGTCCGGTGCCACTTCGGCCAGCACTTCCTTCAGCTTCTCCACTTCCTCCACGCCGCGCTTTTCGGCGAGACGCTGGCGGACGCGGTCGAGCGTGTCGGCGAGCCGGGCAGGCTCCACCGGCTTCATCAGATAGTCCACCGCCTGCGCCTCGAAGGCGCGGATGGCGTGGTCGGAATAGGCGGTGACGAAGACGAACAGCGGCGGTTCGACCTCCATCAGCCCCTGGATCACCGAGAACCCGTCGAACCCCGGCATCTGGATGTCGAGGAAAACGAGGTCGGGCTTGTGCGTCTTGATCGATCGGATGGCTTCGCGGCCATTGGAGCATTTGTCGATGATTTCGACATCCTCATGCTCCTGGAGCCGGAGCTCGAGCCCCTGGATCGCCAGGGATTCGTCGTCGACGAGGATGGTACGGATGGTCATGCGGCCTCTCGGTTCGGTTCCTCAAGCTGGAACGGTATCTCGATCTCAACGCTGAAACCTTCCCCGGGTTTCGTTCGCGTCTCGAAACGATGGTCAGGCCCGAAGGCCTGTGCCAACCGCTCCCGTATATTGGCGAGCCCCACGCCGGTTGAAAGCGTCGGCCTTGGCCGCGCTTCGATCAATCCCGGACCCGTATCGGACACGGCGATCTGCACCCTATCGCCGGTGAGCCGAGCCGAGACGATGATATCGGCACCGTCCTCCTGCGTGCTGACGGCATATTTGATCGCATTTTCGACCAGCGGCTGGAGCAGCAGCGACGGCAGCCGCCCCTTGGCGACGCGCGGATCGAGATCGAAATGCATGCGCAGCCGATCGTCGAAGCGCATCTTCTCGATCTCGAGATACAGCTTCAGCGTCTCGATTTCCTGCGCCAGCGTGACATGCGCGGTCGGTTCGTTGGCCAGCGTGTAGCGCAGGAAGGAGGAGAGGCGGGACAGCATGATGTTGGCCCGCTCGGTCTGCTTGAGCAGCACCAGTGTCGAGATCGAGTTGAGCGTGTTGAACAGGAAGTGCGGGTTCAGCTGGTAGCGCAGCATCGCCAGCTGCGCGCTGGAGGCCTGGTTCTCCAGGATCTGCATGCGATCGATCTGCTGCTCGACGATCAGGTAGAAGTTGATCCCGAAATACAGCGCCGACCAGCCCGCCAGCACGGTGAAGGTGAGGAAGCTGGCGCCGATCACCCGCGTGACGGTGATGCCGGGTTCGGCCGCGTTGAAGGAATAGGTGAAGGCCTCCAGCGCGGCGTAGAGCAACGTCGCCGCGCCCAGCGTGGCGAGGGTGAGCAGCACCGCCGGGATGCGCGGCAGCCGGCGGTAGAAGCCGTAGAGCGCGGAGAGCAGCAAGGTCAGGCAATAGCCGACGATCGCTTCGATGATCGCCTTGATCAGGCCTTCGACCGACAGCCCGTTGGAGATCGACGAGACCGAGCGAAGCAACAGATAGCCGCTCCAGCCGGTCGCCTGGAGGATCCAGAAGGCGCGGCCCTTGTCTTCGAAAAAGGGACGGGAAAACAGATCGGGCTTGGAAAGGCCCAACGTCTTGACGCGCGGGAGCGGAAGCGAAGTCTTTGCCACAGGGCGCCTCTACCATCGGCGGCGGCCGGGGGCAAAGGCCGGCACAAAAGCAAACCGCCGCCCCGGTTGCCCGGGACGGCGGCTTGTGTTGACGATCGTCGGTCGACTTAGAAGGCGACGACGAGCGAGCCGGTGATCGAACGCGGCGTGCCGATGATGGCGTTGCCGATCGAGTAGCGGTTCGGCAGGCCGACGAAGCCGCCCGAGCCGCTGAGGCCGCCGACGTAGAACTCGTCGAACAGGTTGCTGACGTTGACCTGGAAGAAGGTCTTCTGGTTGTTGATCAGCTTGCCCAGGTTGAAACGCACATCGACGTCCACGGTGACGTAGGACGGGATGCGCGCGCCGTAGATCTTCACCTGCGAGGCATCCGGGCAGATGCCGCCGACGAGCGAGCCCGAGCAGGTGTAAACCGGCAGGTTCTCGTCGTTGACGAAGCGCGCGCCGGTGTACTTGCCCTGCACGCCCAGGTCGAACAGGCCGACGGTCGCCTGCGCACGGCCACCGAACGTCCAGGTCGGCGAACCGCCTTCGCGCTTGCCCTTCGTCTGGAAGTAGTTGGTCGTGTAGGTGGTCACGCCGTTCGCAGTGGTCGCAACCTGGCCCGCCTCGATGTTGTCGCGGATCCGCGAGTGCAGATACGAAGCGAACGCATAGAGGTTGAGGTGGCGGATCGGGGTGTACTGAACCGAAGCCTCGGCGCCGTACTTATCGACCGTGCCGAGGTTGCGATACACGCTGGTGTCGCTCTCGATGTCGTAGACCGAGACGGTGCGGTTCTGGAACTGGGTGTACCAGCCGGAGAGCTGCGCCTGCACCTTGCTGGTGTTGTAGCGCAGACCCAGGTCGAACGAGTCGGTCGTCTCGGGCTTCGGCGACGCCTGCGAGCTGCCCTTCGCATAGTAGAAGGAGTTGTACAGGTTGTCCGTGCTCGGGACCGAGAGGCCCTTCGCGTAGCTGGCATAGACGCTGAAGCCGTTGCCGAACTTGTAGGTCGCGCCGACGTTCGGCAGCGCGCGGTTGTAGTTCAGCGTACGGGCCTGCGGGGGCGCGAAGCCGATGACGCAGGCGTTCTTCAGGTTGGCGCACGAACCGGTGGTCGGGCGGTTGACGCTGCCCACCGTGGCCGTGCCCGGCGCGAAGTAGGTGTAGGGGTTGGCAGCGGCATAGGCTGCAACCTGGTTCGGCGCGACGCAGCCCACATTGCCGTTGGCCTGCACGGTGAAGCAGAGCTGGTTCAGCTCGCGACGGAAGAACGGCGCGCGCACGCCCACGTTGACCGTCAGCGCCTCGTCGAGGAACTGGCCGCGATATTCCGCCGACACCTGGTTCAGGATCGCCTTCGAGCGACGGTTACGCTTCTCGATCGCGGCACCGGTCGCATCGAGGATCGGGCTGTTGACCGGGAACACGTCGAACGGCTCGCCATTCGCCTGGACGAAGCCGGCTTCGCCGGTCTGGCGATGCTTGCCGTAGTCCAGCGTGTAGTTCAGGCGGATGCGGTTGTTGTCGTTGATCTCGTAGGCGAGACCGGCGACCGCGCCGAAGCGGCGGGTCTGGGTCTGGCTCGGTGCAACGCCGAGGATCGTGTCGAGCGTGTCGCCGTCGCCGTTGAGGTCACGGCCGACATAATAGCCGAAGCCGCCCGGCGAACCGTTGCCGGTGTTGCCGGTGGTGTTGATCACACCCAGCACGCTGGTGGCGCTGCAGGTGCGGTTGGTGGTGCTGCCCAGGTTGCCGCAGCCTTCGAGCAGGCTGACCGTGCCGCCGCCATTGGCCTTGGTGTACTGGTAGCTGGCGTCGAAGGTGAAGATCAGCTTTTCGGTCAGCGTGAAACGCGAACCGAAGCGGACGCTGCCGGTGTTCGACGGATTGTAGCGGCGATCGAATTCCTGGCCGCAGCTGGCGCCGGCGGTCGGCGCGGCAGGGGCCGGCGACAGGCCGTCGGCGAGGCCCGGACGCGCGGTGACGCTGACGACGCACGGATAGTTGATGTTGTAGAAGCGCTCGCGGCGGGTCAGCGGGAAGCGGTTCGCGCTGTTCGGGCCGACGATGCGGGTCGCCGACGCGTCCGTGCGCAGCGGCACCGAACCGAAGAAGTTGTTGCGGTTCTCGTTGTACTGGCCGGCGACCGAGACGAAGTCACCATTGTCGCCCAGGCTCTTGTAGATGCGGGCGTTGTACTGCTGCTTCTTCAGCTTGCCGTAGTTGTTGAACGGCTGGTTCGCTTCGGTGCTCGAACCCGAGAAGAAGGCGCGGATGCCGGTGTGGGCGATGTCGCCGGTGTCGACCATGCCGAACATGCGGTAGATCGGGCGGTGCATGTTGCCGCCGACGCCGATGTAATCACCATAGGTGCCCGACAGCATCGCGCCGAACTGTTCCGACGGAACGCGGGTGCGGATGTTGACGGTGCCGCCCACGGCCGACGCGGTCGGGCTGTCGACGTCGGTGGTGCCCAGGTTGACGCTGATCGACTCGAGCGTTTCCGGATCCTGCTGCTGGTTCGAATAGATCGCGTAGTTGCCGGTGTCGTTCAGCGGAATGCCGTCCAGCGTCTGCGAGATGCGCGAGCTGTCGAAGCCGCGGATCGTGAAGGTGCCGCCGGCGGCACCGGTCGCGTCGTTGTTCTGGAAGCTGACGCCCGGCACCATGTTGATGATGTCGTTGACGGTCTGGCCGGGGCGCTGGCGGCTGATCAGGTCGCGGCCCACGGTGATGCGCGACTTGGGAACGTCCGGGATCACGACCGATTCGTTGATCGCGCGCGAACCGGTGACGACGATTTCGCTCGGTTCTTCGAAGCTGGTGGAGCCGGTCGACTGCGCGAAGGCGCTCGCCGGAAGGAGCAGGGCGGCAACAGCCACGCCCGCATAGAGGTTGGTTCGCATCAGAGTTCCCTTTTAGAGCCTGTGGCTGCCAGTCGCGGCGCTTGTCGCGCCATCTGTTCCGGCTGCCCCCCTGCGTGGGTTTGATTGCGAAATTGTGACAGTCAATCCCTGCTTAACGTTCCACGATGGTGCGTTGCAAAAACGCATCACTCCGAAGCGTTTACAATCGACAGCCAATCGGCCTCGCTGATCACCCGAATGCCCAGATCGGCCGCCTTTTTCAGCTTGGAACCGGCGCCCGGACCGGCGATCACCAGATCGGTCTTGGCCGATACCGAACCCGAGACCCGCGCGCCCAGCCGCTCCGCCTGCGCCTTGGCCTCGTCGCGACTCACCGCCTCCAGCGTGCCGGTGAACACCAGCGTCTTGCCGGTCACTTCCGAGTCGCGCGATTCGACCACGAAGGGTGGGGGGGCGACTTCGCCGAGCAGGTCGGCCCAGGCCGCGCGGTTGTGCGGCTCGTGGAAGAAGTCCGCCAGCGCATGGCCCACCGCCGCGCCGACATTCTCGATGCCGATCCGCTCGGCGATCGCCTTGTCGAGTCGGGTCCGGTGCTTGGCCTCGGTTTCGCCGAGCTGGGGCGGCGTTGCCTCGCGCAAGCCGATCAGTTCGTCGGCGAGCGCCTCCAGCGCGGGCAGGGTGACGTAGCGCTTGAGCAGGTCGCGCGCGGTGATCGCGCCGATGTGGCGGATGCCGAGGCCGAACAGCAGCCGCGCGGCATCGGGCGTGCGCTTCGCCTCGATCGCGGCGAGCAGGCCGTCGACCGACTTTTCCTGCCAGCCTTCGCGGCCGAGCAGGTCGTCGCGGTGGCGGGCGAGGCGGAAGATGTCGGCCGGTTCGGCGATCCAGCCGAGGTCGAGCAGCTCGATCAGCGTCTTCTCGCCCAGCCCGTCGATGTCGAGCGCGCCGCGGCTGACGAAATGCTTGAGCCGCTCCAGCCGCTGCGCCGGGCAGATCAGCCCGCCGGTGCAGCGGACATCCACTTCGCCTTCCTCGGCTACCGCTTCGGAGGCGCAGATCGGGCAATGGGTGGGGAAGTGCCAGTCGGCGCGCGGTTCGTCGCGGGTGAGGTTCTCGACGATCTGCGGGATCACGTCGCCGGCGCGCTGGAGCACCACGCGGTCGCCCGGGCGCACGCCCAGCCGCGCGATCTCGTCGGCATTGTGGAGCGTCGCGTTGCTGACGACGACGCCGCCCACCGTCACCGGCTCCAGCCGCGCGACCGGCGTCAGCTTGCCGGTGCGGCCGACCTGGATGTCGATTGCCTGGAGCGTGGTCTGCGCGCGCTCGGCGGGGAATTTGTGCGCGAGGCCCCAGCGCGGCGCGCGGCCGACATAGCCGAGCCGCTCCTGCCAATCGAGCCGGTCGACCTTGTAGACCACGCCGTCGATGTCGAACGGCAAGTCCGCGCGGCGTGTCTCGATCGCGCGATACTGGGCGAGCGCGTCTTCCAGCGCGGGCGCGCGGACGAACAGGTCGGAGACCGGGAAGCCCCAGGCGCGGATGCGGTCGATCGCTTCATACTGCTTGTCGGCGAGCGGTTCGCTCAGCTCGCCCCAGCCCCAGGCGAGGAAGCGCAGCGGCCGCATGGAAGTGACGGCGGCGTCCTTCTGGCGCAGCGATCCGGCGGCGGCGTTGCGCGGATTGGCGAACTGGCGCGCTTCCTTGCCGCTCTCTTCGGCTTCGGCGAGCAGGCGGGCGTTGAGCGCGGCGAAATCGGCCTTGGCCATATAGACCTCGCCGCGCACCTCGCACACCGGCGGCGCGCCTTCGATGCGCTGGGGGATGTCTCGAATGGTGCGGACGTTGGGCGTCACGTCCTCGCCGATCCGGCCGTCGCCGCGGGTGAGGGCCTGGACGAGGTCACCGTTCACATAGCGCAGCGAGCAGGACAGGCCGTCGATCTTGGGCTCGGCGGTGAGTTCGACGGGCGCATCGTCGGGCAGCTTGAGGAAGCGGCGGACGCGGCCGAGAAAGTCGGCGACATCCTCGTCGGCAAAGCCGTTGTCGAGGCTGAACATCTGCCGTGCATGCGCCACCTTGGCGAGCGGGCCCGAGGGCGTGGCACCGATCTGGCGCGAGGGCGAATCGGTGCGGACCAGGTCCGGGAAGGCGGCTTCGATCTCGGCATTGCGGCGGACCAGCGCATCGAAGTCCGCGTCGCTGATCTCGGGCGCATCCGCATCGTGATAACGACGGTTATGGTGCGCGATCTCGGCGGCGAGGCGGGCGAGTTCGGCGGCGGCGTCTAAGGGCGTCCGGGGCAGCGTCATGCCGCGCAGCTAGGGGAAGGACGCGCGACGGATCAAGCCTCCTCCTCGGCCGGGTCGAGCGGGCGGGTGGCCCAGCTGGCGTAGAGGGTGGGGACGGTGCTGTAGAGCGTCATCAGGAAAAAGGCGCAGCTCATCGCCCGCAACGACAGGTCTGCGCCCGACCAGCCTTGCAAGGCTGCAATGGCTGCGATGCCCCAGAATAATATCAGCCCCGCCACCGCCATGCTCGCAAAGGTGACCAGAAAGGCGCGGCGACGCAGGTCGCGATCCCACTCGTCCACGGTCTCGGCTGTGCCCCAGGGCTTTACCGGCCCGTAGAGCGGGAACATCACGCCCCCGACAAACCCGAACATCACCAAGGCGTAGCCGAGGTGGAATCGTCTGCCCGGCAGAAGGAATTCGATGACGACGCCGGTTGCGGCCAGGGTCAGGGCAAGGAGGGGCAGCCATCGCATCCGGCGCCGGCGGGGCTTGCCTTCTGCGAGCGCGGGAATGCCGGTGCGGCGGGAAAGGTCGTCCAGCGTGGCGATGAAGCGGTTGGTCATGCCTCTCCCTCCTGGGATGGGTTTGCAGCGCGGCGCAGCGCGTCTGCCACGGGTTCGAAGGGTTCAAAGGAAAAGAGCAGCTCCACCGGCACGCCGAACACCTGCGCGATCCGCATCGCCAGTTCGAGGCTGGGCTTGTAGTCGCCGCGTTCGAGATAGCCGATCGTCTGCGGGTTGACGGCCACCGCCTCGGCCAGTGCACGGCGGGTCATGCCGGATTCGGCACGGAACAGCGCGATACGATTGTGGATGATCATGGAACCATCAGCTCTGTAGTGCGATTCGTTGTGTATACACAACAATTCTATTGGTCAATGCACGGGCGGACAGGCTTGATCTACGTCAATGCGATTGCGAGAGAGGGCGGATGGCGATGGCAAGGACGTTCGCGCGCTGGTTGGTTGCCGCGCTGCTCTGGGTGGTGGTGGCGCTGTGCCTGTTTCTGACGCTGGTGCCGCCGTTCCTCGACCGCATCTATTATCGCGGGGGCGAGACCGGGCATTTTGACGGCGCGCGCTTCGCCAATCCCGATGGCGAGACTGCGCCGGCACCCGCGCTCGCCTTCGTGTTCCTCGCCCATCGGATCGCCAGCGCGGGGCGGCAGCCGGAATGGCCGGCCAGCGTGCCGGTCACCCAGGGCCGTCCGCCGGCGCGGGTGGCAGGGCAGGCGATGAAGGTCAGCTGGATCGGCCATGCCAGCGTGCTGATCCAGACCCAGGGCCTCAACATCCTCACCGATCCGGTGTGGAGCGACGTCGCCGGGCCGCTCGGCATGGGGCCGAAGCGCGTCGCCGTGCCCGGCGTGCGGCTGGCCGACCTGCCGAAGATCGACCTGATCCTGATCAGCCACGATCATTACGACCATCTCGATCTCGCGACGCTCAAGACCGTCTGGCAGCGGGACCGGCCGCTGGTCGTCACCGGGCTGGGCAATGACAGCGTCATCGGGCAGGCGGGCGTACCGGCGCGCGGGCTCGACTGGGGGCAAAAGCTGACGCTTCGGCCGGGCATCGACGTGGTCGTCACGCGCAACCATCACTGGAGCAGCCGCTGGTTTGCCGATCGCAATCGTGCGCTCTGGTCCAGCTTCGTGGTGACGCTGCCGGGCGGCAACCTGTTCTTCGCCGGCGATACCGGCTGGGGCGACGGCAAATGGCCGGCCGAGGCCACCGCGCTGGGGCCGGTGCGGTTCGCGGCGCTTCCCGTGGGCGCCTTCCGCTTCAAGCCCGGCCAGATGGCGGCGGACGCGCATATCGGCCCGCGCGACGCGATCCGGGTGTGGGACGGGCTCGGCCGGCCCTGGGCGCTGCCGATCCATTGGGGTACCTTCCGCCTCTCCTGGGAAGCCTATCGTACCCCGCCGGACATGCTGGCGGCGATGCTGGCCTGTGGCGGTACCGATGCGCACCGCTTCGTCGACCGTCCGATCGGCCAGGCGTTCGACGTGCCGGCGCTCGGCACCCCGCCGCCCGCACCCAGCGACGACGGCATCGCACGGTGTCGTGCCGAGGGGCGGTTCGACCGCTTCCGCTGAGCTTGAGCCGCCCAGCGCGGCGCCGTACAGGGGCGGCAGGGAAGGGGCGGATGGACAGGCAAAACGGCGCGGCGCGCGGCTATGAGACGAGCATCGGGCGGCTCGGCAAGGCGCTCGGCATCGGCAGCCTGCTCGGCGGACTGCTGGTGCTGATGCTGCTGATCGCCGCCGGCCAGCGAACAGCGGGGGCGTTGCTCGCCGGGCTGATGATCGGCACGCTCTTTGTCGCAATCGCGCTCACGGCAGTCGGCGGCCCGATCTGGCTGATCCTCCACGCGCTGGGCCTGCGCCGCGGGCGGTACGCCGCCCTCGTCACCGGGCTGCTCGGTCTGGGCCTGTATGCCGGGGCGCAGGGTTATGGCGCCAGCCTGTTCACCATCGCGCCGATCGATACGCGCGGCTGGCTGCTCGGGCTGGCGCTCAGGGCCGGCCAGGCGGCGGCGGTCGCGGCGATCGCCGCCGGCATCGGGCTGGCGATGTGGCGGGTCGCCTATCGCCCGACAAGATCCTGAAAAAGACTCCAGGTCAGGCATTTAGGAGTCGATCTGTAGGGATGCCGCATGGTAAATGTCCGCTCTCGACAGAGAAGAGAGGGGATAGCATGCGAGGATATCTTGCGCCGTTCGCCGCGGCATTGCTGGCGCTGCCGACAATGGCCCAGGCGGCGGAGATCGTCACCTTCGCGCCACTTGCCGGCGCCGCCAGCCACACCATCGGCAGCACCTATAAGGAGAAGGGGCTGGCATTTGCGATGTCGACCGCCTCCGGCTTCTTCGTGTGGGGAAGCGGCGCGGGGGCCAACGCCAATCCCGGCGGGGCGACCCTGGCGCCGGCCGCCTATGGTGCGCTCACGATCCGTTCGGCCGGCGGCACCAGCTTCGACCTGCTGCGCTTCGACGTTGCCGACGTGATGAATGTCGGCAATGCCGGGCCGATCACCTATAGCTACGAGACGTTGAACGGATCGGGCTTCGGGCTGTTCAACCTCGACCTCACGCCCGGCCTGCAGACGGTCTCGATCAACCTCGCCGGACTCAAGCGGTTCACCATCGATGCGACGGCGCCGGGGATCCAGCTCGACAACGTCGCCTTCGCGCTGGGCACCAGTGCCGTACCCGAGCCGGGCGGCTGGGCGCTGCTGATCGGCGGCGTGGGCATGGCCGGCGGGGCACTGCGGCGGCGGCACGCGATGCGGCCGGCGCGCGGCTGAACAAAAAGGGGACGGGGCGCGGCTTTTCAGGTCCGCCGCGCCTCCCCATATTCGCACCATGGCGATCCAGATTCGGACCAACCTTGCCGAACCCGAAACGGGCCAGGCCTTCATCCCCCACCGCCCGCAGCGCCCCGAAAAGGCGGAGGGCGGCAAGGCGTTCAAGCTCGTTTCCGAATACCAGCCCTCGGGCGACCAGCGCTTCGCGATCCCGGAGCTGGTCGAGCAGGCGCGGGCCGGCGAGCGCGACCAGGTGCTGCTCGGCGTCACCGGCTCGGGCAAGACCTACACCATGGCCAAGGTTATCGATGAACTGCAACGCCCCGCGCTGATCCTCGCACCGAACAAGATCCTCGCCGCGCAGCTCTATGGCGAGTTCAAGAGTTTCTTCCCCGAGAACGCGGTCGAGTATTTCGTCAGCTACTACGATTACTACCAGCCCGAGGCCTATGTGCCGCGGTCGGATACCTATATCGAGAAGGAAAGCTCGATCAACGAGGCGATCGACCGGATGCGCCACGCGGCGACCCGATCGCTGCTGGAGCGCGACGACGTGATCATCGTCGCCTCGGTCTCGTGCCTCTATGGTATCGGCTCGGTCGAGACCTATTCGGCGATGATCTTCGACCTCAAGAAGGGTCAGGTGGTCGACCAGCGCGAGATCATCCGCAAGCTGGTCGCGCTGCAGTACAAGCGCAACGACGCCGCCTTCGGGCGCGGCGCCTTCCGGGTACGCGGCGACAATCTCGAGCTGTTCCCGTCGCACTATGAGGATACCGCCTGGCGGGTGAGTTTCTTCGGCGACGAGATCGAGGAGATCGTGGAGTTCGACCCGCTCACCGGCAAGAAGATCGCGAGCCTCAATTCGGTGCGCGTCTATGCCAACAGCCACTATGTGACGCCGGGGCCGACGCTGAAGCAGGCGATGGAGGCGATCCGGCACGAGCTGACCGAGCGGCTGAAGGAACTGGAGATCGAGGGCAAGCTGCTGGAGCTGCAGCGGCTGGAGCAGCGCACCAATTTCGACCTGGAGATGATCGCGGCGACGGGCAGTTGCGCGGGCATCGAGAATTACAGCCGCTTCCTCACCGGCCGCCTGCCCGGCGAGCCGCCGCCCACGCTGTTCGAATATCTGCCCGAGAACGCGCTGCTCTTCGTCGACGAGAGCCACCAGACGATCGGCCAGATCAACGGCATGTCGCGGGGCGACCACAAGCGCAAATTGACCCTCGCCGAGTATGGCTTCCGCCTGCCGAGCGCGATCGACAACCGGCCGCTGCGTTTCAACGAATGGGACGCGATGCGGCCGCAGACCACCTATGTCTCGGCGACGCCCGGCGACTGGGAAATGGAGCGCACCGGCGGCGTGTTCGTCGAACAGGTGATCCGCCCCACCGGGCTGATCGATCCGCCGGTGGAGATCAAGCCGGTCGAGGAGCAGGTGCAGGACCTGATCCAGGAGTGCAAGGCGACCGCCGCCAAGGGCTACCGCACGCTGGTGACCACGCTCACCAAGCGGATGGCCGAGGACCTGACCGAATATATGCACGAGGCGGGCGTGAAGGTCCG
>JAIYAA010000260.1 GCA_027489295.1 Sphingomonadales bacterium | reverse complement strand
TGCGTCCGCACAGCAGCCTTGGCGGCATGGCACCCGCCGAGTTTACGAACCGCCCCCGCCAGGGGCATATGGAAACCGAAGCTAAGTTATCAGCGGCCTGAAAACGGGGAGCACGTCAGGGCGCGCATTCTTGACTGTGTGCCGCCCTACAGTCAGCATCCGATCTGCCGCTACCGAAGCCGGCAGACGGAAGATCGATTACACCCGAGTTCGCGCGCGATAGCGGCGGGATCATTCCCGCCGCGGCTCGAGTAGGCGGAACGGCTCAGATTGATAGGGCATCTGCGGTCTTGGTCAGCATGTCTGCGACATGGTTGATGCCGGGAAACTTAGGGCTGCCCTTTGTTGCGCGGGTCAGGCGACCGGCGGCTTTTCGCGACAAGCCCGCTAACCTCGCGCGGATGCGGGCATCGTTCGAGATGTAGGATTGCTGCATTGCGCCCGTCAGCAACTGTGCAGCTTCCAAACTGATGTCCTGCTTGCGGCCTGCAAGGCCCTCCAAGACCGGGAGGAACTCGGCTAGGTCATCACGTAGGTAGCGCAGAAAGGCAAGGACCGCGCGTTGAAGCCAGTTTAGCGTCTCCGTCGGGTCCATGCCCGTGTTCGCATGAGCGATCCGTTCGGCGTCCAGATAGGTTTCGATCGCTTTGTGAAAGAGCGGCACCGCCTTTTCTCGGCTGACGCTTATAAGGGCTTGAGCCTCTTGCAGATAGCAGAAAGCCAGCTTGCTGAGAAACTCGCTACGCGCGCGTCCTCCGACCTGTGGCGCGTCCAGCATCAACGAGCAAACGCGTTTGGCCTCTTCGAGACCGTAGCCGGAGCGGAATTCTAGGTGATACCATTTCCGCATCATAGCAGAATCAAGGGTGCCGAGCGCGCTAGCTTGCCGGAAGCACTCGCGTGCCTTTTCGAGTTTGTCCCCGCCGGCGGCTGCATATGCTTGGCCGAGGAGCGCGAGGACCATCGGATTTGCTAGGCTCGGATCGTGCGAGGGCAGCGATTCCGCGAACAGGATCACGCCCTCGATGTCGCGGGCGCGCAGCAGAGCGCGCATGCGTATGATCATAGCCGCCTCGGCTGGAGTCTGGGAGCTTCCTTGACTGCGAAGGAGCTGCACGGTTCGCTCGATCTGGTGAAAGCGGTCGAGCCGCTGGGACACCGCTCTTACGAAAGGTCGGCTCGGCGGCGTAAGCTGGTAGAACGTCTCGCCGATTTCGCTCTCGGTCGTGCTGAGGAAGATGCTACCGCATTCGCTCAGCGCGTCGGAGACACGTTGCGGGTTGAAGTTCAGCAAATTGACGATCGTGCTGAACTGTATTGGCTCTTCAAGAAGAGCGAGCGTTGCCATAATCTCCCGCGACTTACCATTGCGATCGAGGGCATCATATTCGCGTTGGTATAGGTAACTGCGTGCGGCGTCGCCACCCTTGTCCTTGAAGAGGGCTAGGGCCTCTTGGAAGGTGCCGCAGTAGCGGCGCAGGCCTACCAGCGTCTCAAGTAAGAGCGGAAGCGACTGGGTCTCCTCCGCGATTAACGGGATGATTTCCGCCTGCGGATGTGGAACGTCGAACTGGACGCAGCAGGCGTCGAGGAAGTCATAGAACTCCTTGCCGGACATTCCGGGGACCTCGTAGGCGTTTCGTCTGGCGTGCGCCGGGCGATAGCGGAGTGTGTAGAGGATCCGAGTGCGCTTGGCCCTAGCCCCTCCGCCAATCGCCTTGAGCAGTAACGTTTCCTCCCCCGTGTCCTGCTCGCGACGGCTCAGGGCGTCGATGTCATCAAGAACGAGCAGGCCAGTGTAGCTCGAGAAAAGATCGGTCAGCATCTCCTCGATCTGGTTGTCGTCAGCTGCTTCAATAGCGTCCGTGTCGAAATGTCCAGAGTGGAACAGAATCTGCTTAAACTCGGTCTCTGCGTTTTCGAATTGCCGCAGGGTGAAGATCTGCTGTTCGCCGGTAAGAGGGTTTAGCTCCGTCTCCTTGGCCGAGAGGAACAAGACATAGTCGATACGCTCACCAGGCTCTACGGCTACGTTGAAGCCGACGTCTGCGATGGTCTTGGCGAATTCGAAGGCAAGTGTGCTCTTACCCGAGCCGCCAGGCCCATGAAGATACATGCGAGGTTGGTCGCCGAATACAAACCAGTCCCACAGCTCGCGCATGAGTTCGTGGCGGCCGATGAAATTGTGCATTGTCGCAGGAGACGGCGGCAGCGAGCGGTGGATTGGAAGGTTCTGGGGTTCGTCTCCGCCGGTCGTCAGCGATTGCCGAGCGGAGTAGAGATGGGGTAGATGCGCTGCCGTCGCTTCTAGCACTTCGTGCCGTTCGCGGAGCCAAATCATGCCCTCACGATAGGAACCGACGCCTCGCCGCAGAGTCAGCGGTCTGGCGATCCCGCGGCGCGGCACTAGCAGCACACCTACCTCGGACTGCGCGCCAGGCAGCTTGTAGGTTTTGAAAAGGCATTCCAATGAGGCGCCGGTGACGTCGCTTAGCATTCGGTTGAAGGGCTCAACATCGAGCACCGGCTCGAGGCCTGATAGGGTTAGGCTTCGGTCGTTGACGCCGAACACCACGACGCCACCGAAGCTGTTGTGAAAACCTAGGGCCAGCCGGACAATGCCGGCGCCCATGCCTTCCGAGAAGTTGTCCGGCGCGTGGTCTTTGAAGTCAATCAGGTATGTTTCTTGAAGTCGGAAACGCTGCTCCGCCTCGTCCCACCCGTCACCGAATAGCTTAATCGGATCTGTAGGCAGCTCGGCCCTGCTGATGGCGTCCCAAAGCGGCTTAAGTTCTTGACGCATAGTGCACCTCCCCCGGTTCCACCGCTATCCTTCATCGAGCCTATGGCGGAAGGAGAGCGTAGAGCGAGTTGTTCTAAACGCCCACAACATGTCGGCAATGCCCTTGATGCGAGCATTGCACCAAAATCGAGCGCACAGCGATGTCTAACGGCGGGCCGGTGCGGGATCAGGCTTCCGAGTCTGGGGCGGCAACAGGGCGGAAAAGGCGGTTGCGCAGCATCGATTAGTTGGCACTTGTCCGATGAGAGACGGTCAGACTGGCCACCATCGTTTCTAACTCGGGACAGACCGGTGCTAAGCTTACGGGACCCGCAGGAGCTGAAACGCTTACGTGACCTCGGGTCTGACCATCAGCCGATATACGCTAGCCCGACCCACGCCCATAGCACGCGCAATGTCCGCGGGTTTCATGCCCGCCACCCTGAGTGCCTCGATCTTCGCGGCATCAATGCTGGGACGCCGACCGCAATATACCCCGTTGATCTTGGCTCGCTCGATCCCGTCCCGCTGCCGATCGCGACGAATGTCTGCCTCAAACTCTGCAACTGCGCCAAGGATGGACAGGGTGAGCTTGCCGGTGCTCGTCGTGGTGTCAATGCCAGACTGCTGTAGAACACGGAAGCCGCAGCCTTTGGAGGTCAGCCGCTCAATGAGCCGGTGCAGGTCCACCACCGATCGGGCGAGGCGATCGAGCCGGGTCACCGCCAGCACATCGCCCTCACGCGCGAAGTCGAGGGCATCCACCAGCGCATCGCGTCCCTCGACGGTCCGCCCGCTGCGCTTCTCGGCGAAGATCTTTTCGCAGCCGGCGGCGGCAAGCTGCTCGTGCTGAACCTCAAGGCTTTGGCTGCTGGCACTGACGCGCGCGTAACCGACGATCATGGCACCTCCTGTCTCGGATGGGTTTAGACCCAGTCGGCCAAGTGTCTCAGATGCCTTGCGTCAACCTAATTAAGACGCGCCCCGCCGTCTCGGGAGCGCGTCTTGGAAAGGTAAACCCAATAACGACGGACGCTCTGGGCAACATTCATGGGTCAGGGCTTGTTTTGCTGATGACGTAGATCGTTGAAAATCCTCAGAGCTTCGGACGACGCTATGTATATGAATGGATGCGCGGCTAAGCGGTTAAGCTCTTTCTCGGTATATGCCGTTTTTCCTCCGACATGCGCGTAGCATCCCCCCTGGACGAAGCGTGCGACAAACGGCTTGAAGCGTTCGGCCCTCCTGAGCTCGTATTCCTTTTTCTCGAACGTGACCCACTTCAATCTATTGCGATAGCGCACCGTTCTCTCGGCGGATTCCGAGATGTGAACCCACGACCCCATGAGCTGGACGATATAAAATTTTGCGGAATGGGTGACGCGATAGCGATTGTCGCCTTGCGGCAGTTCCTGGGTGTCCGAACTATACTGCCAGAACGAGCGTCCAGCAAAAATATCATCGGAATTCGTGGTGGCTCGAGCTTCGGCCGCCGCCTTTGTCGGGCCTCTGGATTTGTTGGTCATTCGGAATGAGGCTCCCGTATCCCGCTTTTCGCCACCGTCTAACACGGCGTGCACTATTGAGCAGTCGTTATCGCGCACTCTGAACAAGGATGGGGCAGGCAATCATCTACGGTCCTGCCGTTTGTCCGGACATGGCGTGCGCCGAAACCGGGCAAGGGCCATTTAGCGGCAGCGGTTCAGCGCCCGCGCCATGACGCGGTGCGCCAACATGGCGACGGTATCATGTTCGTCGGAGGGCGGCGTGGCCCGCGCCAGATCATGCAGGCGCATCGCCAGCTTGAGCATCGAACGAAGGCTGGGCTTTGCGCGCGAGCAGCGCAGATAATCATAATATCGTGGGGAATGGCCGAGATAGTCGGTCGAGAAGATCGCGTGGGTCGGTGCCAGACCGGCGGATTTCAGGAACTGGAATACATCGTCGAGGATCATGCCGTGCGCCTCCGTTTGCGGGAACGCTCGTATTTATCGACAGTCAGTTGGATCCATGTGATTGATAAATAAAAATAATACGGGTCGACTAACATGCCGGCCACATGGAGAAACAAGGATGGCACAAGCCACATTATCCCTGACGAAAGCCGAGAAATACCGGGCCGACTGCATCCGCTGGATGGCTGATTATGGTCCCGACCTGTTCGTCACCTTCGTCTTCAATCGCTGGCGCAGCATAGATGAGGCAGTGAGAACGTTTGAGGAATTTCACGGACGCCTCGATAAGAAGCTGCTCGGCCGGTCCTATATGGACCGCCCCGACGAGCGCACCGAATACATCGCAACCATCGAGAAGCCCGACACCAACATCCATATCCACGCGCTGTTCAAAATGACGGCCGAGCAGAAGGCGCGGTTCGCTGAAATCGCCGTGCCGATCTGGGGGAAGTTGGTCGAGGCGGGAAACCTGGACATCAAGCCGGTCTATTGTCCCGAGGGTGCCGCCCGATACGTCACCAAGGAATTGAGGCCCGAGACGAGCGAACGCCTGCTCATGCCCATCCACAAGGAGAAGAAGAACAATATCGCTGCCTGATAGGGGGACTGCCGCAACGCGAGGTCCACGGCTTGATGAGGCCACCCTGTTCGAGCGGGTTCCGGTCACGGACCCGCAGTGATCAATATCACCAGATGATATAGATCAGAGACCGTAAACGCAGAACTAACACAAGGAAGAGGCGGATGATACCGACAGCGACACAAATAAACCAGCGCTAGATAGAAACAGCTATATTCCGTCACCAACCCCAACGGCACCAAAAACCGTGGTCATGGTGGCGGAATTATTTTTGGATGAATTTCTGGTATCTAACGCCAATCTTCGGTCGCTCTCACGAACGACGACGCTATCGCTCGCCTTGTCCGAAACATTCAAGGAGATGCGAATGTCGATCCTCAAGTCCCTCAAGCTTGCTGCTGCCGCCCCGGTCAACCCCGCCACGGCCGAGCATGGATTCCGCACGAAGTTGCTCCGCTACCTCGCCGAGCAAAAGGCGCTGGCAGAGGCAGAGATCGCCGGCACGACCTTCGCCGTCAGTCGGCGTGTGACGCGCACGAACGAGGCCGGCGAGAAGGTCCGTGTCGATGTCGAGCGTCGGGTCCGGAAGGGCTGGTTCACCGATGCCGGCGGCAAGACCTTCTTTCAGCTGCGCTATGGCAGCAAGCCGCTGGAGTTCGCCAAGGGCATGAATGCGGTGGAGGTGAGCGACATCAGCGAAGTGCCGGAGATCGTCACTTCCATCATCGAGGCGATCAACGCCGGCGAGTTGGATCCGCAGCTCAAAAGCGCGATTGCTCAGCGTAAGGCGGGCTTCAAGCCGAGCGCGAAGAAGGCTAGCGCCTGATGGCCTAGGCGTTGAGGCGGGCGACCATGGCCCGCCTCGACGACCATCTTCGTTCTGTTGGCGAGATGGCCACGTTATAACGATTACCTGGCCTGAGGAGTATTGATGCGCCGCTACGACGTCCGCGACATCACGGATCAACACTATCGGGCGCTTCGCTTGCTTCTGGCGACCAACCAAGCGGAGGCACATATTGTTGTCAGCAGCAAGCGGCCTTGGCCACCCACTTTGTCTTATTCCCGGCACCAGCCGGCCACGGTGATCACTGGAGAGGCGATTAACTGACGGACGCCTCCCCAGCGGCGTCATCGTCACTTCAAAAATCCGCGATTTGCCCCTAGAACGTATCACGAACCGGCTGCGCGCCCGCACGCCGCCGAGATCGTCACGCTGGGGGTTAAGTTTGTATATTGCCGACATCGAGGAAGCCGTCAGCCGGATAGCGGCTGCTCAGTTCAATTCCGAGAGCTTCCCATACGACTTCATCGCCGCATATGACGCCCCGCCGGCGACCGTCACCCGTATCCGCAACGGCTCACAGAACGCTTCGGACATAGAGGGTGGCGTGTTGTGGCGGCAGAAGCTCCATCTGCTCATCTGTGAGCGGGGTCAGGTCGAAGCGGCGCTTGAACAGCTACAGGCGAGCCGCGCGACTACGAGCCAGCGCGTCCAGTTCATCGCCGCCACCGATGGCGATGAATTCGCCGCGCGGGACCTTAAGGCGGATGACACGATCTTCTGCCGCTTCGACGAGCTGGGCGACCGGTTCGGGTTCTTCCTGCCGCTCGCCGGCTATGCGCGATATAAGGCGGCGGAAGAAAACCCGATCGACGTCAAGGCCGCGAACCGGCTTAGAAGTCTATACGACGCCCTGATCACCGAGAACCCTGAGTGGGCGGGCGATGACATGCGTCACGCCGTGAACCTGTTCATGACGCGGATCATCTTCTGCTTGTTCGCCGAAGACACCGGTATTCTGCCCAAGGAAAACCAGTTCTCGCGCGCGATCCATGAACATGGCGGACACGCGGGCGAGGAAATGGTTCGCGCGCTAACCTTGCTATTCACCGCGATGAGCAAGCGCGAGGGCGAGCGTGGCGACCTGCCAAAATGGGCGGACGAGTTTCCGTGGGTCAATGGCGGCCTGTTCACGGGTGAAATCCAGATCCCGAGGTTCAGCCGGACGGCCTATCGAACCCTTGGGGACGCAGCCCGTTTGCGCTGGAACGAGATCAACGCCGACATTTTCGGCTCGATGATCCAGGTCATCGTTGACCCGGCACACCGGCACGAAACGGGGATGCATTATACGTCGGTGCCGAACATCTTGAAGGTGCTTGACCCACTGTTCCTCGACGAACTGCGCGCGGAAGCGTCCCGCCCGCCGCTTGCCGACGCTTCGCGTGAGAAGGCGCGGCTCAAGGCGCTGCTCAACCGGCTGTCGAAAATCCGCGTGTTCGATCCCGCATGCGGATCGGGTAACTTTCTTGTCATCGCCTATCAGGAACTGCGGAAGATCGAACGGGAGGTGCTCGATCGCCTGCGCGCAGCTACAGGGCACGCACCGGGTATCTGGAGCCATATCGAGCTTCACAATTTCTACGGCATCGAGGTCAGCGACTTCGCGGCCGAGACGGCGAAATTGTCGCTGTGGATTGCCAAATATCAAATGGACCGCGCGCACCGCGACGTTTTCGGCTCCGCGCCACCGGCGCTACCGCTGACCGATAGCGGGAAGATTGTTTGCAACAATGCCCTAAGGGCGGACTGGCTTGAGGTCTGTCCGCCGCCTACGATCGCACGAAATCGGCAGAAGGTATTCGATCTCGCCACCATCGTCGAAGTTCATGGCACTGAGACGGTTCCCGACGAGGAGGCGGAAACCTATATCGTCGGCAATCCTCCGTATTTGGGCCGGGCAAAGCAGACGCCAGCGCAGAAGGAGGATAAGGCACGGCTGTTTGATGGAGCGATTCAGAATTACAAATCGCTGGATTACGTTGCTGGCTGGATATGGCTGAGCGCGCTGTATATCGACGCCGTTTCCAACACCAAATCGGCGCTAGTCACCACTAACTCGATTTGCCAAGGTCAACAGGTCGGAATCTTGTGGCCGGCAGTGCTAGAAAGGTGCGAGCTGATCTTCGCACATCAGTCTTTCAAGTGGAAAAATAACGCTGCTCTGCCCGCTGCTGTCACGGTAGCGGTGCTCGGCTTAGGTAAGGGCTTTGCAGGGGAAAGACGGATCTTCAGCGGAGCCAACGTGTTGCGCGCAAAAGAGATTTCACCTTATCTCTTGCCCGGCCCCATCCCGATTGTGACTGGTCGCCGCAGGCCAATCTCCGCAGTGCCGCCCATGGATATGGGCAACATGCCGCTTGATGGTGGGGGCTTGATCTTAGACGATCCCCGCGAAGCAGATGCTTATTCAGAAGCATTTCGAGAAGCCCACGTCAGAAGGTTAATCGGAACGACGGAGCTAACAAAGGGAACGCCCCGCTATTGCCTATGGTTCGACCGTGAACCGACTGAAGCGCAACTGTCTGAGCCCGGCGTTCGGGAACGGATCGCGGCCGTGGCGAAAATGCGGTTAGATAGCCCCGATGAGGGGTCACGCTCGCACGCGTCGGAGCCTTGGCGCTTCCGCGATACGAAATCCGCTGCTCGCTCTCTTGTCGTTGTCGGCACTACGAGTTCTGAAAACCGCGATGTCCTGCCGGTGTCTTGGTTTCAAAATGACACAATTGTAACAAACCTCGCGTTCGCCATCTACGATGCGCCTCTATGGACCTTAAGTCTAATAGCATCGCGTATTCATTTGCTTTGGATTGAAACTGTGTGCGGGAAATTCAAGACAGACTATCGTTATTCTAATACATTGGGGTGGCATACTTTTCCGGTTCCTCTTCTGTCCGCTCGTGATCGGGAGCGGCTGACCGCTTGTGCCGAAGAAATTCTGCTGGCTCGCGCAGAAGCCGGCGGAACTATCGCGGAACTTTATGATCGGGAGAATATGCCTGAGGTCCTGAAACAAGCCCATCGAGCGAACGACGTAGCCGTGGAGGCAATCTATTCCGATCGCCCTTTCCGCTCGGATGCCGACCGGCTCACCCACTTGTTTCGACGCTACGCCCGGCTGCTCGCAGCCGAGCGCGGAGAAGTTGCCCCCGAGTTCGATCTTGATGCCGAGGAACAAGCCGCATGACCAATGTCGTCGAGGTTCGTTATGGCCGATCCGGGGCAAGCCAGAAGCTCGACGAGCTCGGAATGCGCCCGATGCAGGCGCGCGTGTGGAAGGCGCGCGATGCCCAGCATCTACTGGTCAAGGCTCCGCCGGCATCAGGTAAATCGCGCGCGCTGATGTTCGTGGCGCTCGACAAGCTCCATCATCAGGGCGTCGCCAAGGCGATCGTCGCTGTGCCGGAACGCTCTATCGGCGCGTCCTTCGATCCGGCACAGCTCAGTCAGCATGGCTTTTTCGTCGACTGGCATGTGGAGGACCGCTGGAACCTCTGCGTCAACGAGAATGGTGGCGCGCGTGGAAAGGTCGATGCGCTCAGGGCATTTCTCGACAGCGAGGATCGCACGCTCGTCTGCACCCATTCCACTTTGCGTTTCGCCTATGATCGGTTCGGTGCTGAGGCATTCGACGGCTGCCTGCTTGCCATCGACGAATTCCACCACGCCGCCGCCGATCAGGACAATCGCCTCGGCGAGCTGGTGCGCGGGCTGCTCGAACGCAATCAGGTTCATATCGTCGCGATGACCGGCAGCTATTTTCGGGGCGATCAGATCGCGGTGATGCGGCCAGAGGACGAAGACCGGTTCGAACGCGTCACCTACACCTATTACGAGCAGTTGGACGGCTACTCGCACCTCAAGACGCTCGGCATCGGTTATCATTTTTATCGCAGTGTTGATCGCACGGGTTATCTTGCTTCGATCGGGGAAGTGCTTGATCCGGACAAGAAAACGATCATCCACATACCGAATGTGAATGCGGCGGAGTCACCGCCGATGACGAAGTATGAGCAAGTAAACCACATCCTAGGCTTGCTAGGGGAATACGAGAAAACTGATCCAGACACCGGATTTTTGCTGGTTCGGAGGTCCAACGGGGCAATTCTCCGAATTGCTGACCTCGTTGATGATGGGGAAGCCCGTGAAAAGGTCGTGGCTTCGCTCCGCCGCGCAAAGGATCGCGCTGCGATAGACATGATTATCGCGCTTGGTATGGCAAAAGAGGGTTTCGACTGGATTTGGTGTGAGCACGCGCTGACAGTAGGATATCGAGCTTCGTTGACCGAGGTTGTTCAAATTATTGGGCGCGCGACTCGCGATGCCCCGAACAAGGCGCACGCACAGTTTACGAACCTCGTCGCCGAACCCATGGCCGAGCAGGGCGCGGTTGTGACGGCAGTGAACGACATGCTGAAGGCGATCACTGCCTCGATGCTCATGGAACAGGTGATGGTTCCGCGCTTCCGCTTTCATCCTCGGCCAGACGAACCCGCTGACGATCTTGGCAGCGGCGGCAGTGGAACGGGCATGTATGTGGACGAGGATACGGGCGAGGTTCACATCGCCGTGAAGGGCCTGAAAGAACCCTCGACCGACCGCGTGCGGATGATTGTCCAGGGGGATTTGAATGACCTGCTCGCCAACGTCTGCCAAGACCCGCGCATCGCGGCGCGCGCCGTCGCTGACGATGCGACTGCCCCGGAGGTAGTCAATCAAGTGCTCGTGCCGAAGGTGATCGAGGAACGATATCCGCACCTTGCGCCGGAGGAGATTGAGGAGGTGCGCCAGCATCTGCTCGCCGGCATGGCGGTAATCGCCGAGGTGAACCGGCTGGAACTGGAAGGCGGATCGGATCGTGTCGCAGAAGGGCGGCTCGACTATGACGCCGGTGCGCCCGATGCCGGTCAGAACGGCGCGACCAAGTTCCTCGACATGGTTCGCCGCTTCGTCAATGTCGCGGACCTGAGCATTGACCTGATCGACAGCATCAACCCCTTCCAGCAAGCTTATGAGGTGCTGTCCAAGCAGATGGACGCGCCGACGCTGGCGAAAATTCATGGCGCTATCGCCAGTCAGCGGGTCAGCATGACGGAAGAAGAGGCCCTAGCACTGTGGCCGCGCATTCAGCGGTTTCGTCAGGAGCACGGCCGGCCGCCCAATGCCGCCTCCAACAATGAGCTTGAGAAGCGGCTTGGCGCGGCGCTGGAATGGCTGAAAGCCGCGAAGCGTCGGCGGCAGCTCGATGCGGTGGTCGAGGCGGCAAGCTGATGCCACGCCCGAGCCTTGACGAGGTTCTGGGCAGCGATGACGAGTTCGGGCTGCTCGAAGTTGATGTTCGCCCCGCCGCGACGGCGGGAGGAGAAACCGCGCAGGTGCTGGCGGAGCTTGAGCGGTTCGTTGGAAACACCGGTCGCCCACCGTCCAGCGAACCCGGCACACCGATCGCGGAACGCATTCTCGCTACCAAGGCGAAGCGGCTATCCGGTAATCCTGCGATCGGTGCGCTTCTGCTCCAGAAAGAACCTGAACCGCCCGCCAGCATCGACGATATCCTTGGCGACGAACTGCTTGAGGATGATCCGATCTTCGACCTGACGCATGTCCAGCCGCGTGAGGTTCACGATCTGCCCGACTATATTGGGTCGCGTAAACCATGTGACGATTTCGAGCGGTTCCGGCCGCTTTTCGAGGCGGTCGCCGTGGACCTCGGCGCTGGAAGACGCGAAGCACGGAAGTTCGCGCGCGAGCAGGAAATCGACGTGGGCCAGTTCTTCATCCAGAAGGGCATGATCGCCTATGTCGCTGAAGCCGGCGAGGCGTTTCAGGACCGGCTCGGCAATCGCAATCGCCGCCTGCGCGTCATCTACGACAACGGCACCGAGAGCGACCCGCTGCTCCGCTCCTTCGCATCGCTGCTATACAATGACGAGAATGGCCGACGGATCACAGATCCTGTCGCTGGACCGCTTTTCGCGCCGGAACCGGATGAGGGCGACGTTCAGACGGGCCACATTTATGTCGCCCGCACGCTCTCCAAGGACGAGCATATCGCGCAGCACGCCCCCCGGATGCTCAAGATTGGCGTGACCGGCGGCGATGTTCACCGCCGCGTTACCGATGCGATCAACGATCCCACGTTCCTGCTGGCGCCGGCGGCGATCGTCACCAGCTTCACGCTGTATAACGTCAACCGGACCCGGCTCGAAAATTTGCTCCACCGGTTCTTCGATCCCGTGCGCGCCGATATCGAGATCAAGGACAGGTTCGGCCGCGTTGTCCGCCCGCGCGAATGGTTTTTCGCCACACCCGATCATGTGACGGAGGTTGTGCGGCGCATTCAGGATGGTTCAATAACTCGCTGCTACTTCGATCCGAAGTCTGGCATCGTCGATACGGCCAATCAGTGAAGAAGGGGCGGGGGCCTTGCAACCGAATTACATCTCTATCTCCACGCTGTTCAGCGCGCAGACGCGCCACACCATTCCACTCTTTCAGCGCCCCTATGTCTGGACGCGCGAGGATCAATGGGAGCCGCTTTGGGAGGATGTTGCGGGGCTGCTAGAGCGGCTTGAGGCTCGGATTGGCGACGCGCCTGTTGCGAGCCATTTCCTCGGAACGATCGTTCTCGAGCAGGTCCAGAACGCCACGGGCAGTCTTCCTCGACGGGAGGTCATCGACGGACAGCAGCGGCTCACGACGCTCCAGATCGTATTGAAGGCCGCAGAACATGCGCTCCACGATATCGCCGCTACGGCGAACGGCGACGCGACTAAGGTCAGCCTCGCCATGCGCCAAATCGCGTCATTGACGGAAAACCTCGCCGAGGGGGTGGAACGCTATAAGGTTTGGCCGACGAACGAGAATCGCGAGCCCTTTCAGGCAGTGCTCGACGCGTCGCCTGTGAACGGCGTGAATGGCAGCGGCGGAAGGATGGCGGACGCCTACGATTATTTCCGCAAGGTATTCGCCGGATATCTCTCGGGCGATGATCCGGCCCAGCGCGCCCAGCGGTTCGCCGCCGCCCTCAAAGATTACCTCAAGCTGATTGTTCTCGACCTCGACCCGAACGATGAGCCGCAGGCGATCTTCGAAACGCTCAATGCCCATGGCACGCCGCTCCTGCCTGCGGATCTCATCAAGAATTGGCTGCTGTGGGAGGCTGCGCGGCAGAAGCTCGATCCCGCGCCGCTTTATGAGAAATACTGGCGGCCGTTCGACCGTGAACATGCCTATTGGCGTGCGCGCGTCGGCACCGGCCACGCCGCCCGGGCACGCGTGGACACCTTCCTCCAAAATTGGCTGACCAAGGAAACTGGCGAAATCGTCTCCGCCAAGCATCTGTATGACCGGTTCCTTCGGCATACAGCCAAGCTCAAATTGGCCTCTCCGGCAGGCAGAATTGATGTCGAGGCGTTTATGCGGGGCATCCGCGAGGACGCGGATCGGTTTGAACGCATCGACAAGCCCTCGGACGATACACGCTTTGGCCTGTTTCTCCAGCGCCTCAAGGCAATGGACCTGATCGTCTTTCAGCCGCTGCTGCTCAGCGTCATGGCCCGGCTGGAGGCCTATCCGAAAGAGTTGGATCGGTTGGGCATGGTGCTGGAAAGCTATCTAGTTCGCCGGATGATCTGCGCCTATCAGACGCGCGGCTATGGCATGCTCGCCCTCCGGCTTCACAAAAAGGTCCTGGCGGAAGCTTCCCAAGGCGTATCCCTTGCGGACTTGCTGAAGGAACAGCTTCTTGCCGAAGCCGGCACCGACGCATGGCCTAACGACGAACTATTCCGATTGGAATGGCACCGTCGGCGCTTTTACGGAGGCCTGCGCCGGGAGCGTGTTGTCATGGTCCTACGAGCTCTGGAGCATTTTTACCAGTCGAACGCCCATCTGGCGGAACCGTTGATGACGTTCGACTGGTCCAAGCTCCAGATTGAGCACATCCTGCCGCAGTCATGGCACGAGCATTGGCCCCTTCCCGAAGGCACTACACCAGAGCAACGGGAGCTTGCGCTTCACGGCATCGGCAATCTGACCCTCGTTGCCGGCAAGCTGAACCCCTCGCTCTCGAACGCGGCATGGCGTCATGCCGAAGCGAAGGGCGGAAAGTCAGAGGCCTTACGGAAGCACACCCGCTTGGAACTCAATCGGCGGCTGCTGGAGAACCATGATACTTGGGATGAGGCGAGCATTGTGGCGCGCGCCGAAACGCTTTTCCAAGATGCTGCGGCCATCTGGCCGCGTTAGCATCGACTGATGTCACGCATTCCAGACAAGGGACGCGGGCAGATCGCCGCCCCTATGAAGGGCATAGCGCGCTGAGGGGTGTCTGCGGCAGCCATCGGGCGCTTTGGCCCTCTATGACCCCTGCAAGAGCATCTATGCGCCCCAGGAAGGGCGAAGCGCATCCTTGAACTGTTCGACGCTCACCTGTCCGTAAAATTTGTCGATCATGTCGGGGCTGGTGCCGGTATTGCGTGCCAGCACGAACACGTCGACGCCGGCGCGTAGCTGCTGCGAAATGTAGAAATGTCGGAAGCTGTAGGCGTCGCGCTTCTTGCCGCGATGATCGGTTTTGAGGTCGGCGGCTTCGAGCAGAGCATTCAGGCCGTTGTTAAGCGAGGTCAGCCGCCTACCGTCAGCCGCCGCAAAAACGGGATCGGTGTCGGCCGGCAAATTGTTTTGGTTATAGGTTTTCCAAAGCATCCACAGCATGTCAAAGCCCGCGAATGCACCCAGATGCGGCACGAACTCGCGCGCTTTACCCTTACCCCGCGCTCGAATGCGGATATCCCGCTCTCCAAGCGGCTTAGCGATGCTTTCGCGATAGTGTAAAATGTCGCCCCAGTTCAGGTTCTTCAGCTCGGTAGGGCGCATTCCCGTGTTACCGGCGATCGTGATGTAGGCGTAAAGGATGGTTCGATCGCGGCGGACCTCTCGATTGATCTCGGGATCATACATTCTGGTCTCGGCCAGTTTGCGGAGGTGTTCGATTTCCTTGGCTGAGAAGCTGGGGCGCGGCGAGGGCGGCACGCGGGGCGTGTCGACGTCGGGTATCTGGCTCTGGTTGATGTAGCCCCACTTCGCCGCCTGTCGGAAGAGCTGCCGCAAGACCACCGCTTCGCCGCGCTGGCTGCTCAGGCTGGGGATGCGCCGCATCTCCGTGGCCGGCCGCCGCACGCGCTTGCCGGCGCGGATATATTCGAGGTGGGTCTGGTCCTTGCCTGGACCGGTTGTCCAGTATGCCTTGCGCCACGTGATGTAACGGGTGAGGTCCGCGTCGGTAATGGCGTCGATCGGCTTTTTGTCGAAGAACGGCACGAAATAGCGTTCGACCAATGGGCGGATGCGGTGACCGCGATCGTGGCGAACCTCCCCATCCTGTGCGAGTCGGTCCATGTGATCGCAGAACTCTTCAGCGACGGCGCGGAACGTGCGTTGAACCGCCCGCAGCCCATGCTCCTTCCGATATTGCGCCTCGTGCCAGAGCTTCATCGCAATGCGGTGCGCTTCGGCTTCGTCAGAGGTGCCGAGCGATTTGCGGATCTGGCCTTCGCCGCGGATGCTGAAGCGCATCCACCAGACGGTGCTTCCTGGCCGCTGAAAGATCGTAAAAGGCGGTTTTCCGGCGATCCGGCTCAATTCCATGCGTGACATGCCCCGACATCGTAGCGCGCGCCGGTGTGCGGACTGCGCTGGCTGTGCTTGAAATGTGCTAGAACAGCCCCTCCCGGCGATAGCCGCAGAAGGTTAACGTCTTGAGATTGCTGAGAGGGCAAAAATCCGTGTGCTAGCACTGTGCTAGCGTAGCCCCAGCCCAGGGGTAGAGCGAGAGCCTAGGTAAGTCGCTGATTTTGCTGGTAAGAAGTGGTGCCCGGGGACGGAGTCGAACCGCCGACACTGCGATTTTCAGTCGCATGCTCTACCAACTGAGCTACCCGGGCACACCGGCGAAGCCGCCGGGGAGCGCGCCTGTTAGTC
>JAIYAA010000008.1 GCA_027489295.1 Sphingomonadales bacterium | reverse complement strand
GCGATCTTCGCCGCCAACGACAATATGGCGGTGGGCGCGCTGATGGCCTTGAAGCGCGCGGGCATCGCGGTGCCCGAGCAGGTGGCGGTGGCTGGGTTCGACAACATCCCGCTCACCCGGCTGATCTCACCCTCGCTGACCACCGCCAGCATCGACATTGCCGAATTCGGCGCGCGCGCGGTGGTGCGCCTCGCCGGACTGATCGACGGCGCCGCCGACGATACGCTCGAATGGCGTGCGCCGATCGTCATCGCGCGGGAATCGACCCGCCAACCCACCGATAACACAACAGAAAACCCGATCCGCCGGGAGGATAGAGAGTACCCATGAACAAGCTAGTTTTGCGTTCCGCATTGCTGACGATGACCGTGCTGGGCAGCGGTGCCCTGCTCGCCCCCGCTCCCGCCATGGCCCAGGTCGGCCAGGCGTCGCTGCGCGGCACGATCACCGCGCCGGCGAACAACCCGGTCACCGAGGTGACCGCGATCGAAGTGTCGACCGGCATCCGCCGCAGCGCGACGGTCGGCACCGACGGGAGCTACAATTTCGCCTCGCTCCGCCCGGGCACCTATCGCCTCGAGATCAAGCTGCAGAGCGGCACGCGCAATTCGGACGCGTTCACGCTGCGCGTCGGCCAGAACGCCGGCCTCGACCTCGATCTCTCGACCCCGGCCGACACCGCCGCCGCGCCCGCCGCGGGTGAAACCGCACCGGCCGGCGGGGACGAGATCGTCGTGACCGGCAACCGCATCCGCTCGCTCGACGGTGGCCAGGTCGGCATCAGCATCACCCAGCGGCTGATCGAGCAGTTGCCGCAGAACAACCGCAACTTCCTCGCCTTCGCCGATCTGGCGCCGGGCGTCCGCTTCATCGAGAGCGCCGACGGCTCCTCGCGCATCCAGGGCGGTGCGCAGGACAGCCGCACCGTGAACGTGTTCGTCGACGGTGTCAGCCAGAAGGACTATGTCCTCAAGAACGGCATCACCGGGCAGGACAGCTCGGCGGGCAACCCGTTCCCGCAGCTCGCGATCGGCGAGTATCAGGTGCTCTCGTCCAACTACAAGGCGGAGTTCGACCAGGTCAGCTCGGTGGCGATCACCGCCGCCACCAAGTCCGGCACCAACGAATTCCACGGCGAGGGCTTCCTCGACTATACCAACCAGGACCTGCGTGCCCGCCGGCCGAGCGAGCTGTTCCCCACCAAGACCGACAAGGTGGATTCGAACAACAAGCAGTTCGGCCTCGCGCTCGGCGGCCCGATCGTGAAGGATCGCGCGCACTTCTTCCTGACCTATGAAGGCAAGCGGATCGACAGCCCGTACGACGTGCGGCCGGAGAACGGCTTCCCGGTCAGCGGCCTGCCCAGCCAGTATCAGCAATATTTCGGCAGCTTCTCGCAGCGCTTCAACGAGGACCTGTATTTCGGCAAGATCGACGTCGAGCCGAGCGACAAGGACCTGATCGAGTTCACCGGCAAATACCGCAAGGAATCCGGCGTCCAGATCGGGACCGGATTCTCCTCGTCGAGCACCGCCACGCTCAACAAGGTCGAGGAAAAGCGCTTCACCGGGCGTTGGCAGCGGAGCGAAGACAGCTGGATCAACGACTTCCGCGTCTCCTACCAGGATACGCGCTGGGCGCCGACCCCGGCGACGGGCGGCATCACCACGCTGTTCCAGGCGACTCCGCTGGTCAACGGCAACCGCAGCCGCTTCAACCTGCTGCAGTTCGGTGCGGGCGGCAACCAGCAGGACAAGGGCCAGAAGGGCTGGACCGTCCAGAACGACTTCACCTGGACCGGCTTTAACGGCCACACGATCAAGGTCGGCGCCAAGGCGAGCTGGATCAAGCTGCGCTCGCTCGAGCAGAACCTGACCAACCCGCTCTATACCTACGACATCAACGCGTTCGGCCAGACCGGCTTCAACGATGCGATCCCCTATCGCGTGCAGTTCGGCGCGCCGAGCAGCTCGGGCTCGTCCGACGTCCGCTCGAACAACTTCCAGTTCGGCGTCTATGCGCAGGACGACTGGGACGTGACCTCGCGCCTGACGCTCAACCTCGGCCTGCGTTGGGATTATGAGCGGACGCCCGCCTATCTCAACTACGTTACCACGCAGGAGAACGTCACGGCGGTATCGCCGGCCAACTATCCGAACCTGGTGAACGCCGATTACAACATCAACGACTATATCTCGAACGGCCACAACCGGAAGACGTTCAAGGGCGCCTGGCAGCCGCGGCTGGGCTTCACCTATCGCTTCGACGAGGCGGGCCGGTTCGCGATGTTCGGCGGCTATGGCCGTTCCTACGATCGCAACCAGTTCGACTTCCTCCAGCAGGAAGTCAGTCAGGGCGCCTTCCCGACGCGCACCTTCAACTTCATCGGCGCGGACTCGCAGAACCCCTGCACGCCCTCGACCACCTGCGTCGCCTGGAACCCGATCTACCTGACCGCCGCAGGCCGCCAGCAGCTGCTCGCCGGTACCACCGGCGGCGGGCGCGAGTTCCGCTTCCTCAACAACAATCTGAAGGTCCCCTATTCGGACCAGTTCAGCCTGGGGCTTCGTGGCCGGTTCAACCTGGTCGGGCTGGAAGTGGGCTATACCCACATCACCAGCAAGAACGGATTCGTCTTCCTGCTCGGCAATCGCCGCAAGGACGGCAGCTTCTTCTTCAACGATCCCACCAACGCGACCGATACGCCTTCGGCCCCGTTCGGCGATCCGCCCCCGGGCTATGGCGCGATCATCCTCGGCACCAACGGCCTGCGCACCGCCTCGGACGCGGCCTATTTCAAGGTCACCAAGACCTACACCCCGGCCTCGCCATGGAGCATCGACGCGACCTACACCTTCACCGAGGCCAGCGAGAACCGGCAGTTCGGCGAGGTCTATTCGCTCGATTACGCGTCGATCAACGACTATCCGACGCTGCGCTCCTCGGGCGTGCCGCGCCACCGCCTGGTGATCGCCGGCAGCGTCGACCTGCCGCTGGGCTTCGCACTCTCGTCCAAGTTCCAGGTCGAATCGGCCGCCTATGAGAAGGCGTTCATCGACCAGGCGAACCCGTTCCAGCGCGTGCTGGTCGGCCGCTTCACCGATGGCGTGGGCGGCGGCTGGGGCCGGCGCCAGCTCGACCTGGCACTGACCAAATATGTGCCGATCCACTTCATCAGCGACCAGACCCGCCTGCGCTTCCGCGTCGACGTGCTGAACGTGTTCAACGACTACAACTATGTCGATTTCAACAACGACCCAGGCTCCACCGATTGGGGCCGCCAGGTCGGCACCAGCGTCGGCGGCAACCCGCCGCGCACCGTGAAGCTGTCGGTCGGCTACTCCTTCTAAGACCCCTCCTCTGGGGGCGGCGCCGCGTATCTGGCGCCGCCCCTTCCTTTTTCAGGACCCGTCATGATCGATCGCAGGCAGTTGCTCGGCTCCGGCGCGCTCGCGCTGGCCGGGCTGGCCGGCGCGTGCACCGCGCCCGGCACCCATATTCGCGGCACCGGTGCGGCACCGGGCGCGGACCCGCTGATCCGCGACCTGCAGGAACGCACCTTCCGCTATTTCTGGGATACCACCGATCCCGAAACCGGCCTCGCGCCCGATCGCTGGCCCACCCCCTCCTTCGCCTCGATCGCCGCGGTCGGCTTCGCGCTCACCGCCTATCCGATCGGCGTTACCCATGGCTGGATCACCCGCGCGCAGGCCCGCACCCGCACGCTCGCGACGCTGCGCTTCTTCGCCACCGCGCCGCAAGGCGACGGGCAGAGCGACGCCAGCGGCTACAAGGGCTTCTTCTACCACTTCCTGGGCGTCACCAAGGGCCGCCGCTTCGCCCGCGCCGAGCTGTCGACGATCGACACGGCGCTGCTGCTGGGCGGCGTGCTGTTCGCGCAGAGCTGGTTCGACGGCGAGGATCCGGCAGAGGCCGAGATCCGCGCCCTGGCCGACCAGCTTTATGCCGCGGTCGACTGGACCTGGATCACGCCCCGCCCGCCCTTCCTTTCGATGGGCTGGCATCCGGAAAGCGGCTTTATCCCGGCGGACTGGAACATCTACAACGAAGGGCTGCTGCTCTACGTGCTGGCACTGGGCTCGCCGAGCCATCCGCTGCCGCCGGAGACCTGGGACGCCTGGACCGCCCGCTTCGACGCACAGTGGAGCGCCAAATGGGGCGAGCCGCACCTCCATTTCGCGCCGCTGTTCATCCACCAGTACAGCCATTGCTGGATCGATTTCCGCGGCATCCGCGACAAATACATGGCCGCCAAGGGCATCGATTATTTCGAGAACAGCCGCCGTGCGGTGCGGGCGCAGCGCGCCTATGCGATCGCCAATCCCGGCGGCTGGGCCGGCTATGGCGAGGATGTATGGGGCCTCACCGCCTGCGACGGGCCGGGCGATTTCAAGCAGCGGATTGCCGGCAAGGAGCGGGAATTCTTCAGCTATTCGGCACGGGGGCCCGATGATCGCGACGACGGCACGCTGGCGCCGACGGCCGCGGCGGCCTCGATCGCGTTCGAGCCCGAACTGGCGGCCCGGGCGGTCGCGACGATGCACGCGCGCTACGGGCGCGGCATCTATGGCCGCTACGGCTTTCTCGACAGCTTCAATCCCACCCTCACGCGCAAGACCGCGCCCTTCAAGCACGGCAAGATCGTGGACGGCATCGGCTGGGTCGATGGCGACCATCTGGGGATCGACCAGGGGCCGATCCTGCTGATGATCGAGAATATGCGCAGCGGCCTGGTATGGGAGGTGATGCGCCGCAACCCGCATATCCGTCGCGGGCTGCAGCGCGCAGGGTTCAAGGGCGGCTGGCTTTAAGCGTCAATCGTCCTGGCGGTCGGTCTTCTTCGGGCTGACCCAGACATGGACCGGCACCACGACCTTGCCGGGGGCAGGCTTGCCCACGTCGACACGGCTGGCCTGAACCAGCTCGCCATTGGAAAGGGTGAAGGAAGCCCAGGGCTTGGGCATGCGGCCGAACGTCATCTTCTGGATGGGTTCGCCGGTGTTCGAATTCATGATGGTAGCAACAACTGGCATGGCGTGCGCGCTATGCGCTCCATGCCGGGCTTGTCCAGCGCCGGCCATGTGGAAACTGTGGACGACCGGGCGGCCGCCCCGCCGACCGCGCGCCGGACGCGCCATCGGCCAAAAAGGCTACGGGGCGACACGCAGGTGCCGCCCCGTACCTTGGTCCTCAGGCGATCCGCTCAGAAGCTGAAGTTCGCGCCTGCGCTGAAGTTGCGGCCGACCAGACCGGCATAATGCCAGCTCGTCAGATAGTTCGGATTGCTGGTGTATGCGGCCGCGGCAAGCGGTGCGCGGGCATTGGTGAAGTTCTGCACGTTGATGAAGAACCGGAACTTGTCGTTCACCTTCACCGCTGCATTCAGATCCGAATAGATGAACGGACGGATCCAGCACTGGAAGGTCTTGTCGGTGCCCGCCGGCACCGGCGCCATCGAGTTCTTGCACGACAGGTCGATCACGCCGTTGACCGGGGTGATCTCGTCCGCCGCGACCTGCTTGATGCGACCCACATAATAGGTCGTCGCGGTGATCGAGAACTTGCCGATCTCGAGCGCGTTCTGCCAGTTGCCGCGGATGCGCGGCGTACCGCCGCCCGACGACAGCTCGTACGGCCCCAGCGTACCGGCATATTTCTGCACCACGCCCGACGGCGTGACCAGGTCGAGACGCAGGACGCGGGTGACGTCAACGCGGCTGATCAGGCGCACATTGTCCGCCAGACGGATCCGCGCGGTCGCCTGCATGTCGAGGCCCGAGCTCACCTGGTAATTGGCGTTGACGTAGGGCACGTCGAACACCAGCAGGCGGGGCAGCGCCCCGGGGTTGGCGGGATCGGGCGCGTCGATCACGTTGCACTTGTAGCCTGCCCCCACGGCGGCAAGCGCGGCGCAACCATCGGTCGAGTTGCTCTTGCTGTAATAGGCGGCGATTGCCTCCGCGCGCAGCGGACCGCTGACGATCAGGTTCGACTTCTTGATGTTGTAGTAGTCGACCGTCATGTTGAACCAGCGGGTCGGCTTCAGGATCGTGCCGAAGGTGAAGCTCTGCGAAACTTCGGGCAGGATGTCGGGGTTGCCGCGGGCGCCGCTGCCGATGTTGTAGCTGCTGGTATAGGCCGAATTGCCCGGGTGCGCCGCGACGAAGCTCGCCGGCGGCGTGAACGACGAGAAGCCGGCATAGCTGCTGGCGGCGTTATATTCCGCAAAGGTCGGCGCGCGGAAGCCCTGCGAGTAGGTGGCGCGGAAGGCGACCTGCTCGATCGGGTTGAACTTGACGCCCACCTTCGGCGAGAAGTGGCTGTAGCCCTGCGAATAATGGTCATAGCGGCCCGACACGTTCAGATCGAGCGTGCGGGTGAACGGCGCGTCGATTTCGAAGAAGCCGGCGGTCACCGTCTGACGGCCCTGCGCCGACGAGGTGTTCAGGCCGTAAAAGGCGAGGCCCGCGTTCTGGTTGCGGTTCATCAGCGTCTCGCGACGGAGCTGGAAGCCGCCACCCACGTTGAGGTCGCCACCGCCCAGCTGCATGACCGACTTGATCAGCGAGCCGCCGATCGTCGCCACCGTCGAATAGGACGGGGTCGTCACCGACGGCGAGATCTGGTTGCGCACCGCCGCGGTGTTCTGCTCCGGATTGACGAAGTTGTACGCGCCGGTGTTGACCGCGTTCAGCAGGCCCTGGATGTTGACGAAACCGCGCTGGGTGACGCTGAAATTGTCGCGGGCATAGACGCCGTTCAGACGGAACTTGAAGCCGTTGCCGAAGCTGCCCGAGATGCCCGCCGTCGTGCGGAACACATCAACATAGCGGAAGCTGCCGGCGGGAATGTCGCCGAACAGATAGTAGATGCGCGCCGCACCCTGGCTGGGATTGGCCGCATAGGCAGCGGCATAGGGGTTGTTCGGGTTCAGCTTGCGGTCCGCCGCGGTGGCGCAGTTCACGCCGGCCGAGCAGACATAGACCGGCAGCACGATGCCCGGGCTGCTCGACGCCAGCGCTGCCGAGCCGCCGAACGGCTGGGTCGCGCGGATCGCCGACGGCGTGCCCATGATGCTGACTTCGGAGTGCGAATAGCTGGCCGACGCGAAGGCTTCGAGGTTGTCGGCCAGGCGTGCGGTGAGGCGCGCGGTGGCGGAGTAACGCTGCTGCTTCGGCTGGATGATGCTGTATTCGTCGGGCAGGCTATGCTTGCAGCCGGTGCCCTGCGCCGCGCCGCTCGTCACCGTAAAGGTGCCATAGGGGCAGGCATTGGGGTTGAGCAGCTGATACTGGTTGGTCAGCGGCGCGCCGACCTGGCCGGCCAGCGGATTGTTGAGATCGCTCTGCGTCACCCGGGTGACGACCGCCTGCGGGTTCGCCGTGGTGAGCGAATCGTCGTTGCGGTTGCGGTCGGTGAGGCCGCTCGGCGTCAGGTCGAGCGTGTTGAACGGATAACCGCGCGCGTTGTTGGTGATGTAGCCGTCCCAGGTGTATTCACCGTTGACGTAGAAGTTCCAGCCCTGCTCGCGATAGTCACCGGTGCCGGCGGTCAGGGTCGCGCGATAGTGCGAGCCGTCGCCCTTCTCGGTCGTGCCGCCCTGGACCGAACCTTCGATGCCCTGGAAGTTCTTCTTGCTGATCAGGTTGACCACGCCGCCGATCGCATCCGCGCCATAGGTGGAGGACGCGCCGTCCTTCAGCACTTCGATGCGATCGACGATGCTGAACGGGATCGAGTTCAGGTCGACATAAGCATTGTGGCCGTCGTCGTTCAGCGGGAAGTTGGCCGAACGCAGGCCGTCGATCAGCACCACGGTCGACGACACGCCGAGACCGCGCAGCGACACCGCCGCGCCGCCGGCCGAGAAGCCGTTGCGGAAGCCGGTCGAGATCGATCCGGCGCTGTCCGCGGAAACCGAACGGATCGCGTCCTGGGCGGTCGTGATGTTGGCGCGCTGCAGCGTGTCAGAGCTCAGCACGGTGACCGGCGAGATCGAGCTGGCGTTCGAATCGCGGAACAGGGTGCCGGTGACGACGATCGTGGCGCCCTGCCCGGAATCTGCCGGCGCCGCGGGTGCGGCCGCTTCCTGCGGACCCTGCACGGCGGCGTCCTGCGGTGGCACGGTCTGTTCCGCGGACGCATTCGTCGCCTGCGCGGGCACGGCGTCCTGCGCATATGCAGGTGCCGCAATCGCCGTCAGCAGCGCGGCAGTCGAAACCCCATACCGCAGCGAGAAAAATGCGGAATTCATCAGAGTCACCAAGCCCTTCCCTTTGTTACGCACTGGCGAGCGTACCTCGCCTGCGCCGCCCACGCCCGAGCGCCGCCACGAGGCCGGCTACCAGCAACAAAGTTAATGGCGCGTAAAAAATCTTCCGCAGCGCGGAAAATTTGGGGTTTTCTTAATGCTTGGAAACTGCATTGTAGTCGCTGTCCATGTTGCACCAATACGAGTTCCGCCTGACCCATGTATCTAGCCATCAACCCGGCAAGTACGACGCGCGAAATCTTGGATGATGTGCAATGTCCGCAGCTTCATGGTGTTTGCGCGCGTTATTTTCGGACCCTCGACGGATCCGGTCGATGCAAGACTGCGCGAATGCACCGGCCATCCCGTCCAGCACGATCGAAGCGGTCGGGACCGGCACCGCCCCGCAGGCACGCGGCCTTGCGCGCTGCAACCCCCGTCGCCGGGATCGGCGCATGCAACCCTGCCCGGATCTCTTCCAGATGTTACGAACAGCGCCGCATTTTTGGAATGCACGGTGCCCAAAAGATACGCACGCTACAAAAAAGTTACACGCTTCCGGGTTGGAGCCTTGACATCGTGCGCCCTCCAGATAGCATTCCCTTAGCAACAAAGAAAAACTTCGGGGTTGGATGACTGATTTGGCGCTTTGATCCGCATTGGAGTGATCAAATGGCCAACCAT
>JAIYAA010000249.1 GCA_027489295.1 Sphingomonadales bacterium | reverse complement strand
TTCAGCGCGCGAACGACGAGGCGGCGGCGCAGGTCGCGCGGCAGATCGGCGAGGTCGAGCGTCACCTGCCCGTCCTCGACATCGGCGCGCGCCGCCCATTCGCGCGCGGCAACCCAGGCAAGCGCCGCTTCCGCATCGCGCAGATTGGCGGCGGCCAGTGCCAGCCGTGCGGGCAGCAGTTCGGGGGTTTCGGCAAGCAGACGGCGCATCCGGCTGCGATCGAAGCGGGGATGGCGATTCGAGGGATCCTCCACCGCCGCGATCCCGGCACTTGCTACCAGCCCTGCAAGATCGGTGCGCGTCCAGCCGAGCAGCGGGCGAACGAGCAACAGCGCCCCCGGCCCGCCGGTCAGCGACCGGGCGGGCAGCATCGCCGCCAGCCCGCCCAGCCCGGCCCCGCGGCGAGCGCGTAGCAGGAAGGTTTCGGCAAGATCGTCCTGCTGGTGCGCCACCGCCACCCAAGGCGCACCCACCGCCCCTGCCCACTCGGCAAGACAGCGATAGCGCATCGCCCGCGCACGATCCTGGAGGTTGCCGCCGGCCAGCATTTCGGGGCGCGGCGGCAGGACGGCGTGCGGCACGCCGATCCGCGCACAGACCGATCCGACGAACGCCGCCTCCTCGGCGGATTGTGCCCGCAGCCCATGATCGACGGTGGCGGCGGCGACCGCCCCCGGAAACGCCGCCTGCGCCAGCAACAGCAGCGCGAGGCTGTCCGTGCCGCCGGAAACCGCGACCCCGATCGGCGCAGCGGCGCTCGGCGCCCGCCCTGCGAGCGCCAGCCAATCGGCGGTGAAGCGGGCGATATCCTCGCTCGCGATCGCGTCGATCAGCGACGCGTCACTTGCAGCGCTGATCCGCACGACCCTTGGCGACACCCGCCTTCATCTCGCCCGAGAGCGACGGGCCATAGACCTTGTCCAGCTCGTCATAGACCTTGCAGACTTCGCCGGCCGGCTTCTTCAGCTTCACCAGCGCCTGGGCGAGATAGAAAAGGCTGTCGGGCGCGCGCTCGCCATTCGGATCCTTGGTGTAGTTCTCGTACAGCGCGACCGCGGCGAGGCTCGGCTTGCCGTCGTCGAGATAGGACCGGCCGAGCAGGTTGCGGGCGAAACTGGCGCGCTTGCCGGTGGGGAACTTGGCCTTGTACTGCTCGAGCACCTTGGCGGCTTCGGGGTAGAACTTCGCCTGCCACAGCCGGAAGCCGTAGAGGTACAGGTCCTCGCCCGCATCGCCGCTGCTCGGCTTCTGGACCGCCGCGACCTTGGCGGCGCGGTCGCCGGCGGGCTTGGCAGCGGCCGGCGCGGAATCGCCCGAAGCGGCGACGTCGCCGTCGCTGGGCGCCGCATCGGTGGAGGCCGGGGCCGGCGGCGTCTCCAGCGTCTTGATGCGCGAATCGGTTGCCGCCTTGTACGCGCCGAACGCCTCTTCAAGCTGGCGCATGCGGTACTGGTTCTGCTCGATCTGCCCGGTCATCGTCTGGATCTGGCTCTCCAGCGCGGCGACGCGCTGGGTGAGATCGGCGAGCGGGGTCGTCGCGGGCACGCCCGGCGGGGTGGTATCGACCTGCTGGGTGATCTGCGGCTCCACGGTCATGCCGGCGCCGCCCGGGAACACCTTGCGCTGCACGGCGCGCATCTCGCGCTCCAGCTTGTCGACCCGCTGGCCGACAGTGCCGTCCTGGGCCTGCGCCTGGGCGGTGCCGTTGAAGCCGAACGCGGCAAAGGCCAGTGCTGCAGCGAGAGCAATACGCATCGTCGATGATTCCCTCAGCGCCCCCCGGGGAGCGGAGGCGTGGCGCCGCTATAGCCAAGCGGCGCCCGCTCGCGCCAGCCCCTCAGCGGTTCGGCGTGTCGCCCGTCGGGGTCGTGCCGCCTCCCGGCGCCGACGGCGAGGTCGCAACGTCGACGCTGTCGGGCGCGCGCGCGCCGAGCCGGCGGCGGGGCGCCCGCTCGCGGGGAGTGGTCGTCGCCGCGGTCGTTGCGCTCGGGCTAGGCGACGGCGTGGCCGCAGGCTGGCCGCGCGCACGCAGCGCCGCCGAGGTCAGTTCCGCCTCGACCACCTTCACCTCGGTGCCGAGCGGGGCAATTTCGCTGCCGTTGAGCAGCACCTGCAGCTGGTCCGGGCGGCCGGTGCGGATGCGCGGATGATCGGCGTCGTCAGGCACTTCGTAGCGCTCGCTGGCGGCCAGTTCCTTCTCCGCCAGCTTCTTGCCGGTGGCATCGGTAATACGGATCCAGGCAGGCCCCCGCGCGACGAGCGTGACGTGCTCCACCGCGGGAACGGTCGGGCTCGGCACCGGTGCGGGCGCCGCAGCAGTGGGCGTCGGCGTCGGTTCGAGCTGCTGGACCAGCCCGTCGCCCTGCGCGGCGCCCCCGCGGAACCAGTTGGTGCCGTACCAGATGCCAAGCCCGGCGACGATCACCAGCGCGACGATCACGCCGAACCACACAATCCCGCCCGGTGCGGCGCGCGACGGCTCCTGCAGCGGATATTCGGGGGTGATCACCGGGCGCTCGATCTGGCCGAGCTCGGCGCGGACGTCGCGGGCGATCCCCACTTCGTCGGCGTCCACGGCGCGCGCATAGGCCTTGGCGAAGCCGGTGGCGTAGGTGATCGACGGCAGGCCGGTATAGGTCCCCGCTTCGATCGCCTCGAGATGGCGCTGCGGAATGCGGGTGCGTGCGGCGATCTCGGTGAGATCCAGCCCCAGCGCCTCCCGCGCGATGCGCAGGCGTTCACCGGGGCGGGCAGCAGTCTGGCCGGGATCGTCGGGCGTATCGCCTTGCATTCTTTCCTCCGGCGAGCGCGTTGGACCCTGGGTCGCTCGCCCTGTCGTGCAGGGGATGCCCCCGCGGTGCAGGCGCTGTCAACGCCGCTGCGAAATCATTCGATCGCTGGTTCAGGCCAGTTCGACCCCCTGGGACTCCGCCCAGGCGGTGAGGTCGTCGCGCAGCGTGCCCTGCGGATGCGCCAGCATGCGCGTGATCGCCGCCATCACCGCGCCGCGATCGAGCGACCGCAGCATCGCCTTGATCGGTCCCACCGCGGCCGGGGTGATCGACAGGCGATCGATGCCCAGCCCGATCAGCGCCAGCGCCTCCAGCGGCCGCCCGCCCATCTCGCCGCACACCGCAACCGGAACGTTCGCCGCGCGCGCCTCGTCGCTCACCCGCTTGAGGAAGCGCAGGATCGCCGGGCTCAGCCAGTCGTAGCGCAGCGCCAGCTTGGGATGCGCGCGATCGGCGGCGAACAGGAACTGGGTGAGGTCGTTGGTGCCGATCGACAGGAACTCGAGCTTGGGCAGCAGCACGTCGAGCACCTCGGCCAGCGCAGGCACCTCGAGCATCGCGCCGTAGCGGATCTCGGTCGGCAGCTTGCGCCCGCGCGCGGCGAGCCAGCTATGCTGCGCCTCGAACAGCGCCCGCGCCTCGTCGAACTCCCAGGGTTCGGAAACCATCGGGAACATCACGTTGAGCGTACGCCCCGCCGCCGCTTCGATCAGCGCGCGCGCCTGCGCCTTCATCAGGCCATCGCGATCGAGCGCGAGGCGCAGCGCGCGCCAGCCCATGGCGGGGTTCTCTTCCTCGCCATCCTCGTCATGGTTGAGATAGGGCAGCGCCTTGTCGCCGCCGATGTCGACGGTGCGGAAGATCACCGGCCGGTCGCCCGCCGTCTCCAGCACGTCGCGGTAGAGCCGCCGCTGCGCCTCGCGCTGCGGCAGGGTGGCCGAGACGAGGAACTGGAATTCGGTGCGGAACAGGCCGATGCCGTCGGCGCCGGTCAGGTCGAGCGCAGCGACGTCGTCGCGCAGCCCGGCATTGACCATCACCGTCACCCGGTGCCCGTCCTTGGTCACCGGCGCCACGTTCTTGAGCTGCGCGAAGGCCGCGCGGCGCTTCTGGCTCAGCGCCAGCTTGGCCTCGAACGCTTCCTCCATCGCCAGCGAGGGGCGCACGAACACGCTTTCCTCGCCCACGTCGAGCAGCAGCAGGTCGCCCTCGGCCACTTCGCGGCGAACGTCGCGCACGCGGCCCAGTACCGGCACGCCCATGGCGCGCGCGACGATGGTGACGTGCGCAGTGAGCGAGCCTTCCTCCAGCACCACCCCCTTCAGCCGCCGCCGGTCATATTCGAGCAGTTCGGCGGGCCCCAGGTTGCGCGCGATCAGGATCGAATCGTGCCGCAGCCCCAGCTGCGCGGCGGTGCCGAGCTGGCCCGAGACGATGCGCAGCAACCGGTTGGAGAGATCCTCCAGATCGTGCATCCGGTCGCGCAGCAGGGGATCGTCGATCTCGCGCATGCGCTGGCGGGTGCGCTGCTGGACGCGCTCGATCGCCGCCTCGGCGGTCAGGCCGGAATCGATCGCCTCGTTGATCCGACGGCTCCAGCCTTCGTCATAGGCGAACATCTTGTAGGTCGCGAGGATCTCCTCATGCTCGCCGCCGCTGCCGAATTCGGCCTGGCTGGTCATGCGGTCGATCTGCTGGCGCATCTTGTCGAATGCCGCGTAGACGCGGTGGCGCTCGGCCTCGGTATCCTCGGCGACGGTATGCTCGATGGTGATGCGCGGCTGGTGGAACACCGCGACGCCGCGCGCCATCCCCTCGACCAGCCGGAAACCGCGGATCGTGCCCGCCGCGGTCGGCTGCAGCCGGGTGGAGGTGCCGCCCGTCGCGTCGATCAGCTCGGCATTGGCGATCAGCTCGGAAAGCACCATCGCGACGGTCTGCAGCGCCTCGATCTCGATATCGGCATAGCGCCGCGGATCGACATGCTGCACGGCGAGCACGCCCACCGCCCGCTCGCGCCGGATGATCGGTACGCCGGCGAAGCTGTGGAAGCGGTCCTCGCCGGTTTCCGGGTTATGGACGAAATTGGGGTGGCTGGTCGCCTCGTCGAGGTTGAGCGTTTCGACATGCGCAGCGATCGTGCCGACCAGCCCCTCGCCCAGCCCCAGCCGGGTGACGTGCACCGCCTCCTGCTTCAACCCGCGCGTCGCGAACAGCTCCAGCACGCCTTCGCGCAGCAGGTAGATCGAGCAGACCTCGCTGTGCAGCGCCTCGCCGATGATGTTGACGACGGCGTTGAGCTTCGATTGGACCGGCAGCCGTTTCGCCATCAGGTCATGAAGGCGGGTGAGAATTTCCCGGGCGGAGGCGGCTGCGGTCAAGGCCATAGGACAGCGCTAACAGATTGTGCGCACCCACGCCAAGCGGGTGCGCAGCAAAAGCAAAGAAACCCCGTGGCCCTAGCGTCAGGCCGCGCGCTTCTCCAGCGCATGGGCGGCTTCGGCCATCAGCGTTTCGATGATCGTCGCCACCGGCTCTTCCTTGGTGACCATGCCGACCGACTGGCCCGCCATCACGCTGCCATGCTCGACATCGCCGTCGATCACCGCGCGGCGCAGCGCGCCCGCCCAGTAATGCTCGATCTGCAGCTGCGCCTCGGCCATCGCGATGCCGCCCGCGTCGAGCGCCTGCGCCACTTCGCGCTGCTTGGCGGTGAACAGCTCGCCGCCGGCATTCTTCAGCGCGCGCACCGGGATCACCGGCAGGCGCGGATCGATCTGCACGCTGGCGATCGCATCGCGCGCCGAAGCGCGGATGAACGCTTTCTTGAAATTGGCGTGCGCGATGCTCTCGGTGGCAGCGGCAAAGCGGGTGCCGAGCTGCACGCCCGCCGCGCCCATGTCGAGATAGCCGGCGATCGCCTCGCCCCGGCCGATGCCGCCGGCGACGAACACGGGGACCTGGCTCGCGACCTCGGGCAGGATCTCCTGCGCCAGCACGCTGGTCGAGACCGGGCCGATATGCCCGCCGGCCTCCATGCCCTCGACGACGAGCGCGTCGACGCCCGAGCGGATCAGCTTCTTGGCGAGGCTGACCGCGGGCGCGAAGCAGATCAGCTTGGCGCCGTGGCCCTTGATCGCATCGAGCGACCCCGCCGGCGGCAGCCCGCCCGCGAGCACGACATGGCCGACCCCGTGCTTGCCGCACACGTCGATCAGCTCGAACAGCTGCGGGTGCATGGTGATCAGGTTGACGCCGAAGGGCTTGTCCGTCAGCGCCTTGGTCGCGGCGATCTCGGCATCGAGCAGTTCGGGGCTCATCGCGCCGCACGCGATCACGCCGAAGCCGCCCGCGTTCGAAATGGCGGAGACGAGGTTGCGCTCCGACACCCAGGACATCGCGCCGCCGAGAATGGCAGTCTCGCTGCCCAGGAAGTCGCAACCGCGCGCCATGCGGCGGGCCAGGCGCTCGGCGCCGATCGTGGAGGTGCTGGTCATGGGCCGAGCGCCTAGCGCCGCGGGCACCATGTCCGCAAGGGCCCGCAATCGCGGGCGCGCGGGGGTTGGCGCTTGCCCGTCGTCCGGGGGCTGGGCATGATAGCGGTATCAAGAACAAGAATTGCAGGAGATGCGATGTCCCGGCCCATCGATTCCGCCCTAGCGGTGGATCGCCGCACGCTGTTGCAAGCCTCGGCCGCAGCGACGCTGGTCGCGGCCGGCACGGATGCCGAAACGGCGCCGGAGGCGCTGGCGCTGCTGGCGGCCAAGGGCGCCGCGGGCTTTCCGCTGATCCGCGACGGCGTGCCCGCGACGCTGCTGATCGATGCCGATGCCGATCCCGCGCTCGTCCATGTCGCCGATGCGTTCGCGCAGGATCTGGCGCGCGTCGGCGGGACCGCACCGAAGCGTGCCCATCGCCTCGCGGACGCCAGCGGGCCGGTAGTGGTGATCGGCCAGCTCGGCCGCTCGCCGATGCTCGACACGCTGGTGCGGCAGGGGCGGATCGACGCCCGAGACCTGCAGGGCGAATGGGAGGCCTATCGCCAGATCGTGCTCGATCACCCCGCCCCCGGCATCCCCCAGGCGCTGGTGATCGTCGGCGCGGACCGACGCGGCGCCGTCTTTGGCACCTACGACGTCTCGCGGCGGATCGGCGTCTCCCCCTGGCACTGGTTCGCGGACGTGCCGGTCCGGCGCCGCCGCGACGTGACGCTCGCCCCGGGCAACCGGCGCGACCAGCCGCGGGTGCGCTATCGCGGCTTCTTCATCAACGACGAGGATCCCTGCTTCAGCGGCTGGGCGAAGCGGCATTTCGGCGGGGTCAATGCCGCGATGTACGCGCATGTCTTCGAGCTGCTGCTGCGGCTGAAGGGCAATTACCTCTGGCCCGCCATGTGGGGCAAGGCGTTCAACGACGACGATCCCCGCAATATGGTGCTCGCCGATGCGATGGGCGTGGTGATGGGCTCCTCGCACCACGAACCGATGAGCCGCGCGCAGGAGGAATGGCACCGCAATACCGGTCAGGGCGTCACCGGCGGCAAATGGGATTATGCGACCAACGCAGCAAATCTCCGCCGCTTCTGGCGGGGCGGCATCGAGCGGATGATGTCGAAGGGCGACGGCAAGGGCTATGACTGCCTCGTCACGGTCGGCATGCGCGGCGACGGCGACGAGGCGATGGCGGAGGGGACCGCAACCGAGCTGCTCGAGACAATCGTCGCCGACCAGCGCGCGATCCTGGCGGACGTGACCAAGCGCCCCGCCGAGGCAACGCCGCAGATGTGGGCGCTCTACAAGGAAGTGCAGGACTATTACGATCACGGCATGCGCGTGCCGGATGACGTGACGTTGCTGTTCGCCGACGACAATTGGGGCCAGATCCGCCGGCTCGCCACCGCCGATCTCACCCGCAAGGGCGGCTACGGCGTCTATTATCACTTCGATTATGTCGGTGCGCCGCGCAACTACAAGTGGCTGAATACCAACCAGATCGAGAAGAGCTGGCAGCAGATGGACCTCGCCTGGCAGCGGGGTGCACGGACGATCTGGATCGCCAATGTCGGCGACCTGAAGCCGATGGAATATCCGCTCAGCTTCTTCCTCGACCAGGCCTGGAATCCGGAGGCGATGTCGCTCGAGGCGATGACCGCCTATGCGGCGCGCTGGGCAGGCGCTGCGTTCGGTCCCGACGTGGCGGAGAAGGTCGGCGCGATCCTCACCCGCTACAGCCAACTCGCCGCGCGGCGGAAGCCCGAGCTGCTCGATGCCGACAGTTTCGCGCTGGGCCCGGTGCGCAACGACGGCAAGCTGGATGGCGGCGACTTCGGCCGCGTGGTCGCAGAATGGGAAGCGCTGGAGCGCGACATGGCCGCTGTGAAGCCGCGGATCGCCGCGGAGGCGCGCGACGCGTGGTTCCAGCTGGTCGAGCACCCGATCGTGGCGGTCGCGAACCTGTACCGGCTCTATTACGCCGTCGCCTGGAACCGCCGCCTCACCGCGGCTGGCGATGCCCGCGCCAACACTTTCGCCGATCAGGCCGAGCGCGCCTTTGCGCGGGACGGCGAGATCACCGACGCCTATCATGCCCTGAACGGCGGCAAGTGGGCGGGGATGATGGCCCAGACCCATATTGGCTATACCAGCTGGCAGGAACCCAAGCAGCAGGTGATGCCGGCGGTGCGACGTGTCGATGGCAAGGGCGGCCCGATCGTTTTCGTCGCCCCGACCCTGCCCGCTGATCAGATCGTGATCGAGGCGCCGGACTTCGCGACGGCCCGTGGCGGCAAGGGTCTGAGCTGGCGTCGCGTGCCGCATCTGGGCCGCACGCAGGGTGCCGTGACGACCTTCCCGCAGGGCCACCCCGCCACCACCGCGTCGCACGGAGTCCACGTGGACTACGCAGTTACGCTTCCCAAGGGCGGGCCGCTGACCGTCGCGCTGGAGCTGGTGCCGACGCTCGACACCACCGGCCGCAACCAGCAGCGCCTCGGCGTGTCGGTGAACGACGGCCCGGTGCAGATCCTCACCGACAGCCTCGTCCCCGCGCCGAATGCGACAACCACCCAGGCCCAGCGCGACTGGAACCAGGCGGTCGAGGAGAATGGCCGCACGCTTACCGCGCGCTTCCCCGCGATTGCAGCCGGGGCCCATGTCGTGAAGGTCTGGCGCATCGACGACAATGTCGTCCTGCAGCGCGTGGTCGTGACGACGGGGGCGTAGCCGGATCGGCCACGCCCCCATGCGCCATCAGGCGGCGACGTCGTCCGCGTCGAGGCCATAGGCCGTGTGCAGCACGCGCACCGCGAGTTCGGTGTAATCCTCTTCGATCAGCACCGAGACCTTGATCTCGGAGGTGGTGATCGCCTGGATGTTGATGCCGCGCGCGCCCAGCGTCTGGAACATCGTCGCGGCGACACCGGCATGGCTGCGCATGCCGACGCCGACCACCGAGACCTTCGCCACCCGCGTGTCATGGCTGATGTCGGTGAAGCCGATCGATTCCTTCGCCTGCGCCAGAATCTCCAGCGAGCGCGCCAGGTCCGCCGCCGGCACCGTGAACGTCACGTCGGTGGCACTGGCGCTGCCGGCGCTCTGATGCGCGATGTTCTGGATGATCATGTCGACATTGATGCTGGCATCGGCAAGCGGCGTGAAGATCGATGCCACCGCGCCGGGCTTGTCCGGCACCGCGGTCAGCGTGATCTTGGCTTCGTTCTTGTCGTGCGCGATGCCGGTGATGAGCTGGCGTTCCACGTCCTGAATCTCCTCTTCGCCCACGATCATCGTCCCGGGCAATGTATCTGCCATCGGCGCGTCGTCGCCCGTGAAGGACGAGAGCACCTGCACGCGAACCCCTTCCTTCATCGCCAGGCCGACCGAACGGGTCTGGAGCACCTTGGCGCCGACGCTGGCGAGTTCGAGCATTTCCTCGTAGGTCACGCGCTTCAGCTTGCGCGCGCGCGGCACGATGCGCGGGTCGGTGGTGTAGACCCCGTCGACATCGGTGTAGATGTCGCAGCGATCGGCCTTCACCGCCGCCGCCACCGCCACCGCCGACGTGTCCGACCCACCGCGGCCGAGCGTGGTGATGCGGTTGTCGTGCACGCCCTGGAAGCCCGGGATCACCGCGACTTCGCCCGCGCCCATGCTGGCGAGCAGCGCGTCCGTGCCGATATCCTCGATGCGCGCCTTGGCGAAGGCGTCCGAAGTCTGCACCGGCAGCTGCCAGCCGAGCCAGGAGCGCGCCGGCACGCCGATCGCCTGCAGCGCGATCGCCAGCAGGCCGCTCGTGATCTGCTCGCCGGCGGAGACGACCACGTCATATTCCTTGGGATCGTAGAGCGAGGAGGCCTCGCGGCAGAAGCCGACCAGCCGATCGGTCTCGCCCGCCATCGCCGAGACGACCACGGCGACCTGGTTGCCTGCCTCCCATTCGCGTTTGACGCGCGCGGCAACGCTGCGGATACGCTCGATCCCGGCCATCGATGTGCCGCCGAACTTCATTACGATACGCGCCATGGCTGGTTGCTTGTTTCCTGCCCTTGGGAGAGATGGGCGTGCCTGATAGGAGCCAGCGATGCCGAACGCAACAATAGCTACGATTGACCCCCGTGAAGCGGAACATTTCGGTCGTCTGGCGGCCGATTGGTGGAATCCAAAGGGCTCTTCGGCCATGTTGCACAGGCTGAATCCTGCGCGGCTAGGCTATATCCGCCGCGCGATCGACGCCCACTGGACGGGCGATTCGGCCGACTTCATGCCGCTCACCGGCAAGACCGCGATCGATGTGGGCTGCGGCGCCGGGCTGCTGTGCGAGCCGCTTGCCCGGCTCGGCGCGCGGGTGACCGGCGTGGACGCGGCGGGCGAGAATATCGGCGCCGCGCGCGCGCATGCCGCACCGTCCGGGCTGCCGATCGACTATGTCCATGGCGGCATCGAGGATCTGGCCGGCCGCACCTTCGACCTCGTCACCTCGATGGAGGTGATCGAGCATGTCAGCGATCCCGCCGCCTTCGTCCGCGGGCTGGCCGGCGCGCTGGCCGAGGGCGGACTGATGGTGCTCTCCACCCCCAACCGCACGCCGCTCTCGCGCCTGGCGATGATCACGCTGGCCGAGGGCACCGGCGCGATTCCCAAGGGCACGCATGACTGGAGCCGCTTCCTCAAGCCCGAGGAACTGGAGGCGCTGCTGGCAGACGCCGGCATGAAGGTGATCGACCGCCAGGGTCTCAGCCTCTCCCCTAGCCGCGGCTTCGTGGTGAGTGAGAACGAGGCGCTCAACTATCTGCTGACCGCCGTCCACGCCTGATGCAGGCGGCGGGGATGGATCCGCTCGACCGCTTCGTCGCCGCACAGGCACGCGATTTCGCGGTCGCGCTGGCGGAGCTCGAGCGCGGCCGCAAGACCAGCCACTGGATCTGGTACGTCTTTCCCCAGATCGCCGGGCTGGGCCGCAGCGACATGGCGCAGCGATATGCGATCGCCGATCTTGCCGAGGCGCGGGCCTATCTCGCCCACCCGCTGCTCGGGGGCCGGCTCCGGGCGGCGACGACAGCTTTGCTGGGCCATGCCGGCAAACGCTCGGCCGAGGCGATCCTCGGCGGGATCGACGCGGTGAAGGTCCGCTCGTCGATGACCCTGTTCGAGGCCGCCGACAGCGAGACGGACGGCCTCTTCGCCGCCTGTCTCGCCGCCTTCTACGCGGGCATCCGCGATCCTGAGACGCTGCGTCGGATTACTTGTTGAGGTCGAGCAGCAGGATCGGCCCGATGTCGAGCACCTGCTTGGCGGTGGCGAGGTGGAGCGAGATCGAGATGTCGCCCACCGCATAGTCGCGGTCGGCGGTGCCGACGACGTGGACCATCTTCCATTCGCTGCCGACTTCCGCCTCGCCCTTGAACACGGTGGTATAGGGCTCCTTGGCGAGACCGACCTGGATCGTGGAGATCTTGGCGGTGGTGGCGCCCTCGGGCAGCTTCTCCGCGCGCGCCCAAACGGCGACCACCAGCTTGTCGCCCTTCTTCACCGGCTGGTTGATCGTCGAGATCAGCCCTACGCTCCACGGCTGGTCCGATGCGCTGGTGATCGGCACGCGCAGCGCGCGGCCGCCCTGGACGTTCTTGTCCTTCACCACCGCCGGCTTGGTGCTGAGGCCATAGACGTTGAAGGTCTCCGGCGTCGGCGCATTGATGATCTGCTTGGAAATATCGGCCGGCTGCTGGGCCTGCGCCAGTGCAGGCGACGCGACAACGGCAGACACACAGCACGCGACCATGATTGGCCATGACTTCATGGCACCCCTCCTCCCTTGTTTTGGTTGGGGTGCAGGCTATCCGCCTCGTCAACGCTGTCAATAGGCGGCGATTGACAGGCCCGCATGCGCACCGGACAGAGTGCGCCCATGTCGATGATCAAGCTGCACCCGAGCTGGCTGGCCCCGCTCGAGGACGAATTCGCCCAGCCCTATATGGCGGCGCTGCGCGACTATCTGCGCGCCGAGAAGGCGGCGGGGAAGCGCATCTTCCCGGCCGGCAGCAACTGGTTCCGCGCGCTCGACCTGACCCCGCTGGAGCAGGTGCGTGTGGTGATCCTCGGGCAGGACCCCTATCATGGCGAGGGCCAGGCGCACGGCCTGTGCTTCTCGGTGCAGCCGGGCGTGCGCACGCCGCCCAGCCTGGTCAACATCTACAAGGAGATGGAGACCGACCTCGGCATCCCCCGCGCGCGGCACGGCTTTCTGGAGCATTGGGCGGAGCAGGGCGTGCTGCTGCTCAACGCGGTGCTGACGGTGGAAATGGGCCGCGCCGCAGCGCATCAGGGCCGCGGCTGGGAACGCTTCACCGACGCGGTGATCCGGCTGGTCAACGCGAAAGCAGAGCCGGTGGTGTTCCTGCTCTGGGGCAGCCACGCGCAGAAGAAGGCGGCGTTCGTCGACTCGATCGACAAGGGCGGCCGGCACCTGGTGTTGAAGGCCCCCCACCCGTCGCCGCTGTCAGCGCATTCCGGGTTCTTCGGCTCGCGGCATTTCAGCAAGGCGAACGCATTTCTGGAAAGCATCGGCCAGAAGCCGATCGACTGGGCCCTGCCGCCGCTGGGGTAAGGCGTCGTAGCGCCGCTTTCGATCCCCGCGGCTAGCCGGGCAGGCACATGCCCACCCGGCTTCCTCGTCCTCAATCGTGCTCGCGGTCGCCGGCGCCCATGTAGAGCTCGCTGCCGGTCTCGCGGAACACCTTGCTCATCTCGGCCATGCCCGTCTCGGCATCCACCGTCGCCGGCGTCGCCGCCAGGAAGGTATCGGCCGACGCGTTCTGCTTGGCGGCGAAGTCGCGCACTTCCTGCGTGATCTTCATCGAGCAGAATTTCGGCCCGCACATCGAGCAGAAATGCGCGGTCTTGGCGCCTTCCGCCGGCAGCGTCTGGTCGTGATACTTCTCAGCGGTGTCCGGATCGAGCGACAGGTTGAACTGGTCGCGCCAGCGGAACTCGAAGCGCGCGCGGCTCAGCGCGTCGTCGCGCACCTTCGCCGCCGGATGGCCCTTGGCGAGATCCGCCGCGTGCGCCGCCAGCTTGTAGGTGACCACGCCCACCTTTACATCGTCGCGGTCGGGCAGGCCCAGATGCTCCTTCGGCGTGACGTAGCAGAGCATCGCTGTGCCGTACCAGCCGATCATCGCCGCGCCGATGCCGCTGGTGATGTGATCATAGCCCGGCGCGATGTCGGTGGTCAGCGGCCCGAGCGTGTAGAAGGGCGCCTCGCCGCACGCCTCGAGCTGCTTGTCCATGTTCTGCTTGATCTTGTGCATCGGCACATGGCCGGGGCCCTCGATCATCACCTGCACGTCCTGCTCCCAGGCGCGCTTGGTCAGCTCGCCCAGCGTGTAGAGCTCGGCGAACTGCGCTTCGTCATTGGCGTCGGCGATCGAGCCGGGGCGCAGGCCGTCGCCCAGCGAATAGGCGATGTCATAGGCCTTCATGATCTCGGTGATCTCGTCGAACCGCTCGTAGAGGAACGATTCGCGATGATGCGCGAGACACCACTTCGCCATGATCGAGCCGCCGCGGCTGACGATGCCGGTGACGCGCTTGGCGGTCATCGGGATATAGGGCAGCCGCACGCCGGCATGGATGGTGAAATAGTCGACGCCCTGCTCGGCCTGCTCGATCAGCGTGTCGCGGAAGATCTCCCAGGTCAGTTCCTCGGCAACGCCGCCCACCTTCTCCAGCGCCTGGTAGATCGGCACCGTGCCGATCGGCACCGGCGAGTTGCGCAGGATCCATTCGCGGGTGTCGTGGATGTTGCGGCCGGTGGAGAGGTCCATCACCGTGTCCGCGCCCCAGCGGATCGACCAGACCAGCTTGTCGACTTCGCTCGCCACGTCGCTGGCGACGGCGGAGTTACCGATATTGGCGTTGATCTTGACCAGGAAGTTCCGGCCGATCGCCATCGGCTCGCTTTCCGGGTGGTTGATGTTGTTCGGGATGATCGCCCGGCCGCGCGCCACTTCGTCGCGGACGAATTCGGGCGTCACATAATCGGGGATCTCGGCCCCCCAGTCCTGCCCGTCGCGGACATATTCCGCCAGCCGCGCGCGGCCGAGATTCTCGCGCTCGGCGACATATTCCATCTCGGGCGTGATGATGCCGCGCTTGGCATAGTGCATCTGGGAGACGTTCATACCCGTCTTGGCGCGCAGCGGGCGCCGGCACACGTTCGGGAACTGCGGCACGCCGGCCGAGCGGTCCGGGCCCTTCAGGCCGTTGTCCTCGGGGCGGACCTCGCGCGCGTCATAGGCCTCGACATCGCCGCGGCCGAGAATCCAGTCGCGGCGGATCGCCGGCAGGCCGGCCATGATGTCGATCCGGGCATCGGGATCGGTGTACGGGCCCGACGTGTCGTAGACACGCACCGGCGGCTCGCCGCTGCTCGGCTCGAGATGGATCTCGCGCATCGCGACGCGGTGCTTGCCGACATACACTTTGCGGCTGCCGCGAATGGGGCCGGTGGTGACGCCGATTTCGGTCTTGGCGGGAATGTCGGCCATGCTCGTCTACTCCTTGGGCGTCGCGGGGAGAGCAGACGGACCTCGGGGACCAAGACCCTCCCTCCCTACGCCGGTGTCAACCGGATCAGGTTCAGCGGGTCGAGGGCTGCGGCCCTCCTCTCAACCGCTGCGCCAGCGGTCCCCCGGGGAATGGTGCTTGCTGTAAAGACTTGCCCGCGCAGGGGCAATGCCCCCGTCAGAAGGTGTAGGCGATGCCGAGCAGGCCGTAGAGCTGGTTGCGCGAGCCGGCGATCCGGACGATCGGCGACTCCGCCGCATCGTTCAGCAACCGGCTGTAGCCGACCCCGCCGATGGCGGAGAGGCCGTGGGTCAGGTCGCCGGTCAACGCGACATTTGCATAGCCCGTGACGCCCCAGTCCTTCCAGCCCTTGCCGGCGCGATAGGTCGGCAGGCCGCTCGCAATGCTGCCGGCCGGGGTCACGCCGAAATAGGTGTTGGCATAGCCGTCGCCGGCATAATCGGCGGATAGATTGACGCCGACATAGGCCTTGCGGCTGAGCGGCGTGCCATAGTCGATCGACGGCGTGACGACGTAGCTCTTGTGGATGTCGCCCACGTCATGGACATAGGCGACGCTCACGGTCAGCTTGTCATAGTCGCTGGTGAGCACGCCCTGCTTGCCGATGCCGACAAAGCCGCCCAGCTCCGCCGCCGCCTTGATCTTGCCGAGGGCGCTGACCCGCCGGTCCTCGATCCGCGAGGTTCGGTTGAGGTTGATGTTGACCACCGGCCCGGCCTGGAAATCCCAGCCGGGGCCGCCCGGCGTGGGAATCAGGTCCGCCCAGGCGCGGTTGCCCCGTACGGTGAAATTGATACCGGAAATGCGGCCCCGCACGCCGGGAACCGCGGTGACCACGCTGTTGTCGGATCCCTCATAGCTCGGCACCACCGCCGCACCGACGCCGACCATCACGCTGTCGCGGTCGAGGTCGAGGTCGGGTTGGCTGTCGGCGCGCTGTTGCGCAAAGGCGGGCGCTGCCGCGAGCAGGGGCAGCAATAAGGCAGCGCGGCGCGCAGCGGGTCGCATCGAAACCATCGGGGGGTACTCCGGGAACAGGATCGTGGAGATCAGAACCCGGGCAACGCATGCAAACTCGTGCAGTTCCTAGAGCAGGTAGCGCAGCCTTACCTCCTGCCGGTCGCTGCCGCCCTGGAGCGGAAACTGCGCGGCAGAGAATCGTGGCGGGCCGAAACCGATCACCGGATTGCGCGAAAAACCGAAGCCTTCGCGCGGAATGCCCATGAAGGTATCGAGCTTGCCATTGCCATTGGCGTCGTGAAACACCGCCACCGCATAGTCGCCGGGCGCAAGGCCGCTGAGGTGCAGCTTCGCGTCGCTCGCCGGAATGGTGCGCTTGATCGCGCCGCGGCCGTCGCGACAATCGGGAAACTCGCTCGCCGCCGGCGCGATGCAAATCTGGAGCAGCCCGCGGGTCGACCGCAGGCTGGTGAAGTCAAGCTCCAGCGTCGCCAGCGGCGCGGCGCTGGTCAGCAGCGGCAGGGCGACGAGCGCGGCGCCCGCCCGGCGCATGGTCGAACCGCCCCAGGCCCTGGTCCGTCCCGCAGAGCCGATCCCAGAACCGGAAATAAAGTCCATAATTGCACCCATACCGCTCATGATGGCGCTGATGGTGGCTCGCCGTGATCAGCCATGCCCCCAATGGCCCCCGCCACATCCAGGCCGGGAAGAGTTCCCAGCCCATGTGGTTGGTCACCCCCATAACCGTCATCACCGTCAGTACCAAGCCAAGTGCGCCGACATGGATCGGAATTACGAAGACCAGCAGTGGGATGATGATCGCGCCCGACAGCGCCTCGCCCCAATGGAAGCTCATCGCCGCCCAGGCGGTGGGCGGGCGACTGGCGTGGTGGACCGCGTGATAGCGGCGGAACAGCGCCGGCCGGTGCATCGCGCGGTGCGTCCAGTAGAACCAGCTGTCGTGCAGGAACAGGTAGAGCAGCACCGAAACCGGCAAGTACCAGAGCGGCCAGGCATGGAGATCGTCGTAGATCCGCGTCCAGCCCTGCGCCTTCCAGCCCCAGGCGACGATGCCGGCGGGAATGCCGTAGATTGCCGCCGAGGCCAGGCTCCAGCCGATTTCCTTCGCGATCTGCCGGTCCAGCCCCGCATAAAGCCCGGGGTGACGCAACCGCGTCGCCAGCGCGAAGCCGGCGGACGCCGCGAGATAGCGCACGCCGACGATCACCGTCATGGCGAGTGCCGAGGCGAAGATGGCAAGCGCGATGTTCATGGCCGAATCTGCTACGCCGTCACGGACCCCGCGGCAATGCGATCCCTTCCGCCTTGCCCGCCCGATCGAAAGAAAAACGCCATGTCGTCCCTGCCGCTGCGGTCCCGTCGTGTCGAGATCCTGACCCTGCACGTCCCGGTGGCGGCGGAGACGCTGCGCCGCCTCGCCGCCGGCGACGCCGCCTGCATCGACTCCGAACCCGCGCTGTCGGCCATTCTCACCATCGTCCGCGAGGCCAATCCGCTGGGCGACTTCGGCGGCTATCGCGGCGTGGTCGAACTCGGCCTCGGCTGGGAGCTGTTCACCCCCGCGGGATCCGCCCGGCCGACGCTGGGCGTGGCCGATATCGAGAGCCGGTCGCCCACGGTCATCCTGCGGGTCCATCTGCCGCACGACGATGCCGGACAGGCCGAGTCGGCCATCGCCCGCATCCTGGCAGCCCACCCGTGGGAAACGCCGGTAATCGAACGCAGTACAGCCGAACTGCTGATGCGATAACGCTATAAGCTGCCCGTCGAACAAGGCATCCTGCGCTTCCACGGCAAGCACGCGCCGATCGGCGCGCCAGACCTATCGTAGTTTTACGCAACCGCCCCGTTTCCCTTTGTCAACGTGTCCTTCCTACCCTGGCGGTCTGAAAGACTAAAACATTGGTCGCTGGGAGTGGTTGTCGTGAAACTTCGCTATCTTTTGCTCGCTTTCTGCTCGAGCGTCGTCGTCCATCCCGCCCTCGCCCAGTCCCAGAGCGAGGAACCCAAGCCCGCCAAGACGGCGCAGGTGCCGGAGAAGGAAGTCTTTTCGACCGGCGTCGCCAAGGGTCGCGACCGGCTGGACAGCGCCACCTCGACCAGCGCCTTCCGCGCCAGCGAGTTCGAGAAGCTGGGGCCGCGCCCGCTCGGTGACGTACTTCGCACCATGCCCGGGCTGCGCGTCGAGAGCGGCATCGGCGAGGGCAACGCCAACTACACCGTGCGCGGACTGCCGCTGGCGGCGGGCGGATCCAAGTACATGCAGTTCCAGGAAGACGGACTGCCGGTGCTCGAATTCGGCGACATCTTCAACGTCGGCGTCGACGTGTTCATGCGCGCCGATTTCAACGTCGCGGCGATCGAGTCGATCCGCGGCGGCTCGGGCTCGACCTTCTCGTCCAACGCGCCGGGCGGACTGATCAATCTGATCTCCAAGACCGGCGAGACGCGCGGCGGCGCGGTTCAGTTCACCACCGGGCTCGACTATGGCGAAAAGCGCGTCGACATGGACTATGGCCAGCCGCTCGGCGACGGCTGGCGCTTCCATGTCGGCGGCTATTACCGTTCGGGCGAGGGCCCGCGCGACATCGGCTTCACCGGCTACAAGGGCGGCCAGTTCCGCTTCAACGTCACCAAGCAGTTCGCCACCGGCTATGTGCGGGTGAGCGGCAAGTGGCTGGACGACCGCTCCCCCACCTTCGCGCCCTATCCCATCAAGATCACCGGTACGAACGACAACCCGGTGGTGAGCAGCGTGAGCGGCTTCGACATCCGCAAGGACTCGCTGCTGTCGCCGTTCATCGGCCCGGTGACGACGCTCGACGCCAACAACCAGCTCACCCGGTTCGACGTCGCCAACGGCATGCATGCCAAGAGCAAGTCGATCGGGCTGGAAGCGCAGTTCGACATCGCCGGCTTCACGATCAGCGAGCGCGCGCGCTACTCGGTCAATTCGGGCGACTTCCTGCGCGTCTTCCCCTCGAACGTCGGCCCGATCGCGACGATCGCCGCCTCGCAGGCAGGCGCCGGGGCGGTCGCGACCTATGCCAGCGGCCCCAATATCGGCCAGCTGGTGCCGGCGGGTGCCAACGGCAACGGCCTGCTCTCGTTCAACTATATGGCGCAGACGCGGATCGGCGCGCTCGACAACTTCACCAATGACGTCCGCGCCACCCGCGTGTGGAAGATGGGCAAGGGCGACCTGACCGTGACCGGCGGCCTCTACAAGGCGAACCAGAAGCTCAACGCGACCTGGCTGCATTCGGGCATCGACACCGACGTGGCGGGCAATGCGCAGACCGCGATGGTGAACATCACCAGCGCCGCCGGCGTCGCGCAGACGCAGAACGGCTATTACACGTTCAGCCGCAACGGCAGCAAATTCCGCCGGATCTTCGATGTCTCGTACGACATCGTCGCGCCCTATGGCTCTGTGAACTACCATGTCGGCAAGCTCTCGATCGGCGGCAGCGTCCGCTATGATCGCGGACGGGTGCGCGGATCGCTGGTCGGCGCCGATCTGGGCGGCGGCCGCACCGGCCTGATCAGCTACGACATCAACGGCAACGGCGTGATCTCGGCGCCGGAAACCCGCGTCGCCTATCTGCCGCTCGATAAGCCCGCGCCGGTCAACTACAATTACGGCTATTGGAGCTATTCGAGCGGCGTCAACTATCGCGTCGCGGAGCCCTTCTCGGTCTTCGCCCGCTACAGCCGCGGCGCGCGAGCCAATGCCGACAAGATCCTGTTCACGCCGGCGGTGAGCACCACCGATGGCAGCGTGCCCAATGCCGCGGACAAATATGACCAGGTCCGCCAGCTCGAAGGCGGCTTCAAGTTCCGCCATTCCGGCGCGACGCTGAACGTCACCGCCTTCCGCGCGACGGCGGACGACCACAATGTCCTCAACGGATCGGCCAACCAGACCATCCGCAGCTACCGCGCCACCGGCGTGGAGATGGAGGGCGGCTATCGCCGGGGCATCTTCAGCATCACGGCGGGTGCCACCTACACCACGGCCAAGATCACCCAGGACAAGCTGGACCCGACGCTGACCGGCAAGGAACCGCGCCACCAGCCGGCCTGGACGCTGGAGGCCACGCCCCAGATCGAGCTGCGCCGGGTGACGCTGGGCGCGAACGTGGTGACGATCACCAGCAGCTATGCGCAGGACAGCAATCTGCTCAAGATGCCGGGCTTCACCGTGGTCAACGCGTTCCTGGTGGTGAAACCGATCGATCGGGTGCGGGTGATGGTCAACGCCAGCAACCTGTTCGACCAGGTCGGCTTCTTCGAGTTCAACCAGAGCGAAGTGCCGGCCAACGGCATCGGCTGGGGCCGCGCGATCAACGGACGTACCGTCTCGCTATCCGCCAAGCTCGACTTCTGAAACTTCCGGGTCTGGCGCCGAAGGATCGGCTATCGGCGCCAGCCACCCGCTGGCTGGATCGAAGCGGCACAGCGTCACCCGGTCCTCACTGTCGACATGGGCAAGCCTGCCCAAATAGGGCTGGGCCCGGCCCGATGCGACGTTGTGATCGATCATGGTCAGCGCCTGGCCCATATCGGTGAAATCCACGCCATCGAGCGCGCTGACGCCATAATTCCACCATTTGAGCCGCAGCAGTTCCTCGACGATCTCTGGTGGGAAGCGATATTTGAGGATGCGGGCAGGAACGCCGCCGACGATCGCATAGGGCGGCACGTCCTTCACCACCACGGCCCGCGATCCGATCACCGCACCGTCACCAATCGTCACGCCCCGGCGGATCAGCGCACCCTCGCCGATCCAGACGTCGTTGCCGATGACGATCTTTTCAATTCGACCCTGCATATGGGCGCCATTCAGCGCCGCGGCCTTCTGAATCTGCGTGGCATTGCGCGTGCGGAAATCCGTCAGCTGCTGCCAGTCGAACTCGCCCCCGAAGATCGGGCTGGCGGAGAGATAGTCGGTAGGATGCTCCACCTGCCCCGCCACGACGTTGTGGGCGATCGAGCAGAATCGGCCGATGCTGGCGACATGCCGGATCAGCGTTTGACCGCCGCCCAGATAGGTGAAGCCGCCGATAAAATCGACGACGAAGGTCCCCGGCTTGAGGTTGCACGGACCTTCGATCAGCGTTTCCGACTTGGCGCCCGACCATCCGAAGCAAACGCCGGGATCGATTTGTATGGAGATGGCGCGACAACGCTGCATGCCCGTCGCATCAATTTCGTTTTCTTTGCGAAACAACATAGAGCCTCCTCCCCTTTATTATAGCGCGGCTCGATAATGGCTACCATCGCTTCGGCGCAGTTCCCGGCGCTTCACCGCTAGGTCCCAACGCCGGGGTTCCCACGCCTCCGGGCTTGGGCTAGGCGGGCATCCATGCCTTCAACCATCAGTTGCGACGTCGCCATTGTCGGCGGCGGACTTGCGGGCGGGCTTATCGCGCTCGCAATCCGGAAGAAGAAACCCGATTGCACCGTCCGGCTCATCGAGGGCTCGGCGCGGATCGGCGGCAATCACCTCTGGTCGTTCTTCGCCGACGACGTGGCGCCCGAGCATCGCTGGCTCGCCGCCCCGCTGATCGGCCATGGCTGGAACGGCTATGACGTCGCCTTTCCCGGCCATTATCGCAGCCTGCCGGCGCGCTATTACTCGGTCGATTCCGAGCATTTCGGCCGCGTGGTGCGCGATGCGCTGGGCGAGAAGAGCCTGTTGCTGGAGCGCGAGGCGGCGGACATCACCCCCACCGCGGTCGCGCTGGCGGACGGCGACTTGGTCGAGGCGGAGGGCGTGATCGACTGCCGCGGCGTCGGCGATACCAGCGCGCTGCAGCTCGGCTGGCAGAAATTCCACGGCGCCGAACTCGCGCTGAGCGACCTGCACGACGTCACCCGCCCGATCATCATGGACGCGACCGTGCCGCAGATCGACGGCTATCGCTTCGTCTATTGCCTGCCGTTCAGCCCGACGCGGATGTTCGTCGAGGATACCTATTACAGCGACACCCCGGCGCTCGACATCCTCGCTACCGGCGAACGGATCGAAGCCTATGCCGATGCCGCCGGCTGGACGGTCGACCGCGTGCTGCGCGAGGAGGTGGGCAGCCTGCCCGTCGCGATGGGTGGCGACCATGCCGCCTATTGGGCCGCCGGCGGCCGCGGCATCGCCAAGGCAGGCATGAAGGCGGGGCTGTTTCACCCGATGACCGGCTATTCCTTCCCCGACGCGATCCGCACCGCCGCGCTGATCGCCGAGGCCAAGGACTATTCGGGCGAGGCGCTGCACCAAATGCTGTATGGCTATTCGCGCGCGCTCTGGCGCAAGCGCGGCTTCTATCGCATGCTCGCCGCGATGTTGTTCAAGGCGGCCGAACCCGAGGAGCGCTATCGCGTGCTGGAACGATTTTACCGTCTGGATGCAGGACTGATCCAGCGCTTCTACGCCGCGCAATCGACGTTTGGGGATCGTGTCCGCGTGCTTTCGGGCAAGCCGCCGGTGCCGGTGGGCCGCGCCCTCTCCGCGATCTGGGGCCGCTGATGCGCCGCGCAGTCGTGATCGGCGCCGGATTCGGCGGCCTCGCCCTCGCCATCCGCCTTCAGTCCGCGGGTGTCGACACCACGGTGATCGAAGCGCGCGACAAGCCCGGCGGCCGTGCCTATTACTGGGAACGCGACGGCTTCACCTTCGACGGCGGTCCGACGGTGATCACCGATCCGGATGCGCTGAAGGATCTGTGGCGCCTCTCCGGCCATGACATTTCGGAAGACGTGACACTCAAGCCGGTCACGCCCTTCTACCGCCTGTCCTGGCCCGACGGCACGACTTTCGACTATACCAACGACGATACGATCCTGGTGGGCGAGATCGCCAAGCTCGATCCCGGCGACATCGCCGGCTATCGCAAGTTCCTCGACTATTCGGCGAGCGTCTACGAGGAAGGCTATGTGAAGCTGGGCGCCAAGGCGTTCCTGGACTTCAAGTCGATGCTGCAGGCCGCACCGGCGCTGATGCAGCAC
>JAIYAA010000275.1 GCA_027489295.1 Sphingomonadales bacterium | reverse complement strand
GGCCATCTCGGCCAGTCGATCTGGCTGCGCGAGATCTGCGGCCGCGAGGAAGGCCCGCCCCCGCCCGTCGACCTGATGATGGAGCGCCGCACCGGCGCGTTCATCCGCTCGGCGATCTGCGGCGGCGCGGTCACCGCCTGCCATGACGTGTCGGACGGCGGCCTTGCCGTTGCCGTCGCCGAAATGGCGCTGGCGTCGAACATCGGCGCGATCCTCGACCAGCCGCAGCCGTTCGGCGTCGCCGGCAGCTGGTTCGGCGAGGACCAGGGCCTGTATGTGGTGACGGTGAAGGACGAGGCGCTGGCCGATTTCCTGGTCGCCGCCGACAAGGCCGGCCTCGCTGCCGATCCGATCGGCCGCACCATCGCCAACCGCATCATCTTCGAGCTGGAGGAAGGCGATTTCTGCGTCGACCTCGACGATCTGCGCACCGCGCACGAAGGCTTCTTCCCGGCGCTGATGGGCACCGCCGACGCGGCCTGACGCCTTCTCCGTCCTCCCGGGGATCGCCGGGGGGCCGATGGCGTGCATCGAAGCAAATGCCGTCTCCCCCGAATGGGGGAGCGTGCACCTCCCTCCTAGGGATGGCCGTTCCACGGCGGCGGCGGCATGGTGGCGCCATGTCGACGTTCGGGGATCGGGCCGGCGGCGGGGCATTCGCCTTGCCGCGCGGGGCGGCGCTTGGCCGCATGCCGGAAGCGGCGCGGCCGCGTCTGCTGGCCGCCGCGCTGCTCGCCGCCGGCATTTTCGGGGTAGACAGCTTCACCCGCTTCCACAGCGGCGTCGCGACGCTCTACGTTCTCGTCCTGCTGATCGCCGGCAGCCGCATGACGCGGCGCAGCCTGATCGGCTGGGCGCTCGCCTGCGCGGCACTCGCCACCGCCAGCTTCGGGATCGCGCATGGCAACGCCCCCAGCCTCGATGCGGCGCTGCGCCTGCTGGTGAGCCTGGCCGCCAACGCCGTCACCACCGCGCTGCTGCTCCACCGCGCCGCGCTCGACGCCCGCATGGCGCGCGAGGAGCGGCGCTATGCGACGATGACCGACACGCTGGCGATCGCGATCTGGGAGCATGATTTCCGCCCCGTGGCGGACGCGGTCGCTGCGCTGCGCGCCGTCGGTGTCACCGATCTGCCCGGCTATCTGCGCGCACACCCCGATTTCGTCGCCGCCACCCGCCGGCTGGTGCGCATCACCGACGTCAACCAGACCGCCCTCGATCTGATGGGCGTGCCGAGCAAGGCAGCCTTCTTCCGCAAGCTCGGCGATTTCCTGCCGGAGACCGACGCCAGCTTCGCCGACTGCATCCTCGCGATCGACGAGCAGCGCCCGATGTTCCAGGCCGAGACGCAGGTCCATGCCGCAGACGGCGCGCCGATCGACATCCTCGTCGCCTTCAGCCTCGCCCCCGGCACGAGCTTGGACCGCGTACCCGGCAGCATCCTCGACATCCGCCAGCGCAAGCGGCTGGAAACCACAGTCGAGCGCACCCGGATCGAGCTGGAGCGGGTGCAGCGCACCGCCGCGATCGGCGCGATGTCCGCCTCGATCGCGCACGAGATCAACCAGCCGATCTCGGCGCTGCAGAGCTATGCCGATGCCGCCGGCCGCTGGCTCGCGCGACCCGAACCCGATCTCGACGAGGTGCGGCTGTCGCTCGCCGGTCTCAACCGCGCGGTGGCGAACGTGCATGCGGTGATCCAGCGGGTGCGCTCGCTGGTTGGCGGCGGGCAGGGCGAACTGGTGTCGCTGGAACTGGGCACGCTGATCGACGAAACGCTCGCCATCGCCGCGCGCGATCTCGATGCGCATGGCGCGCGGCTGCACTTCGTGGGCGATGCCAATCCCGCGGTGCTGGGCGACGCGATCCTGCTCCAGCACCTGCTGCTCAACCTGATCACCAACGCGCTGCAGGCGATGGAAGGCGCCGGCGTGGCCGACCGGCGGATCGACCTGACGCTGACCGCCGATGGGGCACAGATCACGCTGCTGCTGCGCGATCACGGCCCCGGCCTCGATCCGGCCATGGCGCAGCCCTTCGAGACCTTCGCCACCACCAAGCCCGGCGGGATGGGGCTGGGCCTGTCGATCTGTCGATCGATCCTGGACCTGCACGGCGGCCGCATCGGCCTGAGCAACCATCCCGATGGCGGCGCGCTCGCCACCATCGAGCTGCCCCGCGCCGCCTAGAGCCGAACCGCCGCCGCGAGCGCGCCCGCCAGCAGGTCCGGGTCCACCGGCTTGTCGAGCAGCGCGACCAGATCGAGCGCCGCGGCACGGGTGCGCAGATCGTCGGTGGGATAGGCGGTCATCAGGATCACCGGCACCTGCGATCCCCGCGCGCGCAGCGCCACGCGCAGTTCCAGTCCCGATCGCCCGGGCATCTGCAGATCGGTGAGCACGCACGCCGGATCCCCGACCCCGGCCTCGGCCTCGGCCTCGGCCGCGAGATAGGCATCGGCGGAGGCATAGGTCGCGGTACGGTAGCCGAACGAGCGGATCAGGCTGGCGGCGGCGTCGCGCACCAGCGCATCGTCGTCGATCACGGCAATCAGGCAATCGCGCACGCTCGGCAGCTCCCAAGTTTCCGGGGCATCCGGTTCTCATGCAAACGTTAGAGGCGGGCGCGGCGGCTGTAAGCTATACGCCTGTTTATTCGGGTTACTACGCAGCCGCCTCGGCCGGTGCCACCGCCTCGGCGGCGCGTACCAGATCGGGAACGGTACGGAGCCCAAGCTTGCGCATCAGGCTGGCGCGGTGGAGCTTCACGGTGATCTCCGCGATGCCCAGTTCGCCGGCGATCTGCTTGTTGAGCAGGCCGCGCACCACCCCTTCCATCACCTGGCGCTCGCGCGCGGTGAGCGTGGCGAAACGCGCGCGCAGTGCCGCCGTCCCTTCGGCGGCGGTGCGCCGCTCGGCAGCCCGCGCGATCCCGGCATTGACCGCGTCCAGCATGTCCTGATCGCGGAACGGCTTGGTGAGGAAATCCACCGCCCCGCCCTTCATCGCCTTGACCGACATCGGGATGTCGCCGTGCCCGGTGAGGAAGATCACCGGCAGGTCGATGCCGCGCTCGGCCAGCCGGTCGCGGCATTCGAAGCCGCCGATATGCGGCATCCGCACGTCGACGACGAGGCAGCAGGGCGATTCGGGCAGTGCTGCGTCGAGCAGTTCCTGCGCCGAGCCATAGTTGCGCACGGAAAAGTCGACCGAGCGGAACAGCGAGTCGAGCGAGCCGCGCACCAGCGGATCGTCGTCGACGACCAGGACGACGGGCTGCGCATCACGCGCCGGGGCGAGACTGGGCATGGCAGGGGTCCTTTCCCGCGCAGTCTGCGGGAAGGGACCCCCGGGCGCCAAGCCCGGTTGGGGGGGCGCGCGCCTCCCCCATTTGGAGGAGGCCCGCCCGCAGCTAGCGGCGATCGCCGCCGCTGTGCGCCTCCATCTTCTCGCGGAGCAGCGGCGAGGGCTGGCGATGTTCCGGCGGCGGCGCCGGGCGCGGGGCCGGTGGCGGCGGAGGTGCCGCATGCTGGGCCGGCGGCGGCGTGAAGCTCGGGCGGCTCGGTGCCGGTGCGCCTTCAGCCCGCGCCACGGGCGGCCGGAAGGACGGTCGCGGCGCGTCGCCGCCCGCCGCGTCGGGGCGCGCCTGGCGCACCCAGCCCGGCGACATCCAGCCGCCGCCGCGACGCTCGCCGGCATCGCGCGGCGGTGGCGGCGCTGCCGGCTGGGGAGCGGGCTGCGGGGCGGGCACCGCCGCGGGCGGGCTCGCCGGCGTGGCG
>JAIYAA010000001.1 GCA_027489295.1 Sphingomonadales bacterium | reverse complement strand
TGCGCTGTTCGAGCATCTCCACGGTCGGGTTCTGCAGGCGCGAATAGGTCATGCCCGCCTGTTCGCCGGCGAAGCGCGCGGCGGCATCGCCCGCGCAATCATAGGCATAGCCCGAGGTGAGGAACAACGCCTCGCTGGTCTCGCCGAACTCCGAGCGCGCGGTGCCGCCGCGCACCGCCTGAGTCGCGGGCTTCCAGTTACGGGTGACGCTGGGATCCTGTCCGGTACGACGCTTCATGGCGCTGCTTTGCGGCGCTTGGGGGCGGCGCGTCAACCTCCTGCGCCTTCCGGGCGGTCCCGGAGTTCGCTAATCCTCCCGGATGCTCGATCGTTTGAAGGCTCTTCGCACCCGCCCCTGGCTCGTCGCCCTGCTGATCGGCGCCGCCGCGCAGCTGCTGTTCGGCTTTCATCTCGACCGTCCGGGCGGGATCATGTTCGACGAGGTGCATTACGTCCCCGCCGCCAATGCGCTGATCGAACTGTCCGGCCCGCGCAACATCGAGCATCCGCTGCTCGGCAAGGAATTGATCGGCGCGGGCATGGAGCTGCTCGGCGACAATCCGTTCGGCTGGCGGGTGATGCCCACGATCGCCGGCACCGCGACGGTGCTGGGCGTGTTCGCCTTCCTGTGGATCCTGATGCGCGGCCGGATGCGCGTGGCGGTGACCGGCGCCATCCTGGCGATGCTCAACCAGAGCCTGTTCGTCCAGGCGCGTACCGCGATGCTCGACGTGTTCCTGGGCGCCTTCCTGCTCTGGGGGCTGGTGTTCCTGCTCTGGGCGATGCGCGGCACGCCTGGGCAGGTGCGGTGGCGCTGGTGCGTCGGGGCGGCGCTGATGGGGCTGGCGACGGCGGTCAAATGGTCGGCCGCGCCATACATTGCGGCGATAGCGATCGCGCTGCTCGTCTTTCGCCTGCGCGACGGCCGCCACGCCCGGCGCCCGCTCGCCGCCGCGCTGTTCTCGCGCGACCAGCCGCACTGGCCGGGCCTTTCGACTCTGGCGGGCATCGTGCTGCTCGCCGCGATCAGCATCCCCGTCTATTTCGCGACCTTCGCCCCCACCTTCTTCTACCTTACCGGCGCGACCGACGGCCTGGCGGGCCTGATCGCGCTGCAGCGCGACATGTACGCCGCGCAGACCCAGATCCTGCCGCACCACAACTACCAGTCCGACTGGTGGAGCTGGCCGATCCTGCTGCGGCCGATCTGGTTCTTCTACGAATGGGATCGTGGCGCCCAGCGCGGCGTACTACTGATCGGCAACCCGGTGATCATGTGGGGCGGGCTGGTCGCGGTACTCGCCAGCTACGTCCTGTGGTTCCGCACCCACGCATGGCGCCCGCTGGTGCTGGCGCTGCTGTGGACCTTCTCGGTGGCGATCTATGCGATCATCCCCAAGTCGCTCGGCTTCTATTATTATTATCACCTGTCGGGCATCTTCCTGTGCCTGGTGCTGCCGGTGACCTTCCACCAGTTCGACCGGCTGCGCGCCAAGGGCTGGGAGGAATGGTATGTCGCCCTGGCGCTGGTCTGCTTCGGCTATTTCTACCCGATCCTCGCCGCATCGCCGTTGAGCGACGCGCAGGCTTTCGCCCACTGGATGTGGTTCCCCAGTTGGCGCTAAATTTGGTTGCGGGGGCGCAGCCATCTTGAACGGCGGCCGACAGTCGCTAGCTTCGCTTCGGTTTCAAACCGCAACGGAGTTCCCATGGCCACGTCGACCGACGTTCTTTTCCGTCCGTTCCGCATCAAGTCGCTCGATCTGCCCAACCGGATCGTGATGGCGCCGATGACGCGGACCTTCGCGCCCGAGGGCATCCCCGGCGCGGCCAACGCCGCCTATTATCGTCGTCGCGCAGAGGGCGGCGTAGGCCTGATCCTCTCCGAAGGCACGGTGATCGACCGCCCGGCCTCGCGCAACCATCCCAACATCCCCTTCTTCCACGGCGATGCCGCGCTGGCGGGCTGGAAGACGGTGATCGACGAGGTGCATGCCGCTGGCGGCAAGATGGCGCCGCAGATCTGGCACACCGGCTCGACCAAGACGGCGACCGACTGGGTGCCCGCGGTCGATGTCGAAAGCCCGTCGGGCGTGGTCGCACCCGGCAAGCCGCGCGGGGTCTCGATGACTGAGCAGGACATCGAGGCGACGATCGCGGCCTTCGCCAAGGCCGCCGCCGACTCCAAGCGACTCGGCTTCGACACCGTCGAGATCCACGGCGCCCATGGCTATCTGATCGACCAGTTCTTCTGGGCCGGCACCAACACCCGCGAGGACAGCTATGGCGGCAGCACCATCGCCGAACGCTCGCGCTTCGCGGTGGAGGTGGTCAAGGCCGTGCGCGCGGCGGTGGGCCCGGACTTCCCGGTGATCCTGCGCCTCAGCCAGTGGAAGCAGCAAGACTATAGCGCCCGCCTGGCCACCACGCCGGACGAGATGGCCGCATGGCTGCAGCCGCTGGTCGATGCCGGCGCGGACGTGCTGCACTGCTCGCAGCGCCGCTTCTGGGAGCCGGAATTCCCGGAGATCGACGGCGAGAACGGCCTCAACTTCGCCGGCTGGGCGAAGAAGCTCACCGGCGCCGCGACGATCAGTGTCGGCTCGGTCGGCCTGTCGGGCGAGTTCATCGCGGCGTTTGGCGGCGAGACCTCGCAGCACAGCGACCTCGACAAGCTCATCGAGCGGATGGAGCGCGACGAGTTCGACCTGATCGCGGTCGGCCGTGCGCTGATCAGCGATGCGGACTGGGTGAAGAAGGTCCAGGCCGGTGCAGGCGAAGCGCTGAAGGGCTTCAGCCCGGCGGCGTTGGCGGAGCTGGTGTAACGAAGCTGCCCAAACCCCTCCCCTTCAGGGGAGGGGTTTGGGGTGGGGCGGTGTCTCACAGAGACCAACCCGCGTTCTGGAATCCCTCCACCCCAACCCCTCCTCCAAGGAGGAGGGGCTTAGTTCGGTTTCAGTACCGCCCCCACACGAACCGCGACGACAGCGCGAAATTCCACACCGCCGCCACCGCGATCCCGGCCAGCGCCGACAGCCGCCAGTCGCCATGCTGGACATTGTGGAGGAATGCCGCGAGCCCGACATTGGCCGCTGCCCCCACGCCGCAGACGAAGCAGAAGCTCACCCAGCCGGCGAGCAGTGCCTTTGCCCCCTTCAACCGTCGCTCGCGATAGGTGAGCGCGTTGTTGAGCAGGAAATTGAAGGTCATCGCCACGATCGTCGCCAGGACGGTGCCGGTGACGAACGGCAAGCCGGCGATCCGAAACAGCACGAACAGCACCGCCAGATGCACCGCCGCGCCCAGCGCGCCGATCGCCGAGAACATCGCGAAGCGCACCGGCACGACCTTGCCGAACATGCGGTCGTAGAGCGCGATCAGATATTCCATCGCCACGACGTAATCGAGCTTGCTCTCGCCCTCGGTGCGGACGCGGAAGGTGTAGGGCAGTTCGAGGAAGCGCAGCGGCTTCGGGCTCGCGGTCATGATGTCGAGCAGGATCTTGAAGCCGATGCCCGAAAGCACCGGCACCAGCCCGCGCGCGATATCGCTGCGGATCATGAAGAAGCCGCTCATCGGATCAGTGAGGTCGGCCTTGAGCACCTGGCGCGACAGCCTGGTCGCGAAGGCGGATTTGGCGACGCGCTCGCGGTCCCATTCGCCGGTGCAGCCGCCCTCGCAGAAGCGCGAGCCGATCACCACGTCGAGCGCCGCATCCGCCTGCAGCGCATCGAGCATCCTGGGCAGCAGCGTCTCGTCGTGCTGCAGATCGCCATCGATCACCGCGACGTGCGGCGCCGCGGTGGCGCACATCCCCTCGATGCACGCCGAGGAGAGCCCGCGCCGCCCGATCCGCTGGATCACGCGCACACGCGGGTCCCCCCGCGCGATGGCGCGGGCGGCGTGCGCAGTCCCGTCAGGACTGTCGTCGTCGACGAAAATCGCCTCCCAGGCACGACCGGCAAGGGCCGCATCCAGCTTGGCGATCAGCAGAGGAACATTGGCGCGTTCGTTGAACGTGGGGATAACGATCGCGAGTTCGAGCAGGTTTTCGCTCACTGAAGCTCCAGCAGCACCGCATCCCCCATCGCGGTAGTTGAAAGGGTGCCCCCGAGATCGGCCGTCCGCGCGCCCTTGGCGAGCGCTGCGGCAACCGCTTTTTCTATGCGCTGCGCCGACGCTTCGTCGGCCAGCGAGTGCCGCAGCAGCATGGCCGCGGAAAGGATGGCGGCGCAAGGGTTCGCCTTGCCCTGGCCGGCGATGTCCGGCGCGCTGCCGTGGATCGGCTCGTACATCCCGTTCGCGCCCGACCAGGCGGCGAGCGATGCCGAGGGCAGCATGCCGATCGATCCGGCGCACATGCTCGCCTGGTCGCTGAGGATGTCGCCGAACAGGTTGCCCGTGACGATCACGTCGAAGCTGGCCGGCGCGCGCACCAGCTGCATCGCGGCATTGTCGACATACATATGGGTCAGCTCGACCTCGGGATATTCGGCGCCCATCGCGGTGACGACGTCACGCCACAGCTGCGAGGTTTCGAGCACATTGGCCTTATCGACCGAGCAGAGCTTCTTGCGGCGGCGCTTGGCCATCTCGAAGCCGACACGGGCGATCCGCGTCACTTCCTGCTCGTCATAGCTCATCACGTCATAGCCCTGGCGCAGGCCCTCGGGCGTGGTGCGGTGGCCCTTTTCGCCGAAATAGATATCGCCGATCAGCTCGCGGACGATGACGATGTCGAGGCCGTTCACCACCTCGGGCTTGAGCGGCGAGGCGTCTTCCAGGCCGGGGAACAGGGTCGCCGGGCGCAGATTGGCGAACAGGCCCAGCGCCTTGCGGATGCCGAGCAGCGCCGCTTCGGGGCGCAAATGCCGCTCCAGCTTCTCGAAGCGGGGATCGCCGATCGCGCCGAACAGCACCGCATCGGCGCGCTTGGCCAGCGCCAGCGTCGCCTCCGGCAGCGGATGGCCGGCGGCGAGATAGCCGGCGCCGCCGACCGGCGCTTCCTCGAAGCTGAGGCCGAGATCCAGCGCCTCGAGCACGCGGCGCGCCTCGCGCGTCACTTCGGGGCCGATTCCATCACCCGGCAGAACAGCAATCAGCGGCATCCGAACCTCGCGCAGCACCAAACTGCCCGCCGCTTAGCCGCCCGAGGGAGGTTTATGCAACCGCTCGCAACAAACGGTCCACCAGCCGGACACGCGCCGCCAACAGATCGGCGCCCCGGCCGATCAGCAGGTCGCGCGCGAGGAAGTGGCCGGTGAGGCGCAGGCCGGCCAGGATATCCTCCCAGTCCGCCGCGCCGCCTTCGGTGAGGAACGGCGGCAATGCGAGCAGGCGATTCTCATAACCGGTGGCACCGATCCGGCTCACCGCGGTGCCGCTTTTTGGACTGACAAAGGCAAGTTCCTCGGTCCCGCCGGTCGCCGCGCACCGTTCCAGATCGAGACCGAAACCGAGTTCGGCGAGCAGCAGCAGTTCGTACCGCACCAGCGCCACCGCCCAGCCGCGCGCGGCGGGCGCCGCCTCGATCGCATCGAGCACGCCGCCCAGCGCGGCATGGAGTCGCGGATAGGGCAGCCCCTCGGGCAGACTGGCGGCGGTAAGCGCGGTCACCCAGACCAGTGCCGCCGCGGGCAGCGGCTCGCCGAACAAGGGTGCGCGGCTGTGGACCAGTTCGACGGTGAGGCCAGCCAGTTGCTCCTCGGTACGCGCCCGCCATTCGCCGAGGATCAGATTGGCGGGCTGGAGCACCGGGCGCAGCGCACGCGAGCGGCCGCCGCGGACGTAGCCCGGCTGGACGCCGTCGCTTTCGGTCAGCGCCCGCACGATCGCGCCGTGCTCGCCATGGTTGCGAACGCTGAGCAGGATGGCGTCGGCGCGAAGGTGCATCGCCGCGATGTAGAGAGTGCGCGGCGGAAAGGGAAATGCGGGGGCGACGCGGACGCCGCCCCCGCACGCGGCCTCAGGCCATCGATGCGATGTCGATGACGAAGCGGTACTTCACGTCGCTCTTGAGCATCCGCTCGAAGGCCGCGTCGATCTCGTCGGCGCGGATCATCTCGATGTCGGCGACGATGCCGTGCTCGGCGCAGAAATCGAGCATCTCCTGCGTCTCGGCGATGCCGCCGATCAGCGAGCCCGCGATCGAGCGGCGCTTGAAGATCAGCGCCGCGACGTTGGGCGAGGGATGCGCATGCTCGGGCACACCCACCAGCGTCAGCGTGCCGTCGCGCTTGAGCAGAGTGGTGAAGGCGTCGAGGTCGTGGCTGGCGGCCACCGTGTCGAGGATGAAGTCGAAGCTGTTCGCATGCGCCGCCATCGCCTCGGCATCGCGGGAGACGACGACCTCGTCCGCGCCCAGCGCATGCGCATCGGCGCGCTTGCTCTCCGAGGTGGTGAAGGCGACCACATGCGCGCCGAGCGCGTGGGCGAGCTTCACGCCCATATGGCCCAGCCCGCCGATGCCGACGATGCCGACCTTCTTGCCCGGGCCGACCTGCCAGTGGCGCAGCGGCGACCAGGTGGTGATGCCGGCGCAGAGCAACGGCGCGACCGCAGCGAGATTCTCTTCGCCATGGCTTACCTTGAGCACGAACTTGTCGCTGACCACGATGCGCTCCGAATAGCCGCCCAGCGTGTGGCCGGGGGCATCGGGGGTCGGGCCGTTATAGGTCCCGACGAAGCCGTTCTCGCAATATTGCTCCAGCCCCTCGTCGCATGAGGCGCAGTGCTGGCAGCTGTCGACCATGCAGCCGACGCCGACCAGGTCGCCGACCGCAAACTTGCTCACATGGTCGCCGACGGCGCTGACGCGGCCGACGATCTCGTGCCCCGGCACGCACGGATAGAGCGTTCCTTCCCATTCGGAGCGGACCTGGTGCAGGTCCGAATGGCAGACGCCGCAATAGGCGATGTCGATCTGCACGTCGTGCGCGCCCGGCGCGCGGCGTTCGATGGCGATGGGCTCGAGCGGCTTGTCGGCGGCGTAGGCGCCATAGGCTTTGGTGGCCATGCGGAAGTCCCCTTGATGGTAATGAAGGCGCGGAGCCGTGCGGCTCCTCGTTCCCCAAGATGGGGCTTCGCGACCAACGCGATTAGGCGCTGGAAGCTGCATGCAGTGCTGAATACAATTCAACAATGAATCGCCAGCAACTCGCCGAACTCGCCGCCTTCCTCGCCGTCGCCCGCCAGCGCAGCTTCACCCGGGCGGCGGCGCAGAGCGGGGTCACGCCGTCGGCGCTCAGCCATGCGATGCGCGGGCTGGAGGAGCGGCTGGGGCTGCGGCTGCTCCATCGCACCACCCGCAGCGTGAACCTCACCGAGGCGGGCGAGCGGCTGTTCGCCACGCTCGCGCCGCGGCTGGACGAGATCGAGGCGGAAGTCGCGGCGCTGAGCGCCTTGCGCGAGAAGCCGGCGGGACTGGTGCGGATCAGCGCCGACGAGCTTTCGCTCAAGACCCTGCTCTGGCCGCGCCTCGCGCCGATCCTGCGCGACTTTCCCGACATCCGCGTCGAGATCGACACCGATTATCGCCTGACCGACATCGTCGCCGAGCGGTTCGATGCCGGGGTGCGCTTCGGCGACATCATCGCCCGCGACATGGTGGCGGTGCCGATCGGGCCCGATGCGCGCATGCTGGCGGTTGCCTCGCCTGCCTATTTCGATCGCGCGGGCAGGCCCGAGCGGATCGAGGACCTCACCGCCCATGCCGGCCTCAACCTGCGCTTGCCCACCTATGGCGGGCTCTACGCGTGGGAATTCGAGGAGGACGGACGCGAGCGCAAGGTGCGGGTGGAGGGGCCCCTCACCTTCTCCTCGGTGTTTCCGATCGTGCAGGCGGCGATCGAAGGGTTCGGCATCGCCTGCCTGCCCGACGCGGTGGTGCAGCCGCATCTTGACAGCGGCGCGCTGGAGGCGGTGCTGACCCGCTTCTCGCCGCCCTTCGCCGGCTACCATCTCTATTACCCGAGCCGCCGCCAGCCGACCCCCGCCTTCGCGCTGCTGGTCGAGCGGTTGCGCTGGCGCGGGTGATCCCGGCGCTCGATCCGACACGGACGACCTACGACCATCCGCTGCTTCCGATGCTGCGCGGCCTCTGCCATGGTCGCGACCGCCACAGGGAGAATGATGCCGTGAAGATCCCCGCCCCCCTCCTCGCGGTCCTGCCGCTCGGGCTGTTGGTCGCCGCCCCCGCCACCGCGCAGACCGCCGCCGATCCGACCTCGTTCGCCGACGCCAAGGACGTGCAGGCACAGCTGCAGGCGATGCTGGCGGAGATGAAGCCCGATCAGGGCTTTGCCTGGAGGCCTCTGGTGCGCGACGGCAGCAACGTCGCCGCGATCGAGATCTGGAAGAAGCCCGGCAAGCCGGCGGTGCATCCCGATCAGGCGGAATATGCGATCGTGCTGGAAGGCAGGGGCACGCTGATCACCGGCGGCGCGATGCCCGATCAAGAGGTCCGCAACGCCACGCTGGTCGAAGGCAGCCGGATCGAGCGCGGCACCACCCGCACGCTTGCCCCCGGCGACGTGATCCTGGTGCCGGCCGGGGTGCCGCAC
>JAIYAA010000379.1 GCA_027489295.1 Sphingomonadales bacterium | reverse complement strand
GCCAGCAGCTCGGTCGTCGACGTCAATGTCAACCAGACCAACCCGCTGACCTTCAACACCGGCGGCGTCACCGAATTCCAGCTGGCCAACCCGGTGGTCGCGCTCACCGGCTCGGGCACCGCCTCGGCGCCCTATCTGGCATTCTATCTGGATGCGACCGGCCGCAGCAACATCAGCCTGTCGTTCCTGCTGCGCGACCTGGAAACCGGGCCGGACGATGCCGTCCAGCAGGTCGCCGTCCAGTACCGCCTGAACGATTCCAGCGTCTGGAAGAACGTGCCGGGCGGCTATGTCGCCGATGCGACCGGCGGCCCGAACAGCGTCAACCCGCTGCTCACCACCCCGGTCAGTGTCACGTTGCCGTCGGACGCGAACAACGCGGCCACGCTGCAGGTGCGCATCATGACCACCAACGCGGCCGGCAATGACGAATGGGTCGGCATCGACGACATTCGCGTCAGCAGCGGCGTGCCGGTGAAGGTGCCGGGCACGCTCAGCATCGCCGATGCCTCGACCACCGAAGGCGACAGCGTTTCGCACAATATCGATTTCACGGTGTCGCGCATCGGCGGTGCGGATGGCGCGGTGGACGCGACTTACACGCTGACGCTGCCCGGCGGCTTCGGCGGCGCGGACGCGAGCGATTTCGGCGCGACCAGCCTTACCGGCACGGTGCATTTCGCCAGCGGCCAGACGAGCGCGACGATCTCGCTGCCGGTGCTCGGCGATCGCCTGCCCGAGCCGAACGAGACGTTCAGCATCACCCTTTCCAATCCCACCGGCGGTGCGAAGCTGGATCGCGCGACGGCGAGCGGCACCATTCTCAACGACGACGTGCTGCCGCTGCTGATCGGACAGATCCAGGGCGAGGGGCATCGCTCGCAGTTCGAGGGGCAGAAGGTCGTCACCACCGGTATCGTCACCGCGGTCGACAGCAACGGCTTCTATCTGCAGGATCTCGGCGACGGCAATGCGCGCACCAGCGATGCCGTGTTCGTGTTCACCGGATCGGCGCCCGAGGTGTTCGTGGGCGACTCGCTCTCGGTGCAGGCGACCGTCAGCGAATATCGCGCGGGCACCGGCGGCCTGACCGTGACCGAGCTGACCGCGCCGTCGATCGAACTGCTCGGCTACGACAATGCGCTTCCCGATGCGGTGCTGATCGGCAAGGGCGGGCTGACGCCGCCGACCCAGGTGATCGATAATGACAATCTGACGAGCTACGATCCCGCCACCGACGGCATCGACTTCTGGGAATCGCTGGAAGGCATGCGGGTGACGATCGACAAGCCGCTGGTCGTCTCCAACACCACGACGGACAGCTTTGCCGAAACCGACGTGGTCGCCTCGCTCGGCCAAGGCGCTACCGGCGTCAACGACCGCGGCGGCATCACCATCTCCAAGGGCGATTTCAACCCGGAGAAGATCCAGCTCCAGGGCGACAGCACCATCTATGACGGCTTCAAGGCCAATTATTCGGTGGGCGACCAGCTGAGCAGCGTGACCGGCATCGTCAACTATGCCGCGGCACATTACGAAGTCATCGTCACCGACGCCGTGACCGTCACCAAGGACGTGACCCTGGCCAAGGAAGTGTCGGCGCTGAAGGGCGACGCGACGCACCTGTCGCTGGCCACCTACAATGTCGAGAATCTCGACGCGTCGGATAACAAGTACGACGTGCTGGCGAGCAACATCGTCTATAACCTGCGCGCGCCGGACATCATTGCGCTGCAGGAAATCCAGGATGCCGACGGCGCCGGCAGCGGCAAGGACCTGTCCGGCGTGAAGACCGCGCAGGGCCTGATCAACGCGATCAGCAAGATCAGCGGCGCCCATTATGCCTATATCGAGATCGCGCCGGATACCGCCAACTCGACCGGCGGCGAGCCGAACGGCAACATCCGCAACGGCTATCTCTACAATCTCGATCGCGTCTCCTATGTGCAGGGCAGCGCCGAGCTGATCACCGGTTCGGCCTACAGCAACAGCCGCAAGCCGCTGGTCGCGACGTTCGAGTTCAACGGCCAGAAGATCACCACGATCGACGTCCACCTTACCTCGCGCGGCGGCAGCGATCCGATGTGGGGCGCCACCCAGCCGCCGGCCGATGCGGGCGATGCCTCGCGCACCGCGCAGGCGGCGGGGGTGAAGGCCTATATCAACAACCACCTTGCCGATAACCCGAACCTCAACATCGCCGTGCTGGGCGACTGGAACGGCTTTGCCTGGGAAGACGCGCAGACCCAGCTGACCGATCCGGCCAAGGGCGGCAAGCTGACCGACCTCGCCACCGCGCTGCTGCCCAGCGAGGAGCGGTACAGCTACCTGTTCGAGGGCAATGCCCAGCAGCTCGACCATATCCTGGTCACCGGCGGCCTGGCGAGCAAAGCGCAGTACGACGCCGTGCACCTCAACTCGCAGTTCGGCGGCGATCGCCCGACCGACCATGACCCGCAGCTGGCCGTGTTCGACTTCGGCGTCGCCAAGACTCAGGTGGTGCAGATGGTGGCGGCAAACGACGTGTCGGTCGTCCCGTCGAGCGATCCGCATGCCGATATCTTCGCGACCATGGATCACTGGTCGCATGCGATGTCGCTCAACGATCACGTAGTGTACGCCTGACGAGCGTCGCCGCCCGGAACCGTTCCGGGCGGCGGCCCCGGGGCATGGGGAAGGGCGGCGATGTCGATGTTTTCCGCGAACGGGGCCGAGCGCCCCGTCGCTCCGATGCGCGATGCGGTGGCGCTGTGCCGCCGGCATCTGCTCGCCGCCGCCGGATTCAGCGCGGCGGTGAACCTGCTCTACATCGCCCCCACCCTGTACATGCTGCAGGTCTATGATCGCGTCGTTCCCACGCAAGGGGTGCAGACGCTGTTGTTCCTCACCCTGGTGCTGGTCTTCGCGCTGGGCTGCTTGGCGCTGCTTGACCGCATCCGCGGCCGGCTGCTGACCCGCGCCGGCGTGGTGCTGAATGCCGGGCTGGCGCCGGTGGTGCTCGATGCGACGATCGGCAGGCCCGATCTGCCGATGGCGCGATCGGCGGCGCGCGAACTGGATGCCCTGCGCGCCACGCTCACCGGCCCGGCGATGCTGGCGCTGTTCGACGCACCCTGGACGCCGATCTATGTCGGCGTGTGTTTCCTTGTCCACCCGTTGATCGGCGCGATGGCGCTGGCGGGCGGGCTGATCCTCGCCG
>JAIYAA010000141.1 GCA_027489295.1 Sphingomonadales bacterium | reverse complement strand
CCGCGGTCGCGGCACGATTTCGGTCGACGACGTCAATCGGATGAAGGGCTGATGTCGTCCATTCTGATCATCGTATTCCTGCCGCTCCTCGCGGCAGCCGTTGCGGGGCTCGTGAACAAATCGTTCGGGGCTGCGCTCCCGAAGCTTGTCACCACGGGTTCGCTGTTCGTCGCCTGCGCGCTGTCGTGGGTCTACGGCTTCCTGCCGTATCTCGCCGGTACCGCCACACCGAGCGTCACTCCGGTGCTGCACTGGATGACCTCGGGCACGATGAGCTTCGCCTGGGAACTGCGCGTCGACGCGCTGACCGCGGTGATGCTCGTGGTGGTGACCAGCGTCTCGGCGCTCGTCCACCTCTATAGCTGGGGCTATATGAGCGAGGAGCCGGACCAGCCGCGCTTCTTCGCCTACCTCTCGCTGTTCACCTTCGCGATGCTGATGCTCGTGACCGCGAACAATCTGGTGCAGATGTTCTTCGGTTGGGAAGGCGTAGGCCTCGCGTCCTACCTCCTGATCGGCTTCTGGTTCCGCAAGCCCAGCGCCAATGCCGCGGCGATCAAGGCCTTTGTGGTCAACCGCGTCGGCGATCTTGGCTTCATGCTCGGCATCTTCGGTATCTTCCTGGTGTTCGGCACCGTGGACATCCCGACGATCCTGGCGGCGGCGCCAAACCATGCCGGTTCGACGATCGGCTTCCTCGGTTATCGCTTCGACACGATCACCGTGCTCTGCCTGCTGCTGTTCGTCGGCGCGATGGGCAAGTCGGCGCAGCTCGGCTTGCACACCTGGTTGCCGGACGCGATGGAAGGCCCGACCCCGGTGTCGGCGCTGATCCACGCCGCCACCATGGTGACCGCGGGCGTGTTCATGGTCTGCCGCATGTCGCCGCTGTTCGAGCAGAGCGCGGTCGCGATGCACGTCGTAATGGTGATCGGCGCGGCCACCTGCTTCTTCGCCGCCACCGTCGGCACGACGCAGACCGACATCAAGCGCGTGATCGCCTATTCGACCTGTTCGCAGCTCGGCTACATGTTCTTCGCAGCGGGCGTCGGCGCGTACGGCGCGGCGATGTTCCACCTGTTCACGCACGCCTTCTTCAAGGCGCTGCTGTTCCTCGGCGCCGGCTCGGTGATCCACGCGATGCACCACGAGCAGGACATGCGCTACTATGGCGGCCTGTGGAAGAAGATCCCGATCACCTACACCGCGATGATGGCGGGCACGCTCGCGATCACCGGCGTCGGCATCCCCGCGCTGTTCGGCAATCCCGTCGCATTCGGCTTCGCCGGCTTCCACTCGAAGGATGCGATCATCGAGGCGGCCTTCGCCTCGGGTAACACCGGCGTGTTCTGGGTCGGCGTGGTCGTCGCGCTGCTGACGAGCTTCTACTCGTGGCGCGTGGTGTTCCTGACCTTCCACGGCAAGCCGCGCTGGGCCGCTTCCGAGCACATCCAGCACGCGGTGCACGACGCGCACGGCCACGGCCATGACGATCATGGCCATGACGATCATGCCCACGCGCATGACGCACACGGCCATGACCATCACCACGCGGGCGATCATGGCGACGGCACGGCGGGCTACCACCCGCACGAGAGCCCGCTGGTCATGCTGATCCCGCTGATCCTGCTGTCGATCGGTGCGGTTGCCGCCGGCTTCGTCTTCCACGGCGCATTCATTGAGCCTACCGCGGGCGAGACCTATTGGCACGGCGCGCTGGCCTTCAACGAGCACCTGATGCATGCGATGCATGAAGTGCCGGTATGGGTGAAGCTCTCGGCCACGGTGGCGATGCTGCTGGGCCTGGGCACCGCGATCTTTGCGTACATCGTTTCGCCGGGCTTCCCGGCGGCCTTCGCCGAGCAGGTGCGTCCGCTGTATCTGTTCCTGCTCAACAAGTGGTATTTCGACGAGCTCTACAACCTGCTCTTCGTGCGTCCCGCATTCGCCATCGGGCGGCTGTTCTGGAAGCGCGGCGACGAGCAGACGATCGACCGGTTCGGCCCCAATGGCGCAGCGCGCCTGGTGCAGATCGGCAGCGTAGGCGCCGTCAAGCTGCAATCGGGGTATCTCTACACCTATGCCTTCGTCATGCTGATCGGGCTCACGGCCGCGCTCACCTGGGTCATTGCGGGGTGATGGAAAAATGACCGGCTTACCGATCCTTTCCGTCCTGCTCGCGATCCCCGCGATCGCCGCAGTGCTCTGCCTCTTCCTTGGGGCGCAGGCCGCCCGCTGGACGGCACTCCTCGCGACGCTCGTCAATCTGGCGCTCGGCGTGTTCCTCTGGACGCAGTTCCAGCATGGCGACGGCGCGCCGCAGTGGCAGTTCGTCGAGCATGTCACGCTGTTCAAGATGGGCGGCGTCGCGTTCTCCTGGGCGCTCGGCATCGACGGCTTCGCCTTCCTGCTGATCGAGCTGTCGCTGTTCCTGATGCCGATCTGCATCGGCGCCAGCTGGCTCTCGGTCACCAAGCGCGTGCCGGAGTATATGGCGGCGTTCCTGGCGACCGAAGTGCTGATGATCGGCACCTTCGCCGCGCAGGATCTGTTCCTGTTCTACATCTTCTTCGAAGGTGGCCTGATCCCGATGTACCTGATCATCGGCATCTGGGGCGGCGCGAACCGCATCTACGCGTCGTACAAGTTCTTCCTGTACACGCTGCTCGGCTCGCTGCTGATGCTCATCGCGATGATCGCCATGGTGCTCAACACCGGCACCACCTCGATCCCGTTCCTGATGGCGCACGACTTCCCGGCCAACTGGCAGACCTGGCTATGGCTGGCCTTCTTCGCCTCGTTCGCGGTCAAGATGCCGATGTGGCCGGTTCATACCTGGCTTCCCGACGCGCACGTGCAGGCGCCGACCGCAGGCTCGGTCATCCTGGCGGGCGTGCTGCTGAAGCTCGGCGGCTATGGCTTCCTGCGCTTCTCGCTGCCGATGTTCCCGGTCGCGTCGGTGCAGTTCATGTGGCTTGTGTTCGGGCTGTCCTGCGTGGCGGTGGTCTACACCTCGCTCGTCGCCCTCGTGCAGAGCGACATGAAGAAGCTGATCGCCTATTCGTCGGTCGCGCACATGGCGATTGTCACCATGGGTCTGTTCGCCTTCAACGCGAACGGCATCGACGGTGCGATGATGGTGATGCTGGGCCACGGCGTGGTCTCGGGCGCGCTCTTCCTGTGCGTCGGCATCATCTATGACCGCCTGCACACCCGCGAGATCGACCGCTATGGCGGCCTCGCGATCAACATGCCGCGCTATGCCGTGCTGTTCCTGCTGTTCACCATGGCCTCGATCGGCCTGCCGGGCACCAGCAACTTCGTCGGCGAATTCTTCAGCCTCGCCGGCGTGTACCAGGTCTCGACCTGGACCGCGCTGATCGGCACCACCGGTATCATCCTCGGCGCCGCCTATATGCTCTACCTGTTCCGTCGGGTGGTGTGGGGCGACCTGACCAAGGACGATGTGAAGGCGATGCCGGACCTCGACGGTCGCGAAGTCGCGATGCTGGTGGCACTGGCCGCCGTGGTGCTGTGGATGGGCGTGTACCCGACCAGCTTCACCGCACCGATGCGCGCCGACGTGGCGCGGCTGACGCAGCGCCTCGACAGCGCCGCGCACACCGCCGCGATCAGCGACTCCAAGCCCACGCCGGGTTCGCCCAAGGCGGCCCCCGCTCATGAAGCCTCCGCGCACGGGGAGGCGCACTGATGGCCTATTCGATGCAATTGCTGATGACCCTGCCCGAGCTTGTGCTCGCGCTCGGTTCGATCGTCCTGATGCTGGTGGCCGCCTGGGGCGGCCAGGCATCGACCAAGTTGGTGAGCTGGGCCTCGGTGGCCCTGCTCGCCGGTGCCGGCATCGCGCTCGCCGGCCCAGCCTCGACGGGCGGCGTCGCGTTTGGCGGGCTCTATCGTGCCGATGCCTTCGCGACCTTCGCCAAGGTGGTGATCTTCTTCGCCGCGGCGGTGTCGATCTTGATCGCGCCGAGGTTCTTCCAGCGTACTTCGGGCGACGATCTGCGTCCGGAATATCCGGTGCTGATCCTGCTCTCGACGGTGGGCATGGGCATGATGGTGTCGGCGGGTGACCTGCTGAGCCTCTATGTCGGCCTCGAGCTGCAGAGCCTTTCGGCCTATATCCTTGCCAGCTTCATGCGGCGGGATACGCGGTCGGCCGAAGCGGGCCTGAAGTATTTCGTGCTGGGCGCACTGGCCTCGGGTATCCTGCTCTACGGTATCAGCCTGGTGTACGGCTTTGCCGGCACCACGCTGTTCGAGGGCATTGCCGGCGCCTATCATGCGGGGCTGGCAGGCCCGCAGCATATGGGCCTGCTGTTCGGCCTGGTGTTCGTGTTCGCCGGTCTCGCCTTCAAGATCTCGGCCGTGCCGTTCCACATGTGGACGCCGGACGTGTATGAAGGCGCGCCGACCCCGGTCACCGCCTATTTCGCTTCGGCGCCGAAGATGGCGGCGATGGCGATGGCGGTCCGTGTTGCGGTCGACGCGATGGGCCCGGCGATCTTCGAATGGCGCCAGATCGTGATCTTTGCTTCGCTCGCCTCGATCATCTTCGGTGCGGTGGCGGCGATCGGTCAGACCAACATCAAGCGCCTGCTTGCCTATTCATCGATCAACAATGTCGGCTTCGCGCTGATCGGCCTCGCGGCCGGGGGCGAGGAAGGCGTGGCGAGCGTGCTCGTCTACATGGCGATCTATGTGATCATGACCATCGGCAGCTTCCTCGTGGTGCTGCAGATGCGGGGTGAGGACGGTGAGTCGGTCGAGACGATCGCAAGCCTCTCGGGCATGTCGCGGACTCGTCCGGGTCTGGCGGCTGCGCTGGCGATCTTCATGTTCAGCCTCGCCGGCATCCCGCCGCTGCTCGGCTTCTTCGCCAAGCTGGGCGTGTTCATCGCCGCGATGCATTCGGGCCTGACCGTGTTCGCAGCGGTGGGTGCCGCTGCCTCGACGATCGGTGCCTTTTATTACCTCAAGATCGTTAAGACGATGTACTTCGATGAGCCGGCGCCTGCCTTTTCGGGCAAGACCGATTTGGTCGAGGGTGGCCTGATCGCGATCAGCGCCGTCGTCATCTCGCCGATCGGCTGGCTGGTATTTGGTGCGCTCGGCACCTGGTCGCTGGTCGCGGCGAAGGCGCTGTTCTGACGCCTGTGATACGGACCGTCGCCGAGACGGGGTCTACCAATGCCGACATCCTTTCCCTGGCGCTTTCGGGCGCTGGGGAGGGGCTGTGGCTCCGGGCCGAACGCCAGACCGCCGGCAAGGGCCGGCAGGGGTGCACCTGGGTCTCGCCTGCGGGCAATCTCTATATTTCGACGCTGGTCCGGTTGCGGCCTACCGATCCGTCGCCGGCGACGCTGGCGTTGCTCTCGGCCGTCGCGCTCGAGGAAGCGGTGCGCGCATTTGGCGTGCAGCCAATGCTCAAATGGCCCAACGACCTGCTGGTCGGTGGCGCCAAGCTTTCCGGCATCCTGCTCGAGCGGGCAGGGGATGCGATCGCGGTTGGCATTGGCGTCAACCTAGCGGCGGCCCCTGAGGGACTGGACCGCGCCGCGACGAGCCTCGCGGCCGAAGGCGCGACGGTTGCCCCCGACATCTTCGCCGACGTGCTCGCCGAATGCTTCGGTCGCTGGCTGGCGCGCTGGCGGGGCGAGGGCATGTGGCCGGTGCGCGAGCGCTGGCTTGCCAGGGCGCACCCGGAGGGCACGGCGCTCACCGCGCGGCTCGCTGACGGCACGAGCATCGTCGGGCTGTTCGGCGGACTGGATTCGAGCGGCGCGCTGATCCTGCGCTTGGCCGATGGGACGACCCGTGCCATTCACGCGGGCGACGTGTTCTTGCTGTAACCGAGGAAGAGGGAAGGGCAATGCTGCTCGCGATCGACGCCGGCAATACCAATGTCGTGTTCGCGCTGGTGGACGGCGGCGAGATCCGCGCCCGCTGGCGCATCGCCACCGATCCGCGCCGCACCGCCGACGAATATGCGGTATGGCTCAGCCAGTTGCTGGCGCTGGAGGGCTATGATCGCGGCGCGGTCACCGGCGTGATCGTCGGCACCGTGGTGCCCCGGGCGCTGCACAATCTCGAAGTACTGGCCAGCAAGTATTTCAAGACCGAAGCGGTGATCGCGGGCAAGGGCAGCGCCGAATGGGGCTTCGCGCTCGATGTCGACGAGCCGCAGAACCTAGGCGCCGATCGCGCGCTCAACGTGCTCGCCGGGCATGCGCGCCATGCGGGCGACCTGATCATCATCGACTTCGGTACCGCGACCACCTTCGACGTGGTCGACTATCGCGGTGCCTATAAGGGCGGGATCATTGCGCCGGGCATCAACCTGTCGCTCGACGCACTGGTCACCGCCGCCGCCAAGCTTCCCCGCATCGCGATTTCCGCGCCGGACACGGCCAGCGTGATCGGCCGCAACACCGTCGATCAGATGCATATCGGCATCTATTGGGGCTATGTAGCGATGATCGAGGGGCTGGTTGCCCGGCTCAAGGCGCAGGTCGGCCGTCCGCTCAAGGTTATTGCGACGGGTGGGCTGGCGATTCTCTTCGAAAAGCATACATCTGTCTTCGATACGATCGAGCCCGACCTCACCATCCAGGGCTTGGCGATGCTGTGGGAACGCAGCCAGCAAGGAAATTAAGTGACTCCAAGAAACGAACTGCTCTTCCTCGCCCTTGGCGGCTCGGGCGAGATTGGCATGAACGTCAATCTCTATGGCTGCGACGGCAAGTGGCTGATGGTCGATTGCGGCATCACCTTCGGCGACGCCAGCTATCCGGGCATCGACGTGATCCTGCCCGACCTCCAGTTCATCGAAGATCGGGTGGACGATCTGCTCGGCATCGTGCTGACGCACGGGCATGAAGACCATATCGGCGCGCTGCCCTATCTCGCCGCCGATCTCGGCGTGCCGCTCTATGCCACGCCGTTCACGGCCGGCCTGATCCACGGCAAGCTCGCCGAGGAAGGCATCGAGGACCGCATCGAGCTCAACGTGGTCAAGGAAGAGGGCGCGTTCGACATCGGCCCGTTCAAGATCACCTACACGCCGCTCGCCCACTCGATCCCCGAGGGGAATGCGGTGCTGATCGAAACGCCCTACGGCAAGGTATTCCACACCGGCGACTGGAAGCTCGACGATGCGCCGTCGCTGGGCGGCTCCGCCACTGCCGAGGAACTGACCGCGATCGGCGATACCGGCGTGCTCGCGCTGGTGTGCGATTCGACCAACGTATTCAATCCCGAAGCCTCGGGGTCGGAAGCGGACGTCCGTACCGGGCTGGACGAGGTGGTCGCGGCAGCGAAGGGACGGGTTCTTGTCACCACCTTCGCCTCCAACGCGGCGCGGCTGCAGACGCTGGGCGAGGTGGCGCGCGACACGGGCCGCGAACTGTGCGTGGCGGGCCGTTCGCTCGACCGGATCATCCGCGTCGCCAAGGCGACCGGCTATCTGCGAGACTTCCCCGAGCTGATCGATTTCGACAAGGCGATGACGCTGCCCGCCTCGCGCGTGCTGATCGTCGCCACCGGCGGCCAGGGTGAGCCGCGCGCCGCGCTCAACCGCATCGCCGAGGGCAGCCATGTGCTCAAGCTCCACCAGGGCGACCTGGTGGTGTTCTCCTCGCGTCAGATCCCGGGCAACGAGATCGCGATCGGCAAGATCATGAACACGCTCGCCGACAAGGGCGTGGACATCATCACCGACCGCCAGGCCTTCGTCCACGTCTCCGGCCATCCGGGGCGCCCCGAGCTGGCCGCGATGTACAAGTGGATCCGGCCCGAGATCATCGTGCCGGTGCACGGCGAGATCCGCCACATGCACGAACAGGCCCGCTTCGCGCTCTCGGAAGGCGTGCCCAAGGCGGTAAAGCAGCAGAATGGCGAGATCATCCGCCTCGCGCCTAACGGCCCCGCGAAGATCGGCCATGCGACCGTGGGCCGGCTGGTGCTCGACGGTGACGTGATCCTGCCCGCCGATGGCGCGACGATGGGCGAGCGCCGACGCATCGCGCTCTACGGCCAGATGTCGGTCGCGGTGGCGATCGATCGCAAGGGCAAGCTGCTCGGGGCTCCGCAGATCCGCATCCAGGGCGTGCCGGTGGAAGAGGATCGCGACGATCTGATTGACGCCGCCGCCGATGCCGCGGTCGAGGCGGTGAAGAAGGATTGGCGCGATCGCGAGAAGCTGCGCGAGTCGCTGCGCCTCGCGGTGCGGCGTGTCGCGGTCCGCTTTACCGGCAAGAAGCCGGTAGTGGACGTATTGTTGATCGAGGCGTAACCTCGCTCCCATGAAGTGGCAGTCGGCGCTCGCGATCTATACGCTCTTCTGGGCGATGTCGGTGTTCTTCGTGCTGCCCTTCGGGGTGCGGACCAGCGAGGAGGCGGGTGTGCCGCTCGTCCCCGGACAGGCGCCGAGCGCGCCGCACAGCTTCAACCCGACGAAGGTGGTGGTGCGGACCACCATCGTCGCGGGGGTGCTGTTCACCGCCTTCTACCTCAATTACGTCTATGGCTGGGTGACCGCCGACATGCTCGACTGGACGCGTTAACCAACCGAAAAACTGGCTTTTATTCCGTCGCACGGTGGCGCCGCAGCCTATAAGTCCGGAATGGAAGACCTGGTCCGCCTGCATCAACAGATGGCTGCCGCGCTCGAGGAGCTGGAGCTGCTGACGCGCGCGCCTGCCTGCGACGAAAAGGCGGTGATGGCGGTCCGCTACCGGCTGACCCGCGCGAGCAGCGCCCGCAGGCGTCAGGTGGTGCTGCTGTGCGAACGGTTGATCGCGGATGGCGTCGCCGATCCGGCGCTGGTGTCGCTTCGGGATGCAACCAATCTCTCGCGGGCGGCTTCCAGCGCGCATATCGGCACCTGGACGCTGCAGCAGGTCGCGGAAGATTGGGCCGGCTATACCCGCGCGTCCGCGATGATGCGGGCGACGCTGCGACGCGAAGTGGCGCGCGAGCGTACCGTACTCGCGCCGCACCTCATGGCGCCCGCCTGACCGTTCGCATTTCTGTCATCTTCGCTTGCCATGCGGCGTCTTTGGGGTGCTGGCCGCAATGGCGGCCGCGCGGCGCGAGGGAGACCGGAACATGCAGATCACACGACGCGAGCTTCTGTTGGGGGCTGCCGGCTCGATGCTGGTGCTCGGCGCGCCGGCATTGGTGCGCGCGCAGCAGCTCTTCCGGGCCTATCCCTTCACGCTGGGCGTGGCAGCGGGCGATGCTTCCGCCGATGGCTTCGTGCTGTGGACCCGTCTCGCGCCCGAGCCGCTGGAGCCGCATGGCGGCATGCCGATGGCGCCGATCGCGGTACAGTGGGAAGTCGCAGCCGATGCCGGCTTCAAGACGATCGCCGCCAAGGGCGAGGCCCTGGCGCGGCCCGAACTCGGCCATTCGGTGCATGTCGAGGTCGCCGGCCTCCAGCCGGACCGGCCCTATTGGTACCGCTTCACCTGCGGCCGAGAACGGTCGATGCGTGGCCGGGTGAAGACCTTGCCCGGCACCGGCGCTTCGGTCGACAAGGCCCGCTTCGTCGTTCTGGGCTGCCAGCATTACGAGCAGGGGCTCTACACTGCCTATGGCCATGCCGCGCGCGAGGACGCGGACTTCGTCTTCCATTACGGCGATTACATCTATGAGGGCCGCAGCGCGCCGGTTGCGTTCGATTATGGCGGCAATCCGAAGAAGTTCATCCGCGCGCATGTGGGCGAGGAGCCGTTCAGCCTCGACGACTATCGCCGCCGCTACGCCCAGTACAAGACCGACACCGATCTGCAGGCCGCCCATGCCGCGACCGGCTGGTACGCGACGTTCGACGACCATGAGGTGCAAAACAACTGGGTCGGCGACCTGGACCAGAACGGCACCCCGCCCGAGGCGTTCCTGCTCCGCCGCGCCGCCGCGTTCCAGGCCTGGTACGAGCATATGCCGGTGCGCAGCACGTCGATCCCCAAGGGCGGTGCGATCCAGGCCTATCGCCGTGCCCGCATGGGCGACCTGCTCGACCTGCACCTGCTCGACACCCGCCAGTTCCGCACCGATCAGCCCTGCGACGATGGTTTCAAGCCGCGCTGCGCCGGTTGGGATGCAGCCGATGCGCAGGTGCTGGGCGGCCCGCAGGAGGCCTGGCTCACCCGCAACCTCGTCGAGGGCAAGGCGCGCTGGAATGCAATCGCGCAGCAGGTGATGGTGATGCCGCTGGACCGGCGCACCGCCGGCGAGCCCGAGCCGATTCGCAACATGGACAGCTGGGGCGGCTATGATCGCCCGCGCGAGCGGCTGCTGCGCAGCTTTGCCGGGCACGGCAATGTCGTGGTGCTGACCGGCGACGAGCATCAGAACTATGCCGGCGAGCTGCGCACCCGCGGCGGGCAGGGCGATGCGGTGGCGGTGGAATTCGTCTCCACCTCGATCAGCTCGGGCGGCGACGGCGCCGATCTCCGTGTCGGCAGCGACAAGATCCTCGCCGAAAATCCCTGTCTGAAATACATGAACGACCGCCGCGGCTATCTGCTCTGCGAGGTCGATCGCGAACAGTGGCAGGCGCGTTTCCGCACCGTCGACACGGTGAGCGAAGCCGGTGCCCCGGTGAAGACCGCGCGCACCGCGACCGTGGTCCACGGCCGGCCGGAGCTCAACCTGAGCTGATCGCGGGCGGCGTTACGCCGTGCCCGGCACCATCCCCTCCCGCCCTTCGCCGGGAGGGGATGGTGCCGGACTACGCTCAGTTCCGCAGGCGTTCGATCGCCTGGGCAAGCGCCACATAGAGCTTGCCCGCATCGGACGAGAGCAGCGTGACCGCCAGCGGATTGCCCTCGCGCAGACTTAGAACCTGGCGGAGCATTGTCTCGAAATCATGCACATAGCGGTGCACATTCTCACGGAATGTGTCGTCATGGTCGTAGAGCCGGTGGATCTCGCGCGCTTCGTGCGGGGCGAGCAGGCGCACGGCCCGCCGTGTGAACACGCCCCGGTCGCCCTTCAGATAGGCCGCCCAGGCACCGTCGGCGACATCGGTCGAGAAGGTCTTGGCGATGTCGATCGAGGTCGAGTGCAGCGCGTCGATCAGCAGCGCCATGCGGTGGGCGAAGCCGTCACTCTCGGCGCGCTCCTGCGCGTCCTGCGCTTCGGCGATGCGCGCCTCGGCGGACTGGCTGGCGCTTTCGATCGCGCTCATCTGCGCACGGAGATGCTCGGCGGCGCGGGCGGCGGCGCCGATCGCGGCATCGGCGGCGCGGGACAGCGT
>JAIYAA010000292.1 GCA_027489295.1 Sphingomonadales bacterium | reverse complement strand
GGTGTACGGAGCTAGAGGAAACAATCGACTGGCTCGTTACAGGGGACGGCGGCAACCAGGGCCGCTTCCTTTGTACTACTTCCCACCCGGATGAGCCGTTCGATGATGTGCTGAATATGCCGCATACTTGGGAGTCTGAACGCGGGGATCTCGTGCAGGAAGTTCGGTTATAGGAATGGCCGCAACTGGGGCGCAAGCCGCCGCCTGCTCTAAAGCCGCCGCTTCGCTGCATGCGTCTCCGCCCGCGCCAGCAGTGCGAGCAGATCTTCGCGGCTGATGTCGAACGCTTCGCCGGTCTCCGCCAAGGCCGCGTCGATGTCCTTCGGCAGCAGGCCCGGGGCAGGCGGGGCGGCGGGTGCGCGGTGGGGGTAGCTGTGACCGGTGAAGCGGTGGACGAGCAGGCCGCACGCGGTCAGCAGCACGGCGTTGAGCCCGATCGGCAGCAGCGCATAGCCATAGCCATGGGCGAGCACCGCCGGTGCCAGCACCGGCAGCAGCACCGTCCCGCCGCCGGGCGGGTGTAGGCTGCGGGTCAGCGACATGGCGAGGATCGCCAGCCCCACCGCGACGCCCGCCGCCAGCGCGCCGTGTCCCAGCCACTGTGCCACCAGCGTCCCCACCAGTGCGGAGATCATGTTGCCGACGATCACCCGCCACGGCTGCGCGAGCGGGCTGGAGGGCACCGCGAACACCAGCACCGCCGAAGCGCCGATCGGGGCGGCGAGCAGGATCGCGGTCGTGCCCTCGAATCCGGACAGCGCCGATACCCAGGCAGTCACCCCGATGCCGATCGCGCCGCCCAGGGCGCCGCCAATCCGGTCCCGCCACTGCGCGCCGGCCATCGCCAGCCGGAGCATGCGCGGCCTACTTCTTCGCCGCCCAGGCGCGCTGGCCGGCCACCCAGGTCTCCACCACCTTCATGCCCCGCAGTTCGGCGGGGGAGACGGTCAGCGGATCGCGGTCGACGATCAGGAAATCGGCCCACAGCCCGGGTGCCAGCCGGCCGAACTTGTCCTCGGCGAACCCGGCATAGGCTGCGCCGATGGAGAAGCCCGCCCAGCCTTCCTCGCGATTGAGCTTCTCTTCGGGGCGCCAGCCGCCCGGAGGGTTGCCGGCCGCGTCCTGCCGGGTGACGCTCGCCGCCCAGCCCGCCCAGGGATCGGGGCTCTCGACCGGATAGTCGGAGCCGAAGGCCAGCCGCGATCCGTCGCGCAGCATCGTCCGCCAGGCATAGGCGCCGGCGAGCCGATCCGGCCCCAGTCGCGCCTCGGCCATCGTCCGGTCGCTGGTCTGGTGGACCGGCTGCATCGAGGCGATCGTGCCGAACTTGGCGAAGCGCGGCAGGTCCTTGGGGTCGATGATCTGGGCATGTTCGATCCGCCAGCGGCGATCGCCCTTGTAGGTATCGGACAGGGTCTCGATCGCGTCGAGAACCTGGGCATTGGCGCGGTCGCCGATCGCGTGGACGGCGAGCTGGAAATTGTCCATCGCCCCGCGCGCCATCAGGTTGAGCAACTGGTCGTCGCTGAGGAAGCCAAGTCCCTTGTTGCCCGGCGCATCGGCGTAATCCGCCTTGAGCCACGCACCGCGCGACCCCAGCGCGCCGTCGGCATAGAGCTTGATGCCGCCCATCCGCAGGCGATCATTGTAGAGCCACGGCGTAGGGCCAGCCCCCGCCACCCGCAGCGCGGTGTCGACGCCGTGCGCATAGCTCATGATGCGCACGCGCAGCTGGCCGATGTCCGCCATGCCGCGCATCGTCTCCCAGTCGTCGACCGTCGTTCCCATGTCGGCGGTGGCGGTGATGCCCAGCGACAGCAGCTTTTCCTGTGCGGCGAGGAACGCGGCGTTGCGCTCGCGCGGGGTCGGTTGCGGTACCACCTTGGCGACCAGTGCGGTCGCGGCGTCGACCAGCACGCCGGTCGGCTGGCCGTTCGCGTCGCGCTCGATGCGGCCGCCGGCGGGATCCTTGGTCGCGGCGGTGATGCCGGCAAGGGCCAGCGCGCGGCTGTTCGCCCAGCCCGCATGGCCGTCGACGCGCTCCAGCCACACCGGGCGGTCGCTCACCGCGCGATCGAGCTCGGCGGCGGTGGGGAAGCGGCCGAGCTTCCAGTTCTCCTGGTTCCAGCCGCGGCCGAGGATCCACTTGGCCGGGCTCTTGCCGGCATGGTCGCGGATGCGGGCCAGCGCGTCGTCGAGGCTGGTGGTGGTGAACAGGTCGAGCTGGAGCTGCTGGAAGCCCAATTCCATATAGTGGCCATGCGCGTCGATCATGCCCGGCATCAGCGTCGCACCCTTGAGGTCGAGCCGCCAGACCAGCTTCTTCGGGTGCTTCTGCCCCTTGGCGAACAGCGCGACCACCTTGCCCCAGGGATCGATCTGGATCGCCTCGAACCGCACCACGGCGCCGTGCGCGTCGAGCGTGATGCCGTTGACATTCTCAATGATTCCATCGGCCTGCGCAGCGGGCGCGAGCAACAGGGCGGTGGCGGCGGCAAGCCGCTTGAGGCGCGTGAACATGGGTGCAAGGCATAGGGCCTGTTCCCCTGCTGCGCCAGATGGTCTAGGCGGACAGGCTATGGCTACCAAAGCAGCACCCGCGTCCGCCCCGCTCCCCGTGTCCATCGACGACGTCCGGGCAGCCGCGGCGCGGATTAGCGGCGCCGTCGTGCGCACGCCGACGCTGCACAGCCGCACGCTCTCGCAGCTGACCGGCGCCAACGTGTACCTGAAGTTCGAGAACCTGCAGTTCACCGCCGCCTACAAGGAGCGCGGCGCGCTCAACACGCTGCTCCAGCTCGATGCCGAGGCGCGGTCCAAGGGCGTGATCGCCGCCTCCGCCGGCAACCACGCGCAGGG
>JAIYAA010000297.1 GCA_027489295.1 Sphingomonadales bacterium | reverse complement strand
TATCGACCATCTGGTTCGAGACGCACAGGTCCACGGCCATGTCAGGATAGCGTTCGAGGAACACGGGCAGCACCGGCGCGAGCACCAATGCCGCGGCATGTTCGGCGACGTTCAGGCGGATCCGCCCGGCGGGCGTTTCGCGGAAATGGTTGAGCGCCTCGGTCGCCTCGATGATCGTGGCGAACGGGCGGGCGATCTCCGCCTGCAGCGTCTCCCCCGCCGCCGTCAGCGTGATGCTGCGATTGGTGCGGTTCAGCAGCCGCACGCCGAGGCGCGCCTCCAGCCCCTTCAGCGCGTGACTGAGCGCGGAGGCGCTCACGCCCAGTTCCAGTCCGGCGCGCCGGAGGCTGCGGTGCCGCGCGATCGCCAGAAAGGCGTTGAGATCGGCGAAGTCGGATCGATGGAATGCCATGTTGCCTCTTAGGCGCGCAGCGTACGCCGGTGCCCCGCCTAGGTCCGCGCCTCTGCGGCCGGCTGGCGCGTCTTGCCGAACACGGGAAAGGCGCTGGCCGCGCCATAGTCCGTGCGCCGCGCCTGCTGGAGCACCGCCATGTCCGCCTCGCTGATCACGAAATCGAGCTCGGCGTTGCTGCGCAGATGCGCCGGTGTCGCCGTCTTGGGGAGGGGCTGGAGCCCGAGCTGCAGGCAGTAGCGGATGCAGAGCTGCGCGACGCCCACGCCGTAGCGGGCCGCCATCGCGCCGAGCGCGGCATCGTCCAGGGCGGCGCCATGCGCGACGGGCGAATAGGCCTGCACCAGCACCCCCTTGCTCCGGCAATAGTCGATCAGGTCGAACGGCGTTGCGCCGACATGCGCGAGGACCTGGTTCACCGCCGGCGCGACCGATCCGTGCGCCAGCAGGTTGTCGAGGTCCGCGCGCTCGAAGTTGGAAACACCGATCGCGCGAACCTTGCCGGCGGCGAGCGCATCCTCCAGCGCGCGCCACGCCTCGAGATTGCCGGCGTCGTAATCGCCGCCCGCGCGAAACTCGGCCCAGGGCTGCGGGCTGTGGATCAGCATCAGGTCGATATGATCGAGCCCGATCAGCCGCAGCGACTCATCGATGCGCCGGGCGGCATCGACGCGGGTCTTGGATTCGGCTACGAGCTTGGTGGTGAGGAACAGCGCGTCGCGGGCGAGGCCGGAAGCGCGCAGCCCCTCGCCGACACCCCGTTCATTGCCATAGGCCTGCGCCGTGTCGATGTGGCGATAGCCGATCGCGGCGGCCTCGCGCACCACCGCGGCGACCGCATCGTCATCGATCCGCCAAGTGCCGAGGCCCAGCTTCGGGATCGTCACGCCATTGGCGAGCGTGTATTGTTCATCGAGGATCATGGCGTGTTCCTTTTGCCGGCGGGCGCTTCGCCTCGCCGGGCTGTTGCATGCGGCGGGACCACCGGTCCCCCCGTCAGGCGGGCGGCGCAGCTCGCCGCCGGCGCGAACTTCCGGGGCCCAGGCCGGGATCACCTTCCGCCGAGCGGGGCGAGATAGTCGGCGTCGGTCACCTTCTCGAGCCAGGTGACGGGGGACCCATCGACCGACTCCTGAACCGCGATATGGGTCATCGCCGCATCGGCCGTCGCGCCGTGCCAGTGCTTCTTGTCCGCCGGGCACCACAGGATATCGCCGGCATGGAATTCCAGTTTCGGCCCGCCCGCAATCTGGGTCCAGCCCACACCTTCGGTCACGATCAGCGTCTGTCCGGCCGGGTGGGTGTGCCAGGCGGTACGGGCCCCCGGTTCGAAATGGACGATCGCACCGGAGACGCGCGAGGGGGCTTCGCGCTGGAACTGGCCGGTGATCGTCGCCGTGCCGGTGAAATAGGCCTCGGGCCCGTCGACCGTCTTCTGGTCCTGCTTGCGTACGATTTCCATGTCCGTCCTTCCTGCTCGCGCAATCGGATCGGCGGCCACCGGATCGGTCCCGCCTCGTCCCCCCGGATCTAGGTGAAGGCGCGGCTGGCGATTAGTCGCCCCATCGGCAATGATGCGATGAGCAACGCTCAACAATGCCGGGAGGGGTCTGATGAGACTGACGCGGGCCGATCTGGCCGATCTCGCCTATTTCCTCGCCATTGCCCGGCGCGGCAGCTTCCGGGAAGCGGCGCGCGAGATGGGCGTCACCGCCTCCGCGCTGAGCCATGCCATCACCGCGCTGGAAGCACGGCGCGGAGTGCGACTGTTGAACAGAACGACGCGAAGCGTCTCCCTGACGGCCGCCGGCGAAGAGCTGCGCGCCGCCATCGAAGGTCCGCTGGATGCCATCGACAGCGCCGCCGGCACGCTGGACCGCTATCGCGATGCGCCGGCCGGCCGGATCCGCATCAACGTGCTGGAAGACGCCATGCCGCTGCTGCTCGCGCCGGTGCTGCCCCATTTCGTCGAGCGCTATCCCGATGTGACGATCGACATCAGCGTCAGCAATCGCCTGATCGACGTCGTCGGCAGCGGGTTCGATGCCGGCATCCGCTACGGCGGCACCGTGCCGGAGGACATGATCGCCCAGCGGCTCTCGCCCGACCTGCGCTGGATGACGGCCGCCTCGCCCGCCTATCTCGATCGCTTCGGCGCGCCGGCCACGCCGCAGGATCTGCGCCACCATCGCTGCATCGGCATTCGCCTCGGCAACGATCAGCACTATCACTGGGAGTTCGAACGCGGCGACGAGGCGGTGGCGATCGCGACGCCGGGACCGCTGACCGTGGACGCCAGCGTCGCCGCCGTCCCGCTGGGGCTGAACGGTACCGGCATCCTCTATGCCTCGCAGCCGGTGCTGCAGCCGCATCTCGATTCGGGCGCGTTGGTCCCCGTGCTTGCCGACTGGTCGCCGATGGGCAGCGGCTTCCACCTCTATTATTCGGGCCGGCGGCACCTGCCCACCGGCCTGCGTCTGCTGATCGACATGATCCGCGAACGCCGACCGCTGGGCGCGTGAATGCTGCCCGCGGACCAGCGGGGCTTGTATCCCGCTGCGTTCTGCGCTCCGACATGCGCGAGCGAGGGGAACGGGCACGGTGAAACAGGGCGCACTCAAGCTGAAGCTGCAACTGGTCTGCGGCGAACTTTTTGCACTCGGTCCCGGCAAGGCCGATCTCCTCGACGCGATCGAGGCCCAGGGCTCGATCTCGGCCGCCGGGCGGGCGCTGGGCATGAGCTATCGCCGTGCATGGTTGCTGGTCGACGAGGTGAACCGCTGCTTTAAGGACCCCCTTGTCGAAACCCTGCGCGGCGGCGGCCGGGAACGCGGCGCGCGGCTCACCGAGGCCGGCCGCGCCGTTCTCGCCGACTATCGGGCGCTCGAGGAACAGGCGGCATCGGTGATGCGCGGCACCCCGTATGCGCGGCTGGCGGCACGGCTGCGCAGCGCACCGCAGGCCGCAGACCCCGCCGACTGAACTGCCGCCGCTCAACGCGGTATTGCGCCGATCTTTATATACGCGTGGATATAAAGCAGCTAGCAACCGGCCCGATGACAGGTGCCACGGCACCGCACGCGGGGGTTTTGGGCATGAAGGTCGGCGCCGGGATTTCCGCAATGGCAGCGTCGCTGCTGCTGGTGGCATCCGCAGCCGCGCAGACCAGGGCGCCTGTAGATCCGTCCGGCGAAGACACACCCTCTCCCAATGCCGCCCCGATCCTCGTCACGGCCCGGCTGCGCCCGGAGGATGCGCAGCGCGTGCCAGGCGCGCTCTCGGTGGTGGACGGAGACCTGCTCGACCAGAGCTATACGGTGAATACGCAAGGGCTCGCCACGCTGATCCCCAGCCTCGCCTACAGCTCGGCCAATCCGCGCAACACCGCCTTTACCATCCGCGGCCTCGGCTCCAGCGTGGTGGCGGTCAGCCAGGCGAATGACGGGCTCGAGCCGGGGGTCGGCTTCTATGTCGATCAGGTCTACCACGCCCGCCCCGCTACCGCCGCCTTCGACTTCGCCGACATCGGCCAGGTGGAGGAACTGCGTGGCCCCCAGGGCACGCTGTTCGGCAAGAACACCACGGCGGGCGCGATCAGCATCACGACGCGCAAGCCCAGCTTCACGCCCGAGGGCGTGGCCGAGCTGTCCTACGGGTCGTTCAACTTCGTGCAGGCCAAGGCCTGGGTGTCCGGCCCGATCACCGACACGCTCGCCTTCCGCCTCTCCGGCGTCTCCACCCGACGCGACGGGGTGCTCGACAATGTCCGCACCGGCATCGCCGCCAACACGCTCGGCACCCAGGCGGCACGCGGCCAGCTGCTCTACCAGCCGAGCGCGACCTTCTCGCTGCGACTGATCGCCGACGTGACCAATTTCGATGCCTATTGCTGCACCCAGGTCTATCTGCGCGTCGGCCAGAGCCTGCGCCCCGCGAGCCGCCAATATGGCGGTCCCGCAGGCCTTGCGGCGCAGTTCGGCTACGCACCGCCCAGCACCGATCCCTATGATCGCAAGACCGATATCGACGGGCCGCTGGGGGTGAACACCAACGAGGGTGGCGCCAGCGCCATCGCCGACTGGAAACTGGGCGGCCACACACTCACCTCGGTCTCGGCCTGGCGCTTCTGGAACTGGGACGCGGAAAACGACCGCGACTATACCGGGCTGCCGATCCAGCGCTCGCAGCATATCCCTTCGCGGCAGGACCAGTTCAGCCAGGAACTGCGCCTGGCCTCGGAGAGCGAGCGCCCCCTCGGCTATGTCGTCGGGCTCTACGGCTTTCACCAGCGGATCCTCGGCCGGCCGATCAGCATCTACGGCCCCGCCGCCGCCGGCTGGCTGATCGGCCCGACCACCGGCACCAACGCCACACCCGTGCCGGCCAACCTGCTCGACGGCTATGGCCAGGATGGGCGCACCGATTTCCGGAGCGCGAGCGTCGCGGCGTTCGGCGAGGCGAACTGGCGGATCGCGCCGAGGCTCACCGCTACCGCCGGCCTGCGCTACACCTATGAGGAAAAGGACGGCAGCTACGCCACTACCGTCTCGGGCGGCCCGGCCGTCACCAGCACCGCGCTGATCAACGCCCGCCTCTCCGTCCTGCGCCCGCAACGCTACACCGCGCACGACCGGGACGGCAGCGTATCGGGCCGCGCCAATCTGGCCTGGCAGGTTCGACCCTCGGTGATGGCCTATGCCAGCGTCGCGCGCGGCTTCAAGTCGGGCGGGCTCAACATGTCGGGCCTGCCGCTCGACAACCAGAACCAGCCCGTGCTCGCCACGGCGGTCGTCCGGCCCGAGCGCAACACCAGCTACGAGATCGGGCTGAAGACCGACTGGTGGGGCCGTCGCATCACCTTCAATATCGACGGCTATTACACCCGGGTCCGCGATTTCCAGGCGACGGTGGTCGATTCGAGCCAGACGGTGGCGCTGCGCGGCTACCTGTCCAACATCCCGGCGGTGACAGTGAAGGGGATCGAAGCGGACCTGAGCGTGCGGCCGCTCGCCGGCCTCGCCGCCCGCGCGTCGCTCGCCTATGCGGATGGCCGCTACAGCGACTATCCGGCCGGCCCCTGTCCGCTGGAGGTGCAGGGCACCGCCACGACCGCCTGCAGCCTTACCGGGCAGCGGCTCGCCTCCCTCCCCCGGATCGCGGTGACGGGCGGGGTGGACTATGCGCTGCCGATCGGGCGCGACGCCGCGCTGCTGCATGTCGATGTCGTCGGGCGAAGCGGGTTCAATGGCGATCCCAGCCTGTCGCGCTACACCCGTATCGAAGGCTATACCCTCACCAATGCCAGCCTGGGCTGGCGCTTCGGCGGCGGGCTGGAAGTGGTGGTGTTCGCCCGCAACCTGTTCGACACCCGCTACATCCAGAACCTCACGATCCAGGCCGGCAATTCCGGACTGATCCTTGGCACGCCGGGCGATCCACGGGTCGTCGGAGGGACGCTCCGGCTGCGGCGTTGAGCGCGGCTCAACGCGACGTCAAGCCGCCGGCCGATTGTTACACCCCCGGCCCGGACCTAGCTTCTGGCCGGGTCGAGGCGCGGCGCCGGTTCGCGCGCCCGGCAGAGAAGAGGTGCGCATGGAACTCCGGATCAACGACAGGCTGCACGCGGTGGACGCCGCGCCGGACACGCCGCTCCTTTGGGTATTGCGCGACGATCTGGGGATGACCGGCACCAAATATGGCTGCGGCATTGCCCAGTGCGGCGCCTGCTCGGTGCTGGTCGACGGGGTCGTCACGCGCGCCTGCGTGACGCCGGTCGACAGTGTCGCGGGCAAGCAAATTACCACGATCGAGGCGGTCGAGCAGGATGCCGTAGGTGCCCGCGTGGTGCAGGCCTGGATCAAGCATCAGGTGCCGCAATGCGGCTATTGCCAGTCCGGCCAGGTGATCGCGGCGACCGCGCTGCTCAAGGAAGTCGCGCAGCCGAGCGATGCCGAGATCGCAGCGGCCATGGTCAATCTCTGCCGCTGCGGGACGTACAACGCGATCCGCGCGGCAGTGCAGGATCTGGCAGGCGCAACGCCGGCAGCGGCGGTCGACGCCGGCGCGCCCGGCGATATCGCCGCCGCTGCGCTATTGGTCGCAGGTGCTGCGGCTGTTGCTGCCGCCAAGCCTCGGGACGGCGCCGCGTGAGCCGCCTGCTCGACCTGCCGACCGGGGCGCCGGTCAACATCTCGCGCCGCGGCTTCCTGGTACGGGCGGCGGGTGCCAGCGCAGGGGCGCTGGTGCTGGGCTTCGGCATTCCCGTCGACGGCGCGCGCGCAGCGGCGGCGACCACGCCGATCAAGCCAGGCACGCGCGTGCCCGCCTTTCTCGAGATCCGCCCGGATGGGACGGTGCACCTTCGCAGCCCCTTCATGGAAGGTGGCCAGGGCATCTATACCGCGATGGCGCAGATCGTCGGCGAGGAACTCGACGCCGACCCCGCGACCTTCGTGGTGGAAAGCGCGCCGACCGGCCCCGACTATCTGGTCGTCAACGGGATGATGCGGATCACCGGCGGCAGCATGTCGGTCCGCACCAGCTACGAGACGATGCGCCGCGTCGGCGCGATGGCGCGGCACCTGCTGCTCCAGGCGGGCGCCGCCAGGCTGGGCGTGCCGATCGAGGCGCTCTCGACCGAACCCGGCCGCGTCGTCCACCAGGCCGGCGGTCGCTCGATCGGCTATGGGGAGCTGGCGGCGCAGGCGCTCGACCTGCCCTCGCCCGATCCCGCCAGCGTCCCCCTCAAGGATCCGGCGCAGTTTCGGTGGATCGGCAAGTCGATCCCCCGGCTCGACATCCACGACAAGTCGACCGGCAAGGCGCTCTACGCCATCGACATGCGCGTCGACGGGATGCTCCACGCCGCCGTTCAGCATGCGCCGCGCTATGGGCTGACGGTGGGTGGGATCCACAACGAGGCGCAGCTGAAAGCGATGCCCGGCGTCCATTCGGTGCACCGCCTGCCGGGCGCCGTCGCGGTCGTCGCAGAGCGGTGGTGGAACGCCAGGCGCGCGGTGGAAGCCGCGCTGGTCGACTGGCAGGAGCCCGCCGACAAGGCTGCGATCCGCTACATGCCCGCCGATTTCGCGACCGATGCGTTCCGCGACCAGCTCGCCGCGCGTCGGCAGGAGGGCGAGGCCGCCGAGACGGAGGGTGATCCCGCCGCCGCATTCGACAAGGCGGCGAAGCAGATCGCGGCGACCTATCACAGCCAATATGTCGTGCACGGCCAGCTCGAGCCCCCCTCGGCGCTCGCGCGGTTCAACGACGACGGCGCGCTGGACCTGTGGTTCCCCAACCAGGCCCCCGACATGTTCCTGGGGGACATCGCCCGGCGCACCGGCCTGGACCCGGCGAGGATCACCATCCATTCACCGCTGCTCGGCGGATTCTTCGGGCGGCACTTCGTCTATTCGGACGCCGCCCCCTATCCCCAGGCGATCCTGCTCGCCAAGGCAACCGGCCGCCCCGTCAAGCTGATCTGGACGCGCGAGGAGGAGTTCCTGCGGGATACCCACCGCCCGCTGGCGGTGGTGCGCTTTCGAGGCGCGCTCGATGCCGGCGGCATGCCCGTGGCGATCGAGGCGATCAGCAGTACCGAAGGGCCGACCGAAGGCATCGCCAACCAGCGCGGCAAGGACCTCGATCCGACGGCGCTGGAGGGGCTCGCCAACAAGGCGTACGCGATCCCCGCCCGCAGGATCGCGCAGGATTTCGTCAAGCAGCCGGCGATGCTCGGCTATTGGCGCTCGGTGGGCAACTCGATGAACGACTTCTTCTACGAGTCCTTCCTCGACGAGCTGGCCGATGCCGGTGGCCAGGACCCGCTGGCGCTGCGCCTGCACCTGCTGCGCGACGATGCGCGGCTCGCCACCCTGCTCAAGGCGGTGGCAGATCTCTCCGGGGGCTGGAAGCGCGGGCCCTATATGGCACCCGACGGCTCCCGCCGCGCACGCGGGATCGCGATGGCCTCGCCCTTCGGCACGGAGACGGCGGCCATCGCCGAAGTCTCGATCCAGGGCGGGCAGGTGCAGGTGCACGAACTGTGGCAGGCGATCGATCCCGGCAGCGTCGTCAACCCGGCGATCATCGATGCCCAGGTGAACGGCGCGGTGGCGCTGGGGACCTCGCAGGTCCTGCTCGAGGAGGCGGTGTATCAGGACGGCATGCCGTTGGCGCGCAACTATGACGGCTACCCGATCCTGCCGCCCGATCGCATGCCGCGCGTGCAGGTCCGCATTGTCGAGAGCGGTGCCAAGATGGGCGGCATCGGCGAACCCGGCCTGCCCGCGGTACCGCCGGCGATCGCCAATGCCGTGTCGCACCTCACCGGCCAACGCGTGCGTAACATGCCGCTGTCGCGCCTCCGCTTCGATGCCTGATCGCCCCCCTGCCCCTTGCACCGGCCCGCTGAATTGGATGCTCGCGTGAAGAAGATCCTCGCCCTGATACTGCCGATGCTACTGGTGCTTGCCGGCGCTACCGCAAAGTTCGTGACCCGCACGCCGGCCTCGCCGTTCGACGGCGCGGCCGCGCCCGCCGCCTCGGCCGACCTCGTGGCGCGCGGGGCCTATCTTGCCCGGGCGGGCGACTGCGTCGCCTGTCACAGCCTGCCGGGGGGCCGCGCCTATGCGGGCGGGCTCAAGATGCCGACGCCGATGGGCGCGATCTATGCGACCAACATCACGCCCGACAAGGCAACCGGGATCGGCACCTACACCCTGGCGGACTTCGATCGCGCACTGCGCCACGGCGTGGCCAGGGACGGGCACCGGCTCTATCCGGCGATGCCCTACCCCTCCTATGCCAAGCTGACGGACGAGGACGTCCGCGCCCTTTACGCCTATTTCCTCCACGGCGTCGCGCCGGTGCGGCAGGCGAACCGGGCGAGCGACATCCCCTGGCCGCTCAGCCTGCGCTGGCCGCTAGCCTTGTGGAACGGCGTGTTCGCGCCGTCCGCGCCGTTCCGCGCCGATCCGGCCAAGGACGCGCTGTGGAACCGCGGCGCCTATCTGGTGCAGGGTGCCGGGCATTGCGGCGCCTGTCACACCCCCCGCGGCATTGCGATGAACGAGCGCGGCTCCGATCAAAGCAGCAGCGCCTATCTGTCGGGCGCGGTGATCGACCATTGGTATGCCCCCAGCCTGCGCGGCGATCCTAACACCGGCGTGGCGCGCTGGAGCGAGAACGACATTTTCCGCTTCCTCAAGACCGGCCGCAACCAGCACGGCGTGGTGTTCGGATCGATGGCCGAGGCGTTCAACAATTCCACCCAGTTCCTCACCGACCGCGATCTGCGCGCGATCGCCCATTATCTGAAGGACCTGCCCGGCGACCCAAACCGCGAGGGCGCGCCCTGGCAGTATCGGCCGGCAGGCGACACGCTCAGCGTGGCGAAGCGCACGGGCGATCTTGGCGCGCAGGTCTATGCCGAGAAGTGCAGCTTCTGCCACGGGCCCGACGGGCGCGGCAAGGCGCCGTGGATCCCGCCGCTCGCCGGCACCGCCTCCTCGCTGGCGCGCCATGGCGACTCGCAGATCAACATCACCCTCAATGGTTCGGCCCGCGTGGTCGCCGCCGGGGTGCCCGACGCCTATCGCATGCCCGCGTATCGCGCGCAGCTGAGCGACGCACAGGTTGCCGCAGTCGTCAGTTTCGTACGCCGCAACTGGGGCAACGACCGCGGGGCGGTCACGCCGCGGGCGGTGACGGCGATCCGGCGTGATACGCATGCAGCCGTCCTCGCCATAAGCCCCCTGCCCACCCGTTGAGCGCCGCTCAGCACCGCATGAAGTCCGTTCCGGCTGCCTGCAGCTGCCGCGTTCCGCTATCCGTGCGGCATTCCGGAGGGAGCGTACCGTGCGAGGCAACAGACCAGAGGCTGCGGCCCTTCTGACCGGGCTGATCGCTGCCACCGCCTTCCCCCCGGGCGCTGCCGTACACACCAGGATGAAGGACCTCCGCATGGCGACCCGCGCCGTACCCCACCCCGCGTCCCGGCTCGAAATCGAAGGACCCGACGGACGCTGGCACGTGCAGCTGGAGGACAGCGCCGCGACGCGCGACCTGCTGGCCCTGATGCCGCTGACGCTGGAACTCGAGGATTTCGGCGCGAGCGAGAAGATCGCGATGCTCCCCCGGAGGTTACGGCATCCCGATGCCCCGGAGGGCGTGGCGCCGGTCGCAGGCGACCTCGCCTATTACGCCCCCTGGGGCAATCTCGCGATCTTCCGGCGTGATTTCCGCTACTCGCCGGGGCTGGTCCGGCTCGGTCGCATCACGACACCGCTCGCCGCGCTTCGCGGCACCGGTCGATTGCGGGTCACGCTGCGGCAGGCGCCACGCGATTTCGGCGCGCCGCGCTGACGCCCAAGCCCATTCTCCGCACGCCGCGCGGCCCCTTTTCCGCCCGAACCGTTCGCCTGCATCATTCCAGCAGAAGCAGCGACGTGATCGTCAGCCGCGGGCTGCTGGCGCCGGTCTGCCAGGAAGCGGCAATGTCTCCGGCGTGGAGGCAGTTGGCCGGGTAGAAGATCAGGCGGTTGAAGGCGATTGCCGCCTGGCCGATTCGGACGAAGCCGGGGCTGTCGCCGTCCTGATATGCCGGCGGCGGCATGCCATGGGCCTGTCCGTCCCGCGCAAGCGCCTGGCGCCACAGCGGCAGACGGTCCGCCGTGATCCGCTCGAACCCGGTGGTGCGGTGACGATAGAAGCTGGTCCCGCCATGGGGCGCCGCGCAGAGATAATGGACCGAAGCGATGATCGTCTCGGCACAATCATCGAAATGGGGGATGCGCTGGATCGGCGCCAGACGTGCAGGATCGTCCCCCGCCACGGCGAAACTGGTGCGCAACATGCTGACGCGACCGCCCAGAACCGCCGCTGCCGCGCCGACCAGCCAATCGGGATAGGCAGCAGGCGTGGGCGCCCGCAGGCCGGGGTAGAGATCGCCTTGCTCTCGCCGGAACGCGAGGCGCTGCGCCGCCGCGACCAGCGCATCGGGCTGCGGGTGCGCATCTTCCTGTTGCCACAGCGGCACCTGCTCCGCACCCATGCGGGCCGGGCCATGGCTCATGCCGCGGGTACGAACCAGGCGGCCTCGGCGGCCCGCCGCACATTCTTGCGCCGGACCAGCCCGGCCACATGATCCAGCGAGAGCGCCATTGCCGCCAGGATCATGACCTGATCCCAATCCCCCAGCGCGGCCGCCTTGCGCCCCAGCGCCCGCTCGTCGATGCCGTACAGCCCGGACAGCGTGGCCGCCCCACCATCGTGGAAGGCGACATCCAGCTTCACCTCGGTGAGCAGGCGATGCTCGGTGACGCGATCGACCAGCGCGGCCGTGGCGGCCTGCTCCGCCACCAGCTGGCCGAGGATCGCCTGCACCGATTGCAGGTAGGCACTGTCGGACCCGTCTGCCTCGACAATGCCCACCGGCCCATCCGGCACGATCGCCGCGCTCGTCTCATCGATGCACACCGCCCCCTCCAGATCGCCGCTGCCAACGAAGAAGGGCAGCCGCAGCAGATTGAGCGGGACGTGATCGGCATCGAATGTCGTGCCGTCCCAGAACAGATTTTCCTGCGGCTCCAGCCCGAGCAGCGCGGCGGGATAGAATTGGCCGGTCTCGGCATTCTTGGCGAGGAACACGGGGAACTGGCTGGCCACCTTGCGGATCTCGCCTGCGACCAGCGGCACGAGGTGAACGCTCGCCGCCGCCGAAAGCGCGCGTGCGGGATCGAGCCGAAGCCCGGCATGGTCCTTGCGGGTGAGTTGTACCAGATTCATCGCGTCTCTTTCGGGGCAGGCCTGGGGGTCAGATGGGCTGGAAGCGATACTGCGCGAGCTTGTCGAGCAGCGCGCGGTTCGTCGGCATCGTGCTCGCCAGTCGGCGCTTGGTCGCGGTCACGCGCTCCAGCGCATCCTCGGCGGCATCGCGGGCGGCCAGCGCACCGGCGCGCGGCGCGGTTCGAAAGCCCATGCCGTAGAGCACATATTGATAGCTCGCCGCCGGGAACATCTCGTGGGCGCTGGCGAAGTCATGCTCGCCCGGCGGGGTGTGCCGCCACAGCTCCAGCAGATCCTGGAGCGGCTGGGGAATGGTCGCGGGATCGCGATTGTCGCGCCAGAAGGCGGTGTCGTCGCGCTGGGACAGCATATAGTGCAGCTTGAGGAACTCGATGATCCGATCCCAGCGATAGCGGGTCATGGCGTTGAAGCGACGTGCGACGATGTCCATCGCAGCGCGCGTGGCGGGCATGGCGCTCGCGATATAGTCGGCCGAAAGTTCGATCAGCACGAGCGCCGATGCCTCGAGCGGCTCGAGGAATCCCGCCGCCAGCCCGACGGCGACGACATTGTTCTTCCAGAAGGTCTCGCGGTGGCCCGAGCGGATGGTGATCTCGCGCGGGGTCAGGTCGGCGAAGGCCGGGCCGACATAGGCGGCGAGCGCCTCCTCCACCCGATCGGCACCGGCGTGCCGGCTGGAATAGACATAGCCCACGCCGCGCCGGTTCTGCAGCCCGATATCCCAGATCCATCCATGGTCCTGCGCGGTGGAGACGGTGTGCGAGACGATCGGTGCGTCCTCGCGGTCATAGGGCACCTGCACCGCCAGCGCCCGATCGATGAACAGCACGTCGCTGCAGTCGAGGAACGGTACCCCCAGCGTCTGGCCGAGCAGCAGCGAGGAAAAGCCGCTGCAATCGACGAACAGGTCTGCCGCGATGCTTCCATGCCGCTGGCCGATCACGGCGGTGACGTCGCCATTCTCCGCCTGCTCGACGCGGACGATGTCATCGTCGACATGGCGCACGCCGAGCTTGCCGACACAGTGCGCGCGCAGCATCTCGCCCAGCCGCACCGCGTCGAGATGGTAGGCATAGTTGGCGATGCCGCCATATTCGGGCGAGGTGATCTGCTTGGGCGCGAGATCATGCTCGCACAGGAATTCCTGGAAACACACCGCATCGGAGAAGGACGGAGTGCCCGCCGCGTCGGCGCGTGCGTTCCAGAACGGCGCAAGGTCCACGTCCGGAAAGCCCTCGGGCAATACCAGCGGGTGGTAGTAGAAATCGTCGGCGCCGCCGGTGCGCCAGCCCGCGAACTTCGCCCCCTGCTTGAACGACGCCTTGCAGGTGCGCAGGAAGTCCGTCTCGCTGATGCCGATCTTGCGCAGCGTGTTGCGCATCGTCGGCCAGGTGCCCTCACCGACGCCGATGATCCCCAGTCGCACGCTTTCGACGAGCGTGACCTTGAGGTCCGGTCCGTGGCGCGCGGCGATCAACGCGGCGGTGAGCCATCCCGCCGATCCGCCTCCGACGATGCAGACCGACTCAATCTGTCGATTCATGCGACTTCGACATCCCTCTCTCTCGTCTCGATCTAGCACGAATGGAGTGGCGGCAAAGGGGCGGGACAGGGTCACCCCATCCCGCCCCCGATCCGCTACCCTCGGATCAGAAGTTGACCCGGGCGCCGAGCTTGAAGCGCCGTCCGCTATCCTCCGCGTTCAGGAACTGATTGGAGTAATAGGCATATTTGAAGGCGATCGAGTTGGTGAGGTTCGCGCCTTCGACGAACACGGCGAAGTTGGAATTGAGGTGATAGGTCAGGCTCGCATCGACCTGGGAATAGGCCCGGACCTGGGTGACCGCCTGGCCCGCCCCGTTGAGCGGCGGCGGCGCGAGATACTGCAGGAACCGATCGCGCCAGTTGAACGCCACCCGCGCCTCGATCCCGTGATTGTCGTAGAAGGCCACGGCGTTGGCCGAGTTGGACAGGCCGGTCAGCGCGAACTTGTTGCGAAGATCCTGCGGATTGAGGTGGCGGTTCGACCCGACCAGCGTGCCGTTGACCTGGAAGCCGAAGCCCGTGTCGCCGAACGCATGCTGCCAGGCCGCCTCCAGGCCGGTCACCGTTGCGTCCTGCCCGTTGACCGGGGCAGTGATGGTGAACTGCGCCGGCGTGCCGGTCGCCGGATCGAGCAGCGCGCTGCCCGAGGCCGCGGTGACCGGGCCGGTCGTCTGGTTGAGCACGATGAAGTTGTTCACGCTCTTCAGATAGCCGCCCAGCGAGACATAGCTCGACCGGCCGTAATAATATTCGAACGAGAGATCGAGGTTGCTCGCCTTGAACGGCTTGAGATCGGCATTGCCGCGGCTGGCGGCGAAGTTTCCGGGACGCAGCGTGACCAAGGTGGTCACCGGCGAGAGCTGCTCCAGCGTCGGCCGGGTGATCGTCTGCGAGGCGGCGAAGCGCATCGTGAACGCATCGGACAATTGCCACTTCAGCGCGATGTTGGGCAGGATGTCGATATAATGCGCCGTGCCCACCGTGCGGGTGGTGCCCGATGCCGTCGAGCCGTACTGCGTCTGGTCGTTGGCCAGCTTGACCAGCGCGGTATAGGCGGTGGCAAGGCCGTTGACGTTGGTCGAGGTATCCTCGAACCGCACGCCGGCGACAATCGAGATCGGCTTCCCGGCGACGGTGCCGCGCCATTCGGTCTCGAGATAGCCGCCCAGCACCCGCTCCTTGACGAGCGTGTCGTTGACCAGGGGCGGCGCGAAGGAGAAGCCTGCACCCTGCTGCGCAGTGATCGCGCTGAACAGCGTCGGGCCGTCGAAGGTCTGCCACTCGGTCGGCAGGCGGTTTGATCCGCTTACGCCCGACAGGAACCCGCTGCCCGCATCGAAGGTGGTGATCGCCACCCCTGCAGGCACCGGCAGATTATAGCCGCAGGTGGTGCAGCCGGTGCCGCCGTCATTCGAATAGAGCGACGTCCGCTTGCGATCCTCCGAGCCGTAGAAGCCGGCATTGGCCTTTACCAGTCCCTCGCTGCCGTCCCCCTTATAGGCAAGATCGGCGCGCACCTGCTTCACTTCGTCGCGGACCCCGTAGCCGCGCAGCAGCATCACGTGCTGGCACATCGGCTGCCCCGCGCCCACCACGCTGGTGCTGCCAGGACGACCGGAATCGGTGACGGCACTGCCGCAACGATTGGTGGCATTGGCGAAGGTCGGCAGCGTCTCGGTCTGCCAGGGCAGGCGCGACCCATCCGACTGGTAGCGCGACGAGCCGGTGAGATAGCCGAGCAGCGCCAGATAGGCTTCCTTGCCGCCGTTCGGCTCTTCCTTGGCCAGCGAGTAGGTGCCGTCGAGGCTGGCGGAAAGGTTGGGCGAGACCTGCCATTCGACGTTCATGCCCACCGCGCGCGTATTGGTGCGCTTGTCGAACTTCTTGTAGTGAAAGTCCGTGGCGATGCCGCTGGCCTGCGTCATGTCCACCACCGTACCGTTGGCGTCGGTCTTGACGTTGGTGAGATTGGACGCGG
>JAIYAA010000025.1 GCA_027489295.1 Sphingomonadales bacterium | reverse complement strand
GCAACCCGCAGGTCTACGCCACCAGCAGCTTCACCGGCAGCGGCGGCTATGGCGATTCGAACCTGAGCGACGAATTCTACTGGGCCGCCGCCGAACTCTACGCGACCACCGGCGAGGAGGCGTTCCGCAAGGCGGTAATTAGCTCGCCGCACTTCGGCGAAGCGGTGCGCGCGCCCGGCTGGAGCTTCACCGCCCCGCTCGGCACGATCACGCTGGCGACGGTGAAGACGGGGCTGAGCGATGCTGAGGTGCAGAAACTGCGCGCGACGCTGATCGCCGCGGCGGACGGCATCCTCGAGCAGCGCCGCCAGAACGGCTATGCGATCCCCTATCGGCCGATCGGCTATCCTTGGGGCTCGAACGGCGACCTAATGAACCAGGCGATGCTGCTCGGCGTGGCGGGCGACCTGACCGGCGCGCCCAAGTACCGCGCGGGCATCGTCTCGGCGCTCGACTATCTGCTGGGGCGCAATCCGATGGGGCAGTCCTATATCAGCGGCTATGGCGTGCGGCCGCTCAAGAACCCGCACCACCGCTTCTGGGCGCACTCGCTCGACGCCAGGCTGCCGGGGCCGCCGCCGGGCGTCCTCTCGGGCGGACCGAACGACACGGCGATGGGGGACCAGGTCGCGATGCAGCTCAAGGGCAAGTGCGTCGCCCAGACCTGCTGGGCGGACAGCATCCACGCCTATGCGCTGAACGAAGTCGCGATCAACTGGAACGCGCCGCTGTTCTGGGTGGCGGCGTGGATGGATGATTGAACGGGGCTGGCCTGATTTCCGCAGCCGCCCGGTTCCCGCAGCCGTCGCCCTGGGCTTGATCCGGGGCCCCGCTTCGCTCGCGTTCGCTCACCGTCAAAGAAGCGGGGGGCAAGCCCGGTACGACGAGGGCAAAAGTCGGCTTCCGCTTCAGAAGCTGTCGGTCTGATTACACGATCTGCCGCTGGTCTGCTCGCCCCTTATTCGCTGCGATAAAGAACACAAGGTGAAGGTATTTGACGTTCAATCCTTTCTATTGTTCTTCTTTCCACGCTGCGTGACTTTGTAACTCCATGGAATGGCGCCAATAACAAGAAGATACGCAGATATGACTAATCCAATAGATAACGCAAACCAAAAATACGTGCTAGGAATCAACTGTAGCCCTGTTGTGTATTGGGCGATCAAGAACGGGGTGATAGCGACGCATACTGGGACAAACGCTCTTGAACCGGGGCCCCAAAAGGTTACCCGCTTTCCTCCGGGCAAGAAGTAGTCGCGAAAGAAGCTCACAATTTCCTTCCGGGCTGCTTGCGTCCGAGCCAAGGTCACGGCGGTATATGTCACACGGGCGTCGCCCGCTGTCCACCAACGGCGGTCGTCGAGTTATTGCGCCGAAGCCGTAGCTTCGCCGGCCCCGAGCGCCAAACAGAAGGGGAGGCTGCTGTGGCCCGCAGCCTCCTCGCACATCACCGCACCGTCAGCATCGCACTCTTCAACGTTACCGAGTCCGGGCCCGACGAGATCGTGAACGTCCCCGGCTCCACCACATGGCGCATCTGGCTGTTCCACAGCGCCAGATCTTCGGGCGTCAGCTCGAAGCGCACGGTTTTCTTCTCGCCCGGCTTGAGCGTCACGCGCTCGAAGCGCTTGAGCTCGATCACCGGCCGGGTGACCGAAGCCTCGTCGTCATGGACGTAGAGCTGGACCACCTCGTCGCCAGCCACCTTGCCGGTGTTGGTCACGTCGACTTCGACCGCCGCCTTGTCGGCGATGCCGATCGTCGCCGTGCCCAGCCGCGGCGCCGACACGTCGAACGTCGTGTAGCTGAGGCCATAGCCGAACGGGTAGAGCGGGCTGGTGTCGCCGAACAGATAGCCGCGGCGCGCGCTCGGCTTCTTGTTGTAGTAGATCGGCAGCTGGCCGACATTGCGCGCCACCGACACCGGCAGCTTGCCGCCGGGATTGGTGCGCCCGAACACCACGTCGGCGAGCGCGTTGCCGGTCTGCTCGCCCAGATACCAGCCCTCGATCAGCGCCGGCGCCTTCTCGGCGAGAGTGTTGACCGCATAGGGGCGGCCGTTGAGCAGGATCACCACGACCGGCTTGCCCAGCGCGATCAGTTCCTTCGCCAGCTGGTCCTGCGGCCCCGGCAGGTCCAGCGTCTCGCTGTCGCCGAGATGCTCGTCGGCCCAGGCCTCGCGGCTCACCGCCTCGTTGCCGCCGAGTACCAGCACGACGACATCGGCGTTCTTCGCTGTCTCCAACGCCTGGGCGCGGAGCTGGTCGTTCACCGAGTCCGGGACGAGCTTGACCGCATCCTTGGACCATTCGCGGTGATCGGTGATCCGGATGCCCTCGGCATAGTCGACGCCGAACTTGCCCTTGCCCTCAGCCTGCATCGCCTCGAGCACGCTGACGACATGGGTCGGCAGGTCCGAATAGCCGCCGATCGGGGTGTCCTTGGCGTGGGTGCCGATCACCGCCATGCGCTTGATGCCCTTGGCGTCGAGCGGCAGCAACCCTTGCGCGTTCTTGAGCAGCACGATCGATTCGCGCGCGGCCTGGCGGGAGAGGGCGATCGCCTCGGGCGTGTTGGTGCGCGAAGCCGCCAGCTTCACCTCCGGATAGGGGTTCTCGAACAGCCCGCCCTGGAACTTCATCCGCAACACGCGGCGGACGGCATTGTCGATCTCGCCCTGGCTGACCCGGCCTTCCTTCACCAGTTCGACGAGATGGGTGTACGCCTCGCCGTCCGGCGTCTCGACGTCGACGCCCGCGTCGAGCGCACGCTGGGCGGCGTCCTTGGGAGTCTTGAACATGTGATGGCGGGTGATCAGTTCGCGGATCGCGAAATAGTCGCTGACGACGGCGCCCTGAAAGCCCCATTCGCCGCGCAGCACGTCGGTCAGCAGCCATTTGTTGGCATGGCTGGGGATGCCGTCGATCTCGTTATAGCTGGCCATCACCGACATGACGGGGAGCGTCTTCACCGCCTGTTCGAAGGGCGGGAAGAAATCCTCGCGCAGCGTCCGCTCGCCAAGCGAGGCGGGGCCGACATTGGTGCCGTTCTCGGGCTGGCCATGGCCGGTCATGTGCTTGAGGGTGATGAACACCTTGTCGGACTTGAGCGGCAGCGTGGTGCCCTGGAAACCGCGAATCGCGGCGAGGCCCATTTGCGTTACGAGATACGGATCCTCGCCATAGGTTTCCTCGATGCGGCCCCAGCGCGGATCGCGGGCCACGTCCACCACCGGCGCAAGGACGAGGTTGGCGCCGCGGGCGCGAGCCTCGCGTGCGGCCATCGAGAAGATATTTTCGACCAGTTTGGGGTCCCAGCTGCTGGCGAGCGCGATCGACTGCGGGAAGCTGGTGGCGCCGGGCGCTACGAGACCGTGCAGCGATTCCTCGTGCATCAGCATGGGGATGCCGAGCCGCGTCTTCTCCATCGCCCATTTCTGCGCGGCATAGATGTAGCGCGCGGTTTCTTCCGGGCTGCGGTTGACGTCGCCGGCAACGGCGCCCGCCGCCCCCGGCTGTCCTGCGGCGACGCCACGGCGGTCATATGGGCGCGAAATCATGCCGAGGCCATTGGGGAAGTTGGCGCTCGCCTTGGCGGGGTCGAACCCGCCCCTGGTGTCCTGGATGCGCCCCTTGTTGAGCCACAGCGCCTGGAGCTGCTGTACCTTTTCCTCCAGCGTCATGCGGGCGAGCAGGTCGTCGACCCGCGCCTCGACCGGCTGGGCGGCGTCCTTGTAGAGCGGCTTGTCGGCGGTACGGGCGGTCTGCGCCCCGGCGGGCATGGCCGCGACGAAAGGCGTCAGAGCGCTCGCGGCGATGGCAAGCGCGGCGACGCGGCGAAAATGGCGCATGGTCCTCTCCCTGAAGGCCGGCGACGATTC
>JAIYAA010000271.1 GCA_027489295.1 Sphingomonadales bacterium | reverse complement strand
GGCGAGTTCCCCGAGTTGCAGGGCCTGATGGGCGGCTATTACGCCGCTGCGCAAGGGGAAGACCCGGCGGTCGCCGCGGCGATCCGCGACCACTACAAGCCGGTCGGGCAGGGCGACGACGTCCCCACCGATCCGGTGACGGTGGCGGTGGCGCTCGCAGACAAGCTGGACAGCATCACACAGTTCTTCGGCGTCGACCTGAAGCCGAGCGGTTCGAAGGATCCGTTCGCGTTGCGGCGCTCGGCGCTGGGCGTGCTGGCAATCCTGCTCGACAATGGCCTGCGCTTCCCGCTGCTGCGTTCGGTCAGTCAGGACGTGCTCGACTTCTTCGCCGACCGCCTCAAGGTCCAGCAGCGCGAGGCGGGTGTCCGCCATGACCTGATCGACGCGGTGTTCACGCTCGGCGGGGAGGACGATCTCGTCCGGCTGCTCGCGCGGGTGAAGGCGTTGCAGGCGTTCGTCGGTACCGAGGACGGCGCCAACCTGCTCGCCGGCTACAAGCGCGCGGCGAACATCCTCAAGAAGGAAGGCGTCGCCACCACCAGTGCTCCTGCGGAAGCAGGAGCCCAGGGGTGCGAAGGTCCGGCCAACCCTGGGCCCCTGCTTTCGCAGGGGAGCGGGTTCGCCTACGACCCCGAACCCGCCGAGGCCGCGCTTGCCGCCGCGCTCGACGCCGCCGAGCCCAAGGCGACCGCCGCGATCGAAGCCGAGCAGTTCGAGGATGCCATGGCCGCGCTCGCGATCCTGCGCGCACCGATCGATGCCTTCTTCGACCAGGTGACGGTCAACGATGCCGATCCGGTCAAGCGTGCGGCGCGGCTGGGTCTGCTCGCGCGGATGCGTGATGCGGTGCACAATGTGGCTGACTTCGCCAAGATCGAGGGATAACCGGTCTAATTGTACGATTAATCACTGGAGAATTGGCCAGAATCTGCCACTGTTCCGAAATAAACCGCCACCGACAACGTAGTCAGCGGTTCCTGAGTCTTCGCAAGCGCGGTAGCGCCGCACCTATCGATGGTGCGGCGCTTTCGATCGGAAGGGGATCAGAATGACGCAATATGTGTATCGCTTCGGCGGTGGTGTTTCGGACGGTGGTGCGGGGGACAAGTTTCTGCTCGGCGGCAAGGGCGCGAACCTTGCCGAGATGGCCTCGATCGGCCTGCCGGTGCCGCCGGGGTTCACCATCTCCACCGCGATGTGCACGCGCTATTATGAGGAAGGCGAGACCTTTCCCGAGAGCGTGAAGGCCGAAGTGGCGAACGGCATCGCCCATATCGAAGGCATCACGGACAAGCAGTTCGGCGATGCGGCCGATCCGCTGCTCGTCTCGGTCCGCTCGGGCGCGCGCGTCTCGATGCCGGGGATGATGGACACCGTCCTCAACCTCGGCCTCAACGACCAGACGGTGCAGGGCCTGGCCGCGACCAGCGGCGACGATCGCTTCGCCTGGGACAGCTATCGCCGCTTCATCCAGATGTATGCCGATGTGGTGCTCGGCCTCGACCATGGCCGGTTCGAGGAGGCGCTGGAGATCGCCAAGGAGGATCGCGGCTTCACGCTCGATACCGAGTTGAGCGCCACCGATCTCCAGGCGCTGGTCGCCGAGTACAAGGCGATCGTCGAGGAGCTGTGGGACAAGCCGTTCCCGCAGGACGTGCACGACCAGCTTTGGGGCGCGATCGGCGCGGTGTTCGGATCGTGGCAGTCCGAGCGCGCGAAGGTCTATCGCCGCCTCAACGACATCCCCGCCGACTGGGGCACGGCGGTGAACGTGCAGGCGATGGTGTTCGGCAATATGGGCGACACCTCGGCGACGGGCGTCGCCTTCACCCGCGATCCGTCCACCGGCGAGCGTGCCTATTATGGCGAGTTCCTGATCAACGCGCAGGGCGAGGACGTCGTCGCGGGCATCCGCACCCCGCAGTACCTCACCCAGCGCGCCCGCGAGGCGGCAGGCGCCAAGCCCGCCTCGATGGAAGAGGCGATGCCCGAGGTGTATGGCGAGCTGGCGGCGGTGTTCGACCGGCTCGAAACGCATTACCGCGACATGCAGGACATCGAGTTCACCGTCGAGCGCGCAAAGCTGTGGATGTTGCAGACCCGCAGCGGCAAGCGCACCGCCAAGGCGGCGCTCAAGATCGCGGTCGATATGGCCAATGAGGGGCTGGTCACCCGCGAGGAGGCGATCCTGCGCGTCGATCCGCAGGCGCTCGACCAGCTGCTTCACCCGACGCTCGATCCCAAGGCGCCGCGCGACGTGCTGACCAAGGGGCTGCCCGCGTCCCCGGGTGCGGCGTCGGGCTATGCGGTGTTCGACAGTGACACCGCGGAGAAGCGCGCCAATGCCGGCGATGCGGTGATCCTGATCCGCGTCGAGACCAGCCCGGAGGACATCCACGGCATGCACGCGGCGCGCGGCATCCTCACCGCACGCGGCGGCATGACCAGCCACGCGGCGGTCGTCGCGCGCGGCATGGGCCGGCCGTGCGTCTCGGGCGCTGGCAGCCTATCGATCAATGCGCGCGACAAGGTGATGCGCGTCGGCGGGCGTGAGGTCCGCGAGGGCGACATGGTGACGATCGACGGCGCCACCGGCGAAGTGATGGCCGGCCAGGTGCCGACCGTGCAGCCCGAGCTGTCGGGCGATTTCGGCACGCTGATGAGCTGGGCCGACGAAGTCCGCCGGCTCAAGGTGCGCGCCAATGCCGAGACGCCGCTCGATTGCCGCACCGCGCGCGAGTTCGGTGCCGAGGGCGTCGGGCTGTGCCGCACCGAGCACATGTTCTTCGAGCAGAGCCGCATCACCGCGGTGCGCCAGATGATCCTCGCCGAGGACGAGGCCGGCCGTCGCGCCGCGCTGGAGAAGCTGCTGCCCGAACAGCGCAGCGACTTCCTCGAGATCTTCGAGGTGATGGC